>JABWCA010000139.1 GCA_013359345.1 Ignavibacteriaceae bacterium
ACATAAGGGAAATTTCGCAGAAACAACTTGAGAAGGATAAAGATAAATATTATGTTCAGGGTGATTTTATCGGCACTGCCGGACTTGAAAAGAGCTATGAAAATCTTCTGAGAGGTGAAAAAGGCTTCAATTATATTCTGGTTGATGCGATGCGGCGCGAAATCGGGAAATACAAAGACGGTAAGAACGATAAACTTTCTCTCAAAGGAAAAGATCTCGTTCTTTCAATTGATGAAACGGCTCAGTCTGTGGCTGAAGAAGCACTAAGGGGAAGATCAGGCGCTGTTGTTGCAATTGAACCCTCAAGCGGTGAAATTCTTGCTATGGTGAGCATGCCTGATTATGACCTGAGCCAGTTTTCGGCAGTTTTATCAAAAGATTACCTTAATCAGCTTTACACCGACCCATTAAAGCCGCAGTTTAACAGAGCGACCATGTCGCTTCATCCGCCCGGATCAACATTCAAGATACTTGCATCGCTTGCCGCACTTGAAATGGGTGTGATTGACGAGACTTCAACACTGCCCTGCACCGGCGGATATACTTTCGGCAACAGATTCTTTAAATGCCACGGAGCGCACGGCGCAACAAATGTTTACTCTGCAATTGAAGGTTCATGCAACACATTCTATTACCAGCTTATCTTTAAGGTTGGGCTTGACCGCCTTAAAGACTTTGCCACAAAATTTCATCTCGGCGTTAAAACAAACCTTGATCTTCTTGAGGAAGCACCGGGTTTTATACCCAATACGGCATATTATGAGAAAAGATACGGCAAAAACTGGCCGAGAGGTATTCTGGTGAGTCTGGGTATCGGCCAGGGTGAAATAAGCATGACACCGCTGCAGCTTGCACTGATGTCGGCAATTGTGGCAAACGACGGAAAGAGCTATGAGCCGCACCTTGTAAAAGGATATCTTGACGAAAACAAAAATTATCATCCGCTTAAATTCACCGAGATAAACACAGGGATACAAAAAAAGAATCTTGATATTGTGAAAAAGGGTATGTATCTGGTTGTTAATGGCGCAGGAACTGCGGGTAATATCAGAAGAAATGATATACATATAGCGGGCAAAACCGGAACGGCGCAGAATCCCCACGGGCTTGATCACTCAATATTCATCGCATTTGCACCATATGAAAAACCTGAAATAGCAGTGGCGGTGTTTGTTGAAAACGCCGGTTTCGGTTCCACTTATGCAGCACCGATTGCTCAGCAGGTGATAATCGCCTATCTGCAGAAAAAGGGTTACAAGATAGACTCAGGTTTCCCGATGGCTCAGGGAGTCATCGGTGATACGCTTTCAGGGGGTGTTGATTGAAAATAGGGAGCAAACTCTCTGATAAAATCGATCTTATTACGCTTCTGGCGGTGGGAATTCTCCTTGTAATCGGGATTCTTGCCATTTACAGCGCAACATTCAACACGGTTTATGAAAAAGGGAATTTCATTAAGCAGCTCATAGCGCTCGGCCTTTCTGTTATCCTCTTTATTGTCATATATTCAATTCCCCACACATTTTTCAAGGATTTCAGCTATCCGCTTTATGCATTCGGAATATTCACACTGGTGCTCGTTCTGATTATAGGGCGAACTGTGGGGGGAGCAAAAGCATGGATTGCGTTCGGGCCATTCAGTTACCAGCCCGCCGAATTTGCCAAGCTGTTCACTATTATGGCAATTGCCAAGTTTTTAAGTGATGAAAACCGTGATATTGAAAATCTGAAAGACCTCGGCATCACGCTCGGTATCGGGCTTGCTCCCATACTGCTCATACTGCTGGAGCCGGATCTTGGCAGCGCGCTTGTCTTCATGGGTTTTCTTATCACTCTGATCTTCTGGAAAGGGATGAGCCTGTTCACTCTTTTTCTTGTGCTTGGTCCCCCGGTGGTGATTGTTGCCAGCCTTTTCGGAATTTACTACACACTCGGTGCATTCGTGCTGATCATAGCGCTCCTGTTTTATTTCAAAAAGGATCTCTTTTTCAGTTCTGCCATTCTTGCGGTCAATTTTGCTTCGGCATTTTTTGTGGATTACCTGTTTCACATACTTAAGCCGCATCAGAGAAGCAGAATTTTATCATTCATTGATCCTAACTCAGACCCCCTTGGCGCGGGCTATAACGCCATTCAGGCACAGATTGCAATAGGTTCAGGCGGATTGCTGGGGAAGGGTTTCATGCAGGGAAATCAGACTCAGCTGCAGTACATTCCCAAGCAGTGGACTGATTTTATATACTGTGTGATTGGTGAAGAGTTCGGCTTTGCCGGCAGCTTTCTGGTTGTCATATTATTCACAGTGATAAGTTTCAGGATTGTGAAACTGGCATCGGCCACAAAAGATCCGTTTCTGAGTTTGCTTTTATCAGGTATATTTGCCATATTTTTTATACATTTCAGTATAAACGTGGGGATGACTATCGGGATGATGCCCGTTATCGGGATACCGCTCCCGTTTGTGAGTTACGGCGGAAGTTCGCTGCTTTCAAACACACTCATGCTGGCAATTTACATGAACATATACCGCTCAAGAAAAGAGTTTTCATAAACCGGAGGTGAAACCTTGATACTTTCAGATAAAAAAATTCTCGATGAGATATCAAACGGCAATATAGTTATTGAACCTTTCAGGAGAGAAAATCTCGGAACAAACAGCTATGATGTTGCTCTGGGCAAATGGCTTGCGTTGTATGAAAATGATATCCTTGATGCAAGGGTGCACAATAAGATAAAGGTTTTTGAAATACCTGAAGAGGGATACGTGCTTATGCCTAACCGTCTTTATCTGGGAGTGACCGAAGAATACACCGAAACGCGTAATTTTGTCCCGTTTCTTGAAGGTAAATCAAGCGTGGGCAGGCTCGGAATTGATATCCACGCCACAGCAGGAAAAGGGGATGCAGGTTTCTGCAATAACTGGACCCTTGAAATTTCAGTGAAACAGCCGGTCAGAATTTACAGCGGAATGCCGATAGGCCAGATAATATATTTTGAAATTGCGGGTGAAATTGAAACACCCTATGACAGAAAAAAATCTGCCAAATACAATGAGCGGACTGAATTTCCTGTTGAATCAATGATGTTCAGAAATTTTAAGTGATATGAAATCTTACGAAATATTCCTCAGCAATGCCGAAGCGGGCAGACATGTTTGTGTAGGGCTTGACACTGATATAACAAAAATTCCTGCGGCACTAAGAAGTTATAAAGATCCTCTCTTTGCCTTCAATAAAATGATTATTGATGCAACGCATGACAAGGCTGCTGCCTATAAGCTTAATTTTGCATTTTATGAAGCATACGGCACACCCGGTTTTGACTCGCTTAAAAAAACAGTTGATTACATCAGATCGGTATCAAAAGATATTTTTATAATTGCCGATGCAAAAAGGGGAGATATAGGCAATACATCAAAAATGTATGCTGATTCCGTTTTTAACTGGTTCGGGTGTGATTCAATTACACTGCATCCTTACATGGGGAAAGATTCTCTCGATCCTTTTTTCGAAAATCAGGAAAAGCTCAATTTTGTTCTGGCTCTCACTTCAAACAAAGGTTCAAATGATTTTGAAAAAATCAGATCTGAAGAGGGAGAAGAAATATATAAAACAGTTATAAGGAAGTGCCGGTCATGGTACCCGTCGGTTAACTGCGGATTTGTTGTAGGGGCCACCAATCCTGTTGAACTGAGTGAAAATCTTGATATACTGGGTGATTCACCTCTTCTGATTCCGGGGGTCGGGGCGCAGGGGGGCGATGCGGGAGAAATAGCATCAATCCTGGGCAGGGCGGGCAGAAGCAGGTTCCTGATCAATGTGAGCCGAAGCGTGATATACGCCTCTCAGGGTGATGATTTTGCTCAGAGGGCAGCAGATGAAACTGATAAACTCAACTCTGAAATACGTGCAGGTTTCAGTAAAACAGTGTAATTAAGCAGATAAATCAGTCTCTTTATAAATGTTGCGAAACTGTAAATTATTACAGATAAACGGGTTATAAACCCGTTTAATAATACTCTCACGGTATTAATAATTCGGGGCTTCGCAAAAAAAAGTACCTGAAGCAGCCACATTTAACGTTTACCGCACCCCTCTCTATTGATTCTGAAAACCTCAATCCTTATGTTACTTATAAAACAAAATATTATTACCATGATATCCATGCCCTTTGGGAGTTCATATGAGCGAGGAAATAAAGCTACCTGAAAAACTTTTGTATGATGTATGGCAGAAGCAAAAATTTTCACAGGAGATAGTAACAACGGCAGGGGAGAAAATAGAAATACTCTACTGCGGTGACTTTGATGCCGAAAACGGCGGACCTGATTTCAAAAATGCAAGAATACGTATTGGCGGAATAACATACGTCGGGGATGTCGAAATTGACACACACTATTCAGACTGGAAAACCCACGGCCATAATCTGAATTCAAGATTCAATAAAGTAATTTTACACGCCACTTTTGAATCATTTGACCAGCCAAAATTTGTCTACACTAAAGAAGGCAGAAAGATCCCCTCAATAGGGATCAGCAGTTTTCTTGACGAATCAATTTTCAATATTATAAGAGATTCACTCAGAGCAGAGCCGGATACCACAATCCAGAAAATGCCATGCCAGGATATTACCAGCCTGATGGATGAAAATGAAAGGATTGATTATCTGGTGAGACTGGGAACCGACCGATTCAATAAAAAATGCGAGAGAGTTCTCCACCGGCTGCGTGAACTGCTGTATGTTGATGAGCTGACCGTAAGAGAGCCTGATGTGCGTTACTCACTGCCGCCGGAGTACGAAAACAAACAGATTGAATACAGACAGCTTAAAAAAACTGATATCTGGCTTCAGTTGTTTTATGAAGGATTGTTTGAAGCACTTGGCTATACTCAGAACAAACTCATAATGACTGATCTGGCTAAGGCGGTTGATGTTAAGTTTCTGCATGCCGTAAATGCGGGAGGAAATTTCCGCGATGATCTTGAGTCGGTTTACTTCAATGTTGGCGGGCTGCTGAACAATGATGAAATTCCTGATACAGATGAAAGTTCAGAGTATCTGAGAAAGATTCACGAAATCTGGGTTAAGTACCGTGATCTTTACACAGGTCCATATTTTCATGAAGAGGAATGGACCCTTAGCAAACTAAGGCCTCAGAACTATCCGGCAATCAGACTGGCAGGAGGCATTCATCTTCTTGACGCGCTGCTCAATCACGGCCTTCTTGACACACTCGTGAAGAAGTTCACTGAGATACATAATTATGATGTGCTCCGCAATTCAGTGAGATCACTTTTTATAGTAAAAGCCGATGGATACTGGAGCAGGCACTTTAAATTTGATAAAAACGGAAAATTCCATATCAAATATTTTGTTGGAAGCAGCCGCGCAGATGAAATATTCATCAATATTATCCTTCCTTTCATGTACGTCTATTTTGATCTTTTCGGAAAGAAAAAGCTTGCATCAAAGGTGTTCGGCGTTTACAAGATAATGAAAGCCGAAAGTGATAATAATCTGGTTAATGATATTGCCAGGGCTCTGAAACTGGAAGAGTACAAACACAAGACGATAATCAATCAGGGAATGATTGAACTGTTCAGAACACACTGTGCTAAAGACAGATGTGATGACTGCTTTATCGGTGATAAGGTGTTTGTTGATGCTCCGGTTGCATAACTCTGCTGAACGTAAGAACATAAAACAAAAAAGCCCGCGTAAGCGGGCTTTTTGCATTATCAGAAATCTGATCAGAATGTCATTTTGCAGTTAACTGTTTTGAATCCCGGGAATATGGCTGAAGGCCCTAATTCCTCTTCGATTCTGATTAACTGATTGTATTTGGCAATTCTGTCTGTTCTTGAAGCAGATCCTGTCTTGATCTGGCCTGCGTTTGTTGCCACCACAAGATCAGCCATGGTCACATCTTCGGTCTCACCGCTTCTGTGGCTTATAACACTTGTGTAGCTTGCTTTCTTGGCCATTTCAATAGCATCAAGAGTTTCGGTCAGAGTGCCAATCTGGTTCAGTTTTATCAGGATTGAATTGGCTATGCCTTTATCAATACCTTCCTGGAGAATTGCGGTGTTAGTTACAAAAAGATCATCACCAACAAGCTGTACTCTGTCGCCAACTTTATCGGTGAGGAGTTTCCAGCCATCCCAGTCGAGCTCGGCGCAGCCGTCTTCAATTGAAACTATCGGGTACTGATTAACCCATTTCACCAGATAATCAACCATATGCTCTGAAGAAATTTCTTTCTGGGTTGATTTAAAGAACCTGTATTTCTTTGATTCTTCCTGATACATTTCTGAGGAAGCGAGATCAAGCGCAATGGCAATATCAACGCCCGGTTTATAACCGGCTTTTTCAATGGCTTCAAGAATAACTTCAATAGCCTCATCGTTTGATTTCAGGTTTGGTGCAAATCCGCCTTCATCACCAACTGCCGTGTTATAACCTTTTTTCTTAAGAACTGATTTAAGCGAGTGGAAGGTTTCAACACCCATTCTGAGCGCTTCGCTGAAAGAGGCAGCACCGCCCGGCATGATCATGAATTCCTGGAAATCAACGTTATTATCAGCATGTTTGCCGCCGTTGATAATATTCATCATCGGTACGGGAAGTGTTTTTGCATTACATCCGCCTATGTACATATAGAGCGGTAAGCCCAGTGTGTCGGCCACGGCTTTTGAGGTTGCAAGCGATACACCGAGTATTGCATTTGCGCCAAGATTTGATTTTGTGGGGGTTCCGTCAAGCTCGATAAGCTCTCTGTCAATCCCGACCTGATCAATGGCATCCATGCCGATGATTGTATCTGCAATCTGATTATTAACGTTTTCTACTGCTTTAAGTACACCTTTGCCGCCATATCTCGTTAAATCATCATCTCTTAATTCGGTGGCTTCTCTGATACCTGTTGAAGCCCCGCTGGGTACAGCAGCTCTGCCAACCACACCGCTTTCAAGAATCACTTCGGCTTCAAGAGTCGGGTTTCCTCTGGAATCTAATATTTGTCTGGCTCTGACATCAATTATTTCTGTCATTTTATTCTCCTGAATTCATTTATTAAGGGCAAATTTAATTTTACCAGAACAAATATACAAAAAACGGATGAGTGATATATGGAAGAATTCCAAGCAGCAGGTAATTAGAGTAAGAATATTAAGATCAGACACTCTCCCGGCTCCGGTAACCGGGATCGGCGTAAAAGCTTAACAGGGCGCAACCGGCGGGAGGCGGATTTGCAGAAAAGGGTAAAACAAAAATGCCGCACTAATGCGGCATATAAATATCCCGGCTCAGAGAAGCCGGGGTCTGAGATAAAACATGCAGGGAGCAAAAATTATTTTGCCCTCGTCATTACAACTTCCATATTCTTGTACTCGCCGCCGGGAACAATCACATACATCTCCATAACCATTTTATCTTTGCCGTCATGCCATGAATACTGCTTTACAGGCATTTCGGTTTTAAGCATCGGGTCGGTCATTGTGCCCTGCCATTCAATTCTCTTTTTTTCTTCATTCCATGTACCGGTTGAGTACATAATACCCGTGCCCATGTTGTCAATCCAGGTGCTGAAGAATCTCCCGAGTGTGTTATCATATCCGGTGAGGCTCATCCCCTCAAAGGGCATGCCCATCATCATTGAGGTGTGTTTTTCCATTAAATAACGGCCTCCCAGAATCATTTCGGCGGTTACCTCGCCTTCGGTTACAGCCGGTTCCGCCTTCGGATCCATCCACCATTTAATAGTAGTGTTCCACTTTCCTGCTCCCTCAGCCATTGCCTGATGCTGCTTGCCGGGTGTCATGAACTCCATATAGGCTTTCATGTCTTCTTCTGATTGCGCAAATAATTTTCCGCTTAAAATTAAAGCGGCAATTAAAACAGTTAAACGCAGATTTTTCATGTTGTGCTCCTTCTGTATAATTTATGAATAAATTTTCATGAAAATAGTGAAAAATAATTTAAATGGGGACAAATTTTTCTCTTTTGATTTTACAGGATCATCTTTTATATTGCAGACGTTATGAAAATAATTAAACAAACAGCAAATATTTCGAAAATGACACAGAACTGGTGGTGGTGGAGCAAAGAGCTTCGCTGTCTGCCCTGAGATATATTTAAAATAAATTAAGAAAGAGCCGTGGATAGTGAAGTTTACTTTCCACGGTTTTTTGCCTTAAAGCCGTGGATTGAATTTCAGTCTGCGGCTTTTTTTTTGTGCTTAATCAATCAGAAACAAATACAGGATAAACAAAAATCATGCAAAGAACAAGATTCTACCTCGATGCATCAAGAATGCCAAGATCATGGTATAATATCGCACCCGATCTCCCGGGCCAACTGCCTGCACCGTTACATCCCGGCACAAAGCAGCCCGTGGGACCGGAAGACCTTATGAGAATATTCCCGATTGAACTGCTTAAGCAGGAGATGGCCACAGAGAGATTTATTGAAATTCCGGATGAGGTCAGGGATCTTTATTATGTATCAAGACCAACACCGCTTATCCGTGCTGTTAAGCTTGAAAAATATCTTGATACCCCGGCAAAAATATATTTTAAGCATGAAGGACTTAATCCTGCCGGAAGTCATAAAACTAACACTTCAATACCTCAGGCTTATTACAATAAGATTGCGGGCATCAAAAAGCTCGTAACCGAAACCGGTGCAGGGCAGTGGGGAAGCGCGCTTTCATTTGCGTGCCAGCATTTCGGGCTTGAGTGTGAGGTTTATATGGTGAAAGTCAGCTACAATCAGAAGCCATACCGGCGTTCATTCATGCAGCTATTCGGCGCTGAAGTTATCGCGAGTCCCTCAGTCAGAACCATGGCAGGACGCCGCGTGCTGGAAGAAAACCCTGATTCGCCGGGTTCACTCGGCATTGCAATAAGTGAAGCGGTTGAACTTGCGGCACAGAGAGATGACACCAACTACGCACTCGGCAGTGTGCTCAACCATGTGCTTCTGCATCAGACAATCATCGGTCAGGAAGCAAAAATCCAGATGGAAATGGCAGAAGCAGATCCTGATATCATAATTGCCTGCGTGGGCGGCGGCTGTAACTTCTCAGGAATGAGTTTTCCTTTCATTCAGGATAAACTCAGCGGAAAGAAAAAAGATCTGCAGGTTATTGCAGTTGAACCTGCATCCTGCCCCACTCTCACAAAGGGAACTTATGCTTATGATTTTGGTGATGAGGCAGGGCTTACGCCGCTCATGAAAATGCACACACTCGGACATAAATTTTTACCCCCTTCCATTCATGCAGGAGGTTTGAGATATCACGGAATGGCACCCATGGTCTCCTATTTATATGAGCAGGGAGTGATCTCTGCCGAGGCTTATGACCAGGTTAAGGTTTTTGACGCCGCTGCTCTGTTTGCAAAAACCGAGGGTATTCTCCCTGCTCCTGAAAGTTCTCACGCTATAAGATCTGTGATTAATCACGCCCTTGCATGCAGGGAATCGGGTGAGTCAAAAACGATCCTTTTCAATCTTTCCGGTCACGGATTTTTTGATCTGGGCGCTTATGATGCATACGTCAGCAAAGGGCTTAAAGAGAATATTCTGCCCGATGATGAACTGAAAACGTACTTAAAAAGTCTTCCCGAGGTCTATTCAGAAGCGAGCTGAAGAGATCTCCTGTTAATTTACTCCTTGGTTGATGATGAATCCCGTCGTTGTGTGGCAGCCGGCGGGATTTTTTTTGTTATGGCAGGCAAGAATGATCACAGATAAAAATCAGGCTAAACACGTATAATGCATATTCCGCACTTGGCGGAGAGGGAACGAATGAACACAAATTTTATAAATCAGCTACGCAGAGGATACAGATCAGAACAGATTTACGCTGATAGGGTTAAATGCCGGTAAACGGACAAGTTCTGCTTTAAAACAGAAAAAGCGCCTGTGGCGCTTTAGTTGTACCCCCGAGAAGATTCTCCCAAAGGGATGCCTTCGGCAGAACTTCCCACCTCCTCCAAAACAACTCTTTAAACAGAAAAGGGTTTGTATCGAAAGTTGTAATTTGTCATTCACAGCAAGCCAAAGACTGACAATTTTTTATAAAAATCAGCTTTCATTAAACATTTCTTTTGAGACAGTATCGTTTTTACCCAAAAGGCAGTCATTAACCACAAGCAAAACGGGAGGAAGGAAATATCTTCTAAGAATCACGACTCCGGAGATTAAATTGTAACGCCGTCCCGTTTTTTCGGGAATGTCAGTACATTTGAGCTGCTTCCTTTTTCCGTCGGTTAAAACCAACGGCAAGAGAGGATCGGCAGTTGTGCTTTTATTTGAAGTCAGTGCTTACACGGGATTC
>JABWCA010000140.1 GCA_013359345.1 Ignavibacteriaceae bacterium
AGTTTTTAGGATTTAGGGTTTAGTTTTTAGCCAGGCAATCGTTTCCGGCATAAACGACGGGGAAGAATCAGTTCTTGCAGAATTGCGGTTATGAATTACTAACCACATTCAGAACCTGTTTACGGGTTTGGAATAATAGCGGAGGCTACCTCAAAAGAAACATTTACTTTTACTCAGCGCCGGTCTGATGATGATTTTTGAGGGGATGCGGGCATCGTTTCTCTGCAGAGCCTGTCTCATGATTTGCTCTCTGTTGTCTTGGGGATGTATCAAAAGTAACTTTCACCCTGTACTGGTCGAAAGGTGATTTTTCAGGGGATGCGAGCATCGCATCCCTAACGGATACCACCGGAAAATCAATGGCTCAACCCGGGACGGGTTGAATATCTGTAGAAAAAAATTACCCCTCAAGAACCCTCAACCCCGGCGGGGTTGGATATAAAAAAGGATTGCATTTTATTCTATCACCTTTTTTTTCAGGCATGAAGATTATATAATGGGGCTAAAGCCGGAAGAAGTGGAGCTTGCTTTGTTTCCGTTGGCTGAAGCCAACGGCAAGAGAGGACCGGCTGTTCTGACTCCGAGTAAGAGCAGTGCTTACAAGGGATTAGCCCTGTTTTTATTAAAGCAGATTTTTCATTGCAGCAGGGTAACCAGGGGCTGATTGAAAGCTGATTTTTATAAAAAATTCTCAGTCTTTGGCTTGCTGTGAATGACAAATTACAGCTTTTGAGACAACCCCGGCAAAACAGCAGAAACGGTGCAATATAATAAACTATCAACCCTCCGTTCAGCTTATTTCAGCCAGAGCTTTCATTGTCTTAATATTCCGCGTGGTGGCGGGGGTGCCGCTCAGTTTTTCAAGCACTGCGTTAGGATAGAAATATTTGCCGTTAACAGGTTTGCTGGTTGCGCAGAAGATGAGTCCCTTGCGGTGAAAGAACAGTATGCCGTCTTTTTCTGACTCAAACGGCACGGGGATATCTTTTGCGGGGTCACCTTCAAGAATGACATAATATGTTTTAAGATCGGGGTCTGCAGGAATATCCTTAAACGGATTCTCATTTACAACTTCCGCAATGTAACTCTGAGCCATAATCATGACAGGCACCCTGTTCCCGAGGTGCTTATACAACTCCTCTTCAATATCATTTTTAATTTGCCCGGTATCACCGCCTGTTGTAAAAAATACATTTCCGCTCTGAATGAAGGTTTTAACATTGTTTAAACCCGCTGAAACAAAAATCTCTGCGAGCTTTTCCTTTTTTATGATATTTTTACCACCGACATTTATTCCGCGGATGAATGCAATATATCCTGTCATACTTTTAAACCCGTTAGTTGTGTGACTGATGATCTCAGAGAATTATTTCATCTCAGGCTAACAAAATAAAGGAAACAGATGGAAAATAAAGTTGATGTAACGGCCTTTAACAGAGATATGTGGAATAAGCAGGCAGAATCAGGCAACAAATGGACAATTCCCGTTAATGAACAGGAAATCTCAGCAGCAAGGGGGGGAAAACTCTCACTCTTTCTGACTCCGGTGAAATATGTGCCTGCCGACTGGTTCCCGCCTCTGAAAGATCTTAAAGTTCTGGCTCTTGCCTCGGGCGGGGGGCAGCAGGTGCCGCTGTTTGCTGCGGCGGGCGCTGATGTTACAAGTTTCGATAATTCAGATGCCCAGCTTCAGAGAGATATTCAGACCGCTGAAAAATACGGACTTAAAGTGACTGCAGTACAGGGAGATATGAAAGACCTCTCATCACTTGAAAGAGAGTCCTTTGATTTTATCTTTAACCCATGCTCAACCTGCTTTACCGATGATGTCAGAACAGTCTGGCAGGAATGCTCAAAAGTGTTAAAAAGGGGTGGCACTCTTCTCACGGGATTTTTTAATCCTGTTGCCTTGCTTTTCGGTGATCAGGAGTATGAAGATGTGTCTGATATGAAACTGCTGTATAAACAGCCTTATTCCGATCTCACTTCAATATCTGAAGAACTGAGACAAAAGCTCATGGCAGCAAATGAACCTCTGGTTTTTGGCCACTCACTTTCAGATCAGATAGGGGGACTGACCGGTGCAGGCTTTGCAGTTACAGGATTTTATGAGGATAACTGGGGAGACGTAAAAAAAATTGATGAGTATTTCCCGTCATTCATTGCTCTAAGGGCTGTAAAGCTTTAGTTGTTTTAAGATTATCAAGGGGAGGGTACCGGCTCCCTTTGATAAATTGTTATCCCAACCCTGTCTATGTGTGAGATAAGGTCCTCATTTTTAATTCTGTCATAAATTGAAATATCGAAAATCCAGGGGAGAAGGAGGTCATCAATCATGTTATCAAGTTTAACGATAACCTTTGTGTTAAGTGTTTCCCCTTTCAGTGTGATATCAATATCAGAGCCGGGGCGATAACTCCCCTTTGCTCTTGAACCATATAAAATGACTTCTGAAACCGATGGAAACGTTAAAAAGATTTCCCTGAGTTTCCGGAGAGTTTCAGGAGTCAACCCGCCGATATTGTCAGTGTGATTCATTTGATATCTTAAGAAGTTCTTTTTCCAGGTTATTAAAACACCCGATATAGTCTTTTCTTATGGCATGAGCAACTTCAGAGGCCAGCGATTCATCATAAGTGTGAGAAGTAAGACTTCTGCTTTTAATCATCTCCATCCATAATTCGCCGTCACTGATCAGGCCCCGGTTAAATGCAGTTCTGAAGGCGTCCCTGCTTCCCTGTATCCCCGAAGTGCCCTGAAATTCATAGTAGTCTTTTATGGTATTCCAGGCCAGTTCAAAGGTGTATTCAAATGACCGGATTAATCCCTGTTCTTCAATATGGTTAAGTGATTTTTTAGAAAGAATGATATTTAACAGATTGAGAGTCTTCCTGAAATTTGAAAATCTCTGCTTCCATCTTATGTCCGGTGATTTCATATCCTGATCAGTATTCAAAACATTTTCTGGTTAACAAAAACAATATAAAAAGTAAATGCTTTTAATTAAAACTCACGGTTAAGATCAGTGATGCGGCAGATTTGCACAACAGTGCAAAAAAGACAAGACTAATTTGCAGGAGCGTGCAAAAAAGTCTTATCCGGTGCTTATAAATCTGTAAGAAATGAAGGATCGGCCAATCTCTCTGCTGCGTTCAGAATTTCAATATTTCCTATTGTTTCTTCCCGGTAAAGATTTTTAACAATCTGTATTGCTCTTGCATCGGGGAATTTTGCGCTGAAGTATGCCAGAGACTGAGATGGCTTGTGATCGCTGAGTTTCACTTCAATGAGTGTATGTATTTTATGATCCCCGATTATTGCAAAATCAACTTCTCTGCCATCCCGGGTTCTGAGGTAATTCAGTTCAACATTCAGCCCTTTCACATCCTGCATATACTGCACCTTTTTAAGAAGTGAGACAGCCACGAGATTCTCAAGTTTTACACCTTCATTACCCCCGGCGCGGGCACAGTCGTAAAAATAGACCTTCGGTTCTTTCAGAATTGATCGCGCAATATTCCTGTTATACGGTTTAATCAGGAAAACAGCATAAAGATTTTCAAGAATTCCCACATACTTTTTAACCGTATGGGGACTTATCTGCAAATCTTCACTCAGAGCCAGTGATGAAAGGGGTGAACCGGTTCTGGACCTCAACATCTCTGCAAGCAGGTTCATTGAGGACAGTTCCTGAATTCTGCTGAGCTCCATTATGTCGTTTCTGAGCACGTTTGAATAATATTGATTTTCCCATCTTCGCAATGAATTAATTGCTGTTTCACGGTCTGATTCCAGCGCATCAGTCAGCGGCTCAGGGAATCCGCCGAACGTCAGAACGAAATCAAGTTTATCAGCCGGTGAAATACTGAATTCAGTGAGTTCATCAGGAGTCACAGGATTTAATCTCAGATTAAAATACCTTCCTGCCAGCGAATCGCCGGTCTTTCTGAACAATTCAAGCTTTGCGCTGCCGGTAACAAGAATTGACTGCCCTGCAGGTTTTGAATCGAACACACCCTTGATATAATTCTTCCAGTTCTTCATCTTGTGGATTTCATCGAAGACCAGCAGGTCGCTGTCAGCCGGCCATGACATCTTTTTAAGAATACCCGCATCAATGACGTTGTCATAGTTAAGATATTGCGGTTTCCTGAAAAGCTGCATTATTTGTCTGGCAAGGTAAGTCTTTCCTACCTGACGCGGACCTGTCAGAAAAACCATTTTCTTTTTCAGGTCATTTACTATCTGGTTATATAAATATCTTTGCATAGCGGCAAATTAGCATGGATATGCAAAAAAGTCAAGACATATTTGCAGAAGCGTGCAAAAAAGTCGGATCGGGATGTGGTTTTGCAGCAATGAAAGCGGGATTTTCATGCAGATGTCCGGATAAAACTCTTTTATGATGGCTTTTGTTATTTTATCAGATAGTAACAATGGTTGAATATATGTTATACAGTCTGATTCTGGTTTTAATTTACGGTTTAATTAATGAGGTGAAAATGCCGGTGCTGCTTGATGCTGAGATTATGAAAAGCGAAAACAGGTGGAGAGTTGTGAATGATGATGTCATGGGGGGAATAAGCCGTTCTGCCCTGAAGGTCAGTGAAGCTGGCACGGTGGTTTTCACGGGTTCAGTCTCGCTTGAAAATAACGGCGGCTTTGCTTCAATGAGAAGTCAGATCCGTGACTATAATTTCACCGGGTATGAAGGCATTGAGCTTAAGATAAAAGGTGACGGCAAGATATACGGCATATCAATGAAGGAAACTGCTTATTTCACAGGCTATTTTTACTCGGTGACATTTGAAACCAAAAAAGATGAATGGCTGATAATAAGGCTCCCCTTTAACCGGTTTTACCACAAATATTTCGGGAGAGAGATTAATTCATCGCCTGTCATTCCGCTTGATAAAATCAAAGAGGTCTCTTTTATTATCAGTGACAAGCAGGAAGGGAGCTTTACCGCAGAGATTGAGTATGTAAGTTTATATTGAAAAGAGTCAGTTTACTTGAATTTCATTGATTAATTGGATAATTTACGTGCGGAGAATAAATATCAGTTTTTAACTCTTCACAATCATACAGAGTATGAGAAATATTTTATTGAATCAAATTTACCTGAACAAGACCTGAAAATAATAAAGGGGAGTAATATGGGCACAAGAATCCTCCACTGCGGCAAATCTGTTGAAAATTACAATATAAGTATAAAAGAAAAAATATTCGGCTTTACCCAACGGGGTCAGGCAGAAGGTGATCTGGTCTATCTCGTTGTAAAGCGAGGTAAAGAATCTTTGTGTGGAGCCAGGGCAAGACTCGGAGAAATTACGGATTCAAAACCCTGGCCCGATGCAGAACATTATGTAAGCGCCTTCAGGATTACAAATCTCCAATTCTGCGAACCATTTGATATAAAAATATTGCAGAAGATCGGTGGTAAACACTGGGCGCTGAAATACGTTCAGGTTTCAAAGCTGATCAGTGATCCTGCAGCTGTTGACTTACTGGATAAAACCTTTACCGTTCGCGACTCAGAATTTACTTATGTTTCTGACACTTCGGAACAGTATGGTCTTTCAGACTCGGAGGATGAGCAAAAAGGATTTGAAGAAGATGAAAATATTGAATCTGCCCTGCCTGATTCAGAAATAAATATTCTGGCAACTTTCCAGACTATTTCATTTACTAATGAAACAGATAAAATAAGAGGGCTTGAAACGCTTGTTAACCGTAATTTTTATTCTTTATTCCCTCAGTATCCTGAGCAGAGATCATTATTAATTCCTGAAAACAGGATATTTATTACATCGAATCTTGAGTCGAAAGAAAGTAATATTTCCGGAATACGTGGTATACCCGATGCCCTGCTTCTGGTTTTTAATAAGATGGACACAGTTCCCTTTCAGTTTAATCTAATTGAATATGAGTGTTACGGTCAGGCTAAAAAGAAAATACAGGAGAAATCAAATTACCTCAACGGTCATATAATTCCTCAATTAATGCGGTTCGCCTCCACTTTCAGTATAGTCACTGAAAAACAGATAAGAGACGATACAATAAAAAGGTGGACTGAAAGGATAATAGAATATATTTTCCTGAATAAAGCACTACAGACTAAAGTTACTGCATGGATGCGCGAAATAGAGCCGGCAATTAATGAACAACTGATTGGCCTTAAACTTAAAGAACAGATTGAGCAATCCCTGAGAACCAACTTAAAGATTATATTAATAATAGATGAATTGAGCACAGAACAAAGAGATACAATTTCAAATGTTGTAAAAGCATTTAAATTAGAGAACAATACGAGTATTCAATTTTGGGCATATATCGTAAGGCTTGAACAAAAAATAACAGTGCTCAACGAAGGGTATGAATATGCACTTTCAGTTCAATAATTAATCCTGAACATCATTTTGCGTCAAACAAGTTATTTTTCACTTGCATGTCACCAAGTGGTGACATATATTTGTCACCGTTAAGTGACAAATTTATTGCATTGGATCAATAATGAAACATATATTTCTTTTATCGTTAATTATATTTTTTAGCGCAGGATCATTTAATAACTTAAACGGACAAGAAAGACACCCCCTTTCTGCCGGCACCGAAATTGATATTCTTCCTTTTGCTACAGGCGGTTATTATTTATCAGCGTGGGGAGGCACCGGGAACCTCAGGCTCAGAGCTGTAATCACTAAAGTTTATCCTCCGGGATTTGTTATGCCCGACGGAATGACAAATCTGAAAACGGATGCCTTTGCTGTGATCGCAGATTATTTTCCATGGCGTGGTGAGCAGAAACAATATTCAGGGTTGTGGCTCGGCGCCGGAATTGAATACTGGATGAACAACATTGAAGAGAAAGGGACAGGAATTACCGGTGAATATAACAACCTGATTCTTACCGCAGGCACGGGATATATAATTCCTGTTTATTCTGGGCTTTATATAAATCCCTGGGCAGCGCTTCACTTTCCGGTAACGGGTATGGAAGATAAGATGATTGGCAGCACACTGATAAAGCAGAAGAAATTAATGGCTGAAGTATCATTGAAAATCGGGTGGCAGTTCTGATCTTTAAATAGTCAATATTTCATAACACAACGTTACCACCAATGAAAAGAAACAGAGAAGAGACAGAAAAGAAGATTAAAGAGGCAGTTGGCAGAATTGTTCTGAGAGAAGGTTTTGCCGGTCTCGGCATTAATGCCGTTGCAAAAGAGGCCGGCTGTGACAAGGTGCTTATCTACAGATATTTTGGCTCCCTTGAGGGACTCACAGAAAGCTATGTTAAGGAAAAAGACTATTTTTCGAATATAGCTCCGGTTTTTCCCGGAACCGGTGAAAAACTTACCCGTGAAGAAACAGCCTGGGTTGCGAAGCGGATCTTCATCGGTCAGTTGAAATACACGGCATCTGATGCTGAATTCAGGGAGCTTCTTCTCTGGGAACTTAGCCACCGGAATCAGATTACCGAAAGACTGGCAAAAAGCCGCGAGGAAAAGGGGATGCAGGTTCTTAACAAGGCAGGGATCTCAGGCGAATTTGAAGGGAAAGATCTGGCAGCAATTGCAGCAATTATTCAGGGAGGAATAACTTATCTTCTCCTCAGGTCTAAAACATCGGATGTTTTTAACGGAATTGATCTCAGTTCAGATGAGGGGCTTTTAAGAATTCAGAATGCCGTTGGTGATCTGATAGAAACAATATTGTCATAAGTTCAGAACCTGACTGATTTGAAAAATCACTAAATTGAACCGGCAGTCAATGAAAATAAGCAGCCCGCTGAAAATCAGGCATTAACAAATAAATCAGCAATGAAATATCTCACTAAAACAATAATCATTCTCTCTGCCGTCAGCCTGTTCACCGATATGGCAAGTGAGATGCTGTACCCTGTAATGCCGGTTTATCTTAAGAGCATCGGTTTTTCTATATTTATCATCGGAATTCTGGAAGGTGTGGCAGAGGCAACTGCAGGTCTGAGCAAAGGATATTTCGGGAAGATGTCAGACCTCACGGGTAAAAGAGTGCCCTTTGTGAGAATCGGGTATGCACTAAGCGCCGTCTCCAAACCTCTTTTCGCGGTTTCGGTACTCCCGGTATGGATTTTTTTCCTGCGGACTCTCGACCGCTTCGGGAAGGGAATCAGAACAGGTGCGCGGGATGCACTCCTCTCGGCTGAATCATCAAGAGAAAACAAAGCGAAGGTCTTCGGATTTCACCGGGCGATGGACACACTCGGTGCGGTGTTTGGGCCGCTTGCAGCGCTTATCTGGCTGGTTAACAATCCCGATGACTATCAGTCACTATTTCTGATAGCAGTGATACCCGGGTTTCTTGCAATAACATCCTCATTATTGCTGAAAGATAAAAAGGCTGGGGTAAAAAAGGCTGATCCCCGTCAGTTCAGCTTTTTTGCATTCATGAAATACTGGAAAACAGCCCCATCTGCATACAGAAAAATAACCGGGGGTATGCTGGTGTTTGCCGTTTTTAACAGTTCGGATGTGTTTTTGCTGCTGAAGGCAAAAGAGTCGGGACTTAATGACTCAGTCATCATAGGCTTGTACATATTTTATAATCTGATTTATTCACTGACATCATTTCCCATGGGGATCCTGGCGGATAAGGCAGGACTGAAAAGAGTATTCATTTCGGGACTGGCATTGTTTGCGGTTGTTTATACAGGAATGGCATTCTCTTCAGACTTATGGTACTATGGCATTTTCTTTCTGATTTACGGAGTCTACGCCTCTGCAACCGAGGGGATCTCAAAAGCGTGGATTTCCAATATGTCAGCAGGAAATGAAACGGCTACAGCAATCGGAACTTTAACAGCATTTCAGAGCCTGAGCACAATGAGCGCAAGTTTTATAACGGGGTTTATATGGTACAGATTCGGTTCGGAAGCAGCTTTGCTTATAAGTGCAGCAGGAACCATTGCGGTTATGGTTTATTTTACACTTCTCAGATCAGCCGGCACGGATCATATTGCGGAGTGAGTAATCACTAATGATTTGTCTCAGCTCTTATCCCAATTAAAATACTGAATGTCCGAAAAAAGAACAGGAATCCAAAAGCCCGGCTTCCCGCAAAAATTTGTCCGGAACTATTCTGAAGCAGTTGGAGAAACGGGCACAGAAAAAGAAAACACTGATCCTTTCCCCTCTTCAGATTCAACACTGATTGTGCCGCCGTTTTTCTCAACATATTCTTTGCAGAGAATCAGACCAAGACCGGTGCTGTTTTCACCTTCGGTACCGGGGCGTTTTGCATCAGAGGTAAGGCTGAAAAGATTTTTAAGCATTGCAGGCGGAATGCCAATGCCTGTATCTTTAACGCTCAGCAGTACAAATCCGTTGTGAGCGACTGAAACTGAAATTTCAACAGTGCCTCCTGCCGGAGTAAATTTTATCGCATTTGAAACAAGATTCCTTATCACCAACTGAATCATGTTCTTATCTGCATATACTTCCTGATCAGAATCGATATAAAAGTTAATTCTGATATTTTTAAGAGCGGCGGAATCCCGCAGAATCTTGATTGCCTCAGCAACAGAATCATGAATATTAAGTGCAGCAGGCTCAAAGGTGGTGTAACCCCTCTGCATTCGTGACCATTCAAGAAGATTCTCAAGAAGCTTATGAGCATTTGAAGCAGATTCGGAAAGAGATTTCAGCATCTGATCCCGTTCATCAGCTGACATATTTTCAGAATCTTCAATAAGAAACTCACTGTACTGCATAAGCGCCCACAGCGGATTACGGAGATCATGCGCTATAATTGAGAAAAATTTATCTTTTTCAGCATTTATCTTTATCAGTTCTTCATTCTTTCTTACTATCTCAAGTTCGGCTTGCTTCAGTTTGCTGACATCAATAACAAAGCCGACTATTTTAAGCGGTTTACCATCTTCAGTACGTTTAACTATGGCACCGGCATCAGAAAACCAGGTATAAGAACCGTCAGATTTCCTGATTCTGTAAAGGCATTCATAAGTCGGGGAATTATTATAGATGTGATCACGCATCGCCTGCATTGATTTTTCATAATCATCAGGATGCAGAATCTGAGTGAAATGTGTGTAGTGGGTGAAATCGGCAGGATTGTAACCAAGCATTTCGGCTTTTCTTTTATGGAAGAGAACATTTCCGGTAGGAACATCCATTGACCACCATGCAAGATTTACAGTATCAACCGCAAGTTCAAGACGTTTAAGATTATCGCGGGCTTCTTCATCATCCCCGGGCTCAAGTCCGCGGCCGACGATCTGAGTTACTGACTGCAGTATTTCAGACAACTCCTCTTTCAGTGCATCATT
>JABWCA010000141.1 GCA_013359345.1 Ignavibacteriaceae bacterium
CTGAGCGATTTCAAAACCAAGTTTTCGACCTTATTCAGGGGTGAATCCGCATGAAAAAACTCTTAATACTGGTGCTTTTCCTCACTCCTTTTCTGGCATACGGCCAGTATGATTTCAGGGCAAGCATGGGGCTAAACATGACTTCTTCCCCCGATCTCCGTGATTACATTAATGATAATTACTCGGCGGGTGAGAGGATGTCAGATTTTCAGGCCATGGTGGAGTTTGCGGGAGAGGCGGTTTACCGGCTGTTTCCCAAAGCTCAGGCGGGAGTTGAAATAGCATACTCGCTGAACTCATACACATCAATACTGCTTGGCGGTAAATATGAGCTCAGCTATTCACTCATATCACCCACTCCCGTTTATTACTGGTATCATGAGGGCGCGGGTTACAAGTTCAGGTTTGGAGGTGGACTTGGTCCCAGGTTTCTGAGCATGAAAGAAACAAAGCCGCTGATCAATCAGGGGAAGTCTTACAGTTCAACAGGCGTTGGTATGGTTTTAAAAGCTGATGCCGCAACAGCACTTTCAAAAGATATTTACGCTTATGTTTCGGGTGACTTCAGATTTGACTCCGGGGGTATCCCGTCATCAGGCGGAGAGACAATCAAATATAAAAACAACGATCTTGCATACTCGGCATTTTCATTCGGCATTAAATTAGGCATTCTGTATTCACTAAGGTAATTAATGGAAATTTCAATTCTTGATGCAATAATTCTTGGTATAGTTCAGGGAATCACTGAATTTCTTCCTATATCAAGCACGGCGCACCTTACAATCACAGGCAAGATGATGGGGGTGGTTTCAGATAAAAATCCCGAACTGTGGACTGCATATATAGCAGTGATCCAGATGGGAACACTTGCCTCAATTCTGATATACTTTTACAAGGATATCATCAACATCATAAAAGCATTTTTCACCGAAAATCTTTTTAAGCGCCGCACTTACAAAGAACAGAGTCTTGATTCCAGGCTGGGCTGGCTTATTATTGCAGGCACAATACCTGTGGTTGTGATAGGTCTTCTCTTTAAGGATATAATTGAAGGTGCCCTTACAAAGAACCTTTATGTGATTTCTGCAAGCCTTATCACCCTGGCAGTGATACTGTTTGTTGCAGAAAAGACGGCTAAGTTCACAAAAGAACTGAAAGACGTGACCATGAAAGACGCCATAATTGTGGGTATTGCACAGGCTTTTGCCCTGATACCCGGTGCATCAAGATCGGGCTCAACAATTACCGGCGGTTTGTTCATAGGGTTTAAGCGTGAGGATGCGGCAAGATTTTCTTTTCTTCTGAGTATTCCGGCAATTTTCGCAAGCGGGATGCTGCAGTTCTACCAGAGTCTTGAGCACCTTAACAGCAACGGGCTTGTTTCGCTTGCCGTGGCAACGGTTGTAAGCGGTGTGAGCGGTTATCTTGCAATCGATTTTTTACTGAAGTTTTTAAGAAAAAACAGCACCATGTTATTCATCGTTTACAGAATTCTGCTCGGTGCGGCTATTTTAAGTCTAATCGGATTAAACATAATCAAACCATAAGGAGGTTAAATGAAAATCAGGATTTTAGTTTTTGCCGTAATGGTTTTAATTGTCGGCTGCAAAAAGTCGGAATCACAGCAGCAGCAACCGACCAATAAACCGGAAGTCATGAAAGTTGAAACAACCAAATACGTACCCGATACCGATTCTCTGTACGTTGCAGTGGTTAAAACAAATTTGGGTACTTTTGAACTGCTTATGTTCCATGACAAAGCTCCCGTTACTGTTGAAAACTTTGTGGGCCTTGCAAGAAAAGGTTATTACAACAACGTTACATTCCACAGAATAATCAAAGGTTTTGTTATTCAGGGCGGCGACCCCACAGGCACAGGCATGGGCGGCGACAGCTTTTTCGGCAAAGAATTCAAAGATGAATTTCATCCCGATTTAAGACATGACGGATTCGGGATTCTTTCAATGGCCAACAGAGGACCCGCAACTAACACCAGCCAGTTTTTTATAACACTGGGAGCAACACCTCATCTTGATAACAGACA
Organism: Ignavibacteriaceae bacterium; assembly: GCA_013359345.1. Taxonomy (GTDB): domain Bacteria; phylum Bacteroidota; class Ignavibacteria; order Ignavibacteriales; family Ignavibacteriaceae; genus JABWCA01. The sequence goes on from JABWCA010000141.1 coordinate 2,045, forward strand.
CTCAGTATTCGGACGGGTTTACGCCGGACTTGATGTGGTGGAAAAAATCGGATCAGTGAAAACAGGACAGATGGATAAGCCCGTAGATCCCGTTGTGATGGAAAATGTCACCATAGAAGTAAGACCAAACAAGCTTAAAAAGAAATAATAATTATCATGTTCGGATTTGGCAGAAAATCCCGCATTATTAAGGAAACTAAAGAAATGTTAGAAAACAAAGAAACAGTTAAATGTGTGGTTTCTACAACCATGGGAGATTTCACGCTCGAGCTCTATCCCTCAAAAACTCCTAAAACAGTAGAGAATTTTCTCGTCCATTCAAAAAACGGTTATTATGACGGGATCATTTTTCACAGAGTCATTGACAGCTTCATGATTCAGGGAGGCGACCCCACCGGAACAGGACGCGGCGGAAAGAGCATCTGGGGAAGCACTTTTGAGGATGAGATTGTTAAAGACCTCACCCATGAACCCGGAGTTATCTCAATGGCAAATGCGGGACCCGGCACCAACGGCAGCCAGTTTTTTGTCACTCTGGTGGCCTGCCCCTGGCTTAACGGAAAACACACCGTATTCGGAAAAGTTGTTTCAGGTTTTAATGTTGTTGAATCAATCGGTAAAGTAAAGGTTGACTACAATGACAAACCTGTTAACCCCGTTTCAATTGTAAGTATAAAAGTTGAAGAATAATAAGGACAGAAGCCGGTTCAGTGCCGGCTTCATCTTTTTAAGGTGAATTTGAATGAAAGCTCAGAAAACCCCTGATATTAAGCCATATCAGCTGCCGCAGGTAAGTCAGATTGCCCGGCACATCAGGGAGAAAAACACCCTTCCCGTATATTATCTGATGGGTGATGATGTTTATGAACTTAACAAATACACCAATCTTCTGATTGACTATTTTAAACCTCTGATTTCAGATCCCCTTAATTATCAGTCAATATTCTATAATCCCTCGGCGCTTGATTCAGTGCTTGATTTTATAAGCAGTTACTCTTTCATACCGGAGCAGAAGCTCCTTGTTCTCCGAAATTTCAATGAAATGAAGCAGAGTAAAGAGATAACCTCAAAGATGGCGGTGATTCAGCAGTACCTTCTGAGCCCCTCCCCTGATGTAACTCTGGTGTTCATATATGAAGGCAAGCCCCAGAATCTCACCGCACTTCAGAAAGAATTTTACCATGCGGGATTCGCTTTCGGCGCTCTTCAGCCGAGAGAGCAGGATATGCCCGAGTGGATTATGAATCTTGCGGCATCAAAGGGGAAAAGGATCAGCAGGGATAATTCTGTTTATCTCTACGGGCTGACCGGTGCCGATAAAATGATGATTGAGCGGCAGGTTGATAAGATAATAAACTATGCGCCAGATGCAGAGACAATCACTGAGGAGTTTATCAGGCAGTTTGTTGCCGATACCAGGGATTTCACCGTCTTTGATCTTCAGGATACAATTGCCAGGGGCGATCTGAACGCATCAACAAGAATTGCGCTTAAGCTGGTAAACTCAGGTGAAAGCCTGGTGGGCATAGTGGCAGTTCTTAATTCTTACTTCACGAAAGTTGCAGCGGTGAAAGAAAACCTTCACCTCTCTGATCAGGAGCTGAGCTCGGTCACCAAAATCCGCTTTTTCATACAGAAATTCAGAACCGCAGCAGAGCAGATCAGTTACAGGCGCCTTTCACAGATTTTTGAGGCACTCTACAAATGCGACTATCTCGCTAAGTCAAACCCGGCAGATGAGAAAACGCTCCTCATGATCTGTATCCGTGAGATGATACTTTAATTAATTCGGCCGAAATTAGTATATTAAAAACTGATTTTTACGTTACTTAAACGAATTACCCCAAAACTCAAACTTTCTTGAAACCTTTATATTAAAGTAAAAGTATAATATACATTGAGTGAGAAGAATCTGTACGACCTGAGCGACGAAGAGTTGATCGGGGAGTTTCAACTGAATAATGAAGTGCGGGCCTTTGAGATATTAGTTGCGAGATATAAGAATCCGCTGTTCAACTATGTTTTCAGATTCCTGGGTGACTACGAGCAGACAAGCGACGTGGTGCAGGAAACTATGATCAAAGTTTACAGAAACAAGGATTCATATAAGTCGATAGCTAAGTTTTCAACCTGGATATACACTATTGCAGGAAATCTGGCAAAGACCGAACTTCAGCGAAGAAAGAGAAAGAATCTCTTTTCAATCAGTTCGTTCGGAGAAGACAATGAATCTTTTGATATAAAGGATGAAGAAGCTACTCCCGATGTACTGGCCGACAGCGGAATCAAGAGTGAGATTATTCAGGAAGCTCTCCTGAAAATTTCAGAGGTTTACCGTGAAATGATTATACTCCGTGATATCCAGGAATTTTCTTATGAGGAAATTGCCGAGATGAAAGGAATATCAATCGGGACGGTTAAATCAAGGATCAACCGCGGAAGGGCTCAGTTGCAGCAGTTATTAAAGCATATCTTTAATGAGTAGGTTTTAAGATGGAATTAAAAAATTTACAACATGACGAAGAGCAGTACAAGAAACTGACGGGAGCGCTGAAGCATATGCCTAAAGTTAATGCTCCGGCAAACTTTGAGGCAGACCTGATGAGAAGAATCAGGCAGGAAGAAGAAAGCCCCGAGAAGATATCGTTCCTGAAAAAGCTCTTTTCCCCCTTTGCATTAACGTCATCATCAATTGCAGTTGCTGCGGCAACAATTGTCCTGTTTGTGCTGTTTGCAGATAAAGATGATTTCAATTCATACGAGGAATTCAACAAGCCTGAGCTTATTATACAGGATGCTCCCTCAGGTGAAACAGTTAATGAAAAGCCTGATGAAATTAAGCCCGAAGCAGAGAAAAAAGAGATAATGGCAGCTCAGGCGGTTACTGAATCAAACGAAGTGCTGAGTGCCACCACCGATGAGTTTGCCAGCGCCCTGGTAAGCAAATTTTCAAAAGCTGCGGTAAGAATTGCAGCAAGCGGAAAAAATGATTCAAACCTTACAGGCGAGCTTAAGGCTGCTCCTTCTGCAAGACCCGGCACCAAGTTGCTTTACAAACCGGCAGTTAAAGAATCTGAAACGACAAAAGACACCGGTAATACCGAAGAAGACTCTGTTAAAATAAACGAAGTGAAATAAAAAGATTTTATTTTAAAGACTCTTTAGTTATATTAGTACTCTTTTATGTAAAAAATTTTTAGGTTCACAGATGAAAAAAGGCATACATCCGGTATACAGACCAGTTGTCTTTAAAGATTTTTCATGTGATTTTGCGTTTTTAACCCGTTCAACAATAAAAACTCATGAAACTATCAGCTGGGAAGATGGTAACACATATCCCCTGGTAAGACTTGAAATCTCAAGCGGGTCGCATCCCTTCTTTACCGGAAAGCAGAAACTTCTTGACTCTGCAGGTCGTGTAGAGAAATTCATGCGTAAATACAATAAATCCTGACACGCCAAGTTTCAAATACCGGAATTTAAAGAAGCTATTCTTAACATGAATAGCTTTTTTTTTTCTTATATTGCGGAAGTATAAAACTTTCAAAAGAAATGGCCAGATGAAAATTTGCTTATTTGAAGACCTGTATTTTGATCATTTCGAGCCCCTGGTTTTTACCCGACCAACCTATAATTTATTTTGCGGCATGCTCAGAATGCGCGACAAAGTGCGAAGAGCCTACCCGGAGCCCGAAATCGTATTCCATACGAGAGGTTACCTCGAAGCATTCCTTGGAGAAAAAAATCCAAAGTACAAAGTAAACACCATTGATGATAATGACTGCCTCTTCATTAACGGCAGAATATTTGCGCATGATGATCTCCCCCGGATCATAGATCTCAAAGACAAAACCAACAAACTATATATGAACGGGGAAACCATTATTGCGGCAAGAGTATCAGGAAAAAAGCTTGAGGAACTGAAATCAGGGATGCATGATCTTTTTACTGTCTCAAATTTTGACGGTCTGCCTGTTGAACAGGTTGACGTAAAATATGCCACATTCATCTGGGATCTGATTCACGGCAACAAACGTGAAATTATAAAAGACTTTGAACTCTTCGTAAAGCAGTATAACCTCAGCCTGAAAGATTTTATTCAGGGTAAGGTTTATGAAGGGGTTCACATGATTGAACCCGCCTCAATAATCATAAGAGAGGGTGCCGTTGTTTATCCCGGCACTGTGCTTGATGCCACAGAAGGCCCCATCTTCATTGACAGGAATGCAATTGTTTATCCCAATGCCGTAATTCAGGGGCCTGTTTATATTGGTGAACAGACCAAGGTTAAAGCAGGTGCAAATCTGTATGACGGGGTTTCAACAGGCAAGGTGTGCAAGGTTGGCGGAGAGATAGAGGCATCAATTATAATGCCCTATTCAAACAAACAGCATTCAGGTTTTCTGGGTCATGCATACCTGGGGAGCTGGATTAACATTGGCGCCGATACAAACAGCAGCGATCTTAAAAACAACTACGGCACGGTGAAGATCACACTGAACGGGGATCTGATTGACAGCGGTCATCAGTTTCTGGGTTTAATAATGGGTGATCATTCAAAGGCTGCAATTAACTCGCAGTTCAACACAGGCACGGTTGTGGGTTTCTCATGCAACATTTTCAGCAGCGGATTCCCTAAGAAGTATCTCCCCTCATTTTCATGGGGCGGCGGCGATCTTACCACAACATTTGACATAGAAAAAAGCATTGAAACAGCCAGAAGGATGGTATCGAGAAGAAGTAAAACCATCAGTGAGGTTGAAGAAAAGCTTTTCAGAAAAATATTTGATTTGACACAAAAGACCAGAAGAAAACTGGGATATCCCTATTAAGAGAATATGTTTGAGATACAAGAGCACCTTGTGAAAGACTTATATGTAGGAGTGCGCGGAGCTGCGGTAGATATACTTAACAGAATAGAGCGCACCGATTCTTACCTTGATAAATTACTTGATCACGAACTCAGAAACTCTGAGCTTTCAGGGCAGGATAAAGCGCTGCTTTATGAACTTGTGCACGGGGTTGTGAGATGGATGGGCAGACTTGACTGGATACTGAGCGGCTTTTACAAGGGGCAGTTCTCTAAAGCCTTGCCGATTCTTAAAAACGCCCTCAGGGTGGCATTGTATCAGATAATGTTTCTTGATAAGATTCCTGACTATGCCATTGTGAATGAGGCGGTTGATTTTGTGAAAAAGCTGCAGGGTCAGAAACCTGCCGATATAACAAATGCCGTGCTCAGGAATATAATCAGGTCAAAAAATGGCCTGAGATATCCCAACCCTGAAGAAAATCTCACCGGTTACCTGGCTGCTTATTACTCCCACCCTTCATGGCTGGTTAAAAGATGGGTTGAAAGATACGGACAGGAAGCAACCGAAGCCCTGATGCTTGCCAATAATGAGAGACCATATCTCACACTCAGGGTGAATCTTCTCAAGGTGGACAAAACAGAATTTGAATCACTTCTTAATTCAGTAAATCTTCGTTTTAATCATTGCAAATACCTGCCTGATTTTTACAAGCTCCAGAATCTGACGAACATTCAGAACTGGCAGTATTTTCAGGAGGGATATTTCACCATTCAGGATGAAAGTGCAGGAATGGCATGCCGTCTGCTTGATGTGCAGCCGGGAATGAACGTTCTTGACCTGTGTGCCGCGCCGGGAGGCAAGACCACCTATCTGGCGGATCTTATGAACAACAGAGGCACAATCACATCGGTTGATAAGTTTGAGATCAAGCTTAAATATCTTGAAGCAAGCCTTAACCGCCTCGGAATCACAAATGTAAAGACCGTTCAGGCTGATATCAGAGAACTTGAAGCTGAAAGTTATGACAGAATTCTTCTTGATGCCCCCTGTTCAGGTATGGGAACACTTTCAAAGAAGCCTGAAATAAAATGGAAAAAGGATCTGCTTGATATCAGAAAGCTTGCCGCACTGCAGAGCGAACTGATAAGGAAGGCAGCGGCACTGCTTAATCCCGGCGGGGTTCTTGTGTACAGCACATGCACAACAGAACCGGAAGAGAATTTTGAAGTGATATCAGGTTTTCTTGCCGAACACCCTGAATTCGAACTTGATAACGCTTCCCGCTTTGTACCTGAGGAAGTTGTTGATAGTAACGGATGCGTTCAGACAATGCCAAATCTTCATAAAATGGACGGTGCCTTTGCTGCCCGCTTAATAAAGAAAAGCTAAAGATGAATTTCACTAAACTCTCTGAAGAACTCAAAAGTGCAAGAGAAGCGGCGGGTATTTCTCCCGAACAAATGGCTTCAACAATCAAGATTGATCCCGTATTCCTCAGCAGAATGGAATCAGGTGATTTTACTTTTCTGCCTGATCTGTATGTAAAGTCTTTCATAAAGGAGTACGCAAAAAACGCAAGGCTTGATCCCTCAAAAATCATTGCCAAATATGAAATGCTTAAAGAGGGTAAGGTGCCGGGCGATTATATCCCCCATTCAGAGCAGGCACACCAGCCGCGGCAGGAGCAGAGTGCCGCACCCGGGGCTGAAAGTGAACCCGTGAATGTTAAACCGGAACCCGCTGCAAAAACTGAACCGGCAAAAGTTTTAAAGGAGCCTGTTCAGGCACCGGTGCAGAAAGTGCTGGCAGATGATTCAGTGCTTGATTACAGTCCCGATACGGGATCACGAAAGGGATTTTTCAGCAAACCGGCAAATATTGCCGCTGTGATAATTGGCGTGATCATTATTGCTGCAGGTGTGTTTATTCTTGTGAATTCAGGCGGACCCGAGCCTATCGTCGTAGAGAAACCTTATGATGAAGTGCTTGAGGATGCGGCAAAACAGCGTCATAATGAACCCGGCAATAAATCAGGTGATGAGATTATCACCTCGGGTGACAGTCTTAAAGTAACATTCAGCGCAATTGATTCGGCATGGATACAGACCACAATTGATGCAGCTGCCACAGATAATTTCCTGCTGGTACCCTTCTCTTCCAAGACACTTAAGGCTAAAGAGAATGTAAGGGCGCTCATCGGGAATTCATACGTTATAAAAATATCAATAAATGACAATGAACTTACGCTGCCCGCCATAACCAGAAACGTTAATACATTTCTGATCTCAAAAAGCGGCATCGTACTGGATACCCTGGCTCAGTGACATGGATAAGATTTTAGCGCGGATACTCGGACTTCGTGAAGAGCTAAGGGGTCATGACCACAGATATTATGTGCTTAACGAGCCTTCAATAAGCGATGAGCAGTATGATAAGATGATGGCGGAGCTGATAAAACTCGAAAAAGAGAATCCGCAGTATGCCTCGCCCGACTCACCCTCACAGCGTGTGGGGAGCGATCTCAGCAATCAGTTTGCTCCTGTTAATCACCTCACTCCCATGCTCAGCCTCTCAAACACCTACGATGAATCTGAACTTTATGATTTTGACAGACGGGTGAAAGATAATCTTCCTGCCGGAGAGAAACCGGAGTATGTGGTTGAATATAAAATTGACGGATTTTCAATAAGCCTCAGATACTTAAACGGGCTGCTGAATGTTGCAGTTACGAGAGGCGACGGAACCACTGGGGAGGATGTAACCGCAAATGTAAAGACCATAAGATCGGTGCCGCTGGTTATAAACAGCACGGGTGAAAACGGATTTGATTTTACTGAGTTTGAGGTACGTGGTGAAATTTACATGGAGCGCGGAGTTTTCAATAAAATCAATGAAGAACGTGCAATTAAAGGTGAAAAGCTTTTTGCCAACCCCAGAAACTTTGCCGCAGGAACAATCAAGCTGATAGATCCGCGCCAGACCGCCCGGAGGCCTCTTCAGATATTCACATATTTTCTCCTTTCAGCAAGAAACAGATTCACCTCACAGCATGAAAATCTTGAGATGCTTAAAAAACTTGGTTTCAGGGTGAATCCGCATTTCAGGCTCTGCAGTGATATTAACGAAGTTGTAGCGGCCTGCAGAGAGATGGAAATCATGAGAGATGAACTCCCGTATGATATAGACGGGGTTGTAATAAAAGTCAATTCAATAAGGCAGCAGGAATTGATAGGCAGCATAGCAAAATCGCCCCGCTGGGCAACTGCATATAAATTTAAGGCAAAACAGGCTGTAACAAAGCTCAGATCAATAACATGGCAGGTTGGCAGAACGGGTATTGTAACTCCCGTTGCCGAGCTTGAACCTGTGTTTCTTGCAGGCTCAACTATTTCAAGAGCAACCCTGCATAATCTGGATGAGATAAGAAGGAAAGATATAAGGGA
>JABWCA010000142.1 GCA_013359345.1 Ignavibacteriaceae bacterium
GTCGTTAAAAACCCCTCGGATACATGCCGCAGGGGATAAGCGGCCAAAAATATTCAGCATAAACATTGGTAACCCACGAACTCAACGGAAGGCTTTACTGCACGGCGGGAGCTTAGCTATTTCTTTTTACCTGACCATTCAATTATATCCAGCCTGATAATCTCAGTTCCTTTCACGGCAGCATCAGCATAACGTGAACCCTTTTCAGGATGATCAGGAGAGTATTTATCAACCAGAAGCATCAGCGCTTTTTTCTTCTCTTCAGGTGATAATCCCTTTACTGCCCTGCATGTAAGAATGATGCTTTCATAGAATGTAGAAAATTTTTCAGGAATGACTTTGGTTTTGCCGACGACACAGAAAGAGACGTTTGCGGGGGTGAGAAGGGCACTGATTTTTCTTCCTTCAGGCGCCGAGTGGAGATAAACTGAATTTTCACCATCCCAGGCATAGCTTATCGGGATTCCGTATGGAATATTTTCACCGGTTATGACCGAAAGAACACCGTATTCACCTGAGGCAAGCAATTCCCTGGCTTCATTTTCAGGCAATAACCTGTCCTGACGCCTTACAGCAGTATTGTTATAAATCATCCCGGTAACTTATCTTTCTGAAGTATTTGAAAAATCAGATATACAATCTATTATCTGCAGCTTTCAATACCAAGAGCTGACGTTACAACCTCCCTGATCATGCGCAGAGAAGCCGGTGTGAACATGGGCCTTTCTTTTTCAATAGCTTTTTTTTACTTAGATTTATAAATTAGATTATATTATTTACGTTCAAACATTAATAGGTCCCCTTAATGAGAAAATTCTTTCTTCTTACCATATTATTCCTGATCTGCACCGCCTATGTTATTCCGCAGTCAGCTAATCCGAAGCGGGAATTCAGAGGAGCCTGGATAGCCACCGTAACAAATCTGGACTGGCCTAAGACGAGAGGTACGTCCCCGACAGTAGTAGCACAGCAGAAGCTGGAGCTGATACAGTTATTAGACAAGCTTGATGAAATCAATATTAACGCGGTTGTTTTTCAGGTCAGATCTGAATGTGATGCCATGTATCCCTCACCAATAGAGCCCTGGTCATACTGGCTTACAGGCCAGCAGGGTGCAAACCCAAACTGGGATCCCCTTCAGTTTGCAATAGAAGAGACACACAAAAGAGGAATGGAACTTCATGTATGGTTTAACCCTTACAGGGCCGAAAGATCTGTAGGCAATTATCCCCTGGCATCAAATCATGTAACAGTGCAGCATCCTGAATATGCCCTCCAGATCGGGACACTGAAATTCCTGAATCCCGGAATGCAGGCAGTGAGAAATTACATCCTTTCTGTGATCATGGATGTTGTGAGGAGATATGATATTGACGCACTCCACATGGATGATTATTTCTATCCGTATCCCCCGAATCAGATCTCAAACCAGGATGCAAATACATTTGCAGCGGAGCCGAGAGGATTCACAAACATCAATGACTGGAGAAGAGACAACATTAATATCCTGATGAAGGCAATTAATGACAGTGTCAAAACAGCAAAACCATGGGTGAAATTCGGCATGAGCCCGTTTGGAATCTGGAAAAACGGTGTGCCTCCCGGAATCACCGGACTTGATGCGTATTCAACCATTTACTGCGATGCCATCAACTGGCTCCAGAATAAATCAGTTGATTACCTCACGCCGCAGCTTTACTGGCCGATCGGCGGATCGCAGGATTACATTAAATTATCAAGATGGTGGGCTGATTCAACATTCAGAAACGGAAGACATTTTTATCCCGGACAGGCTTCTTACAGAATCAGTTCATGGAGCTCTCCGAGTGAGATTCATAACCAGATCCGTGAAAACAGAGCCAACCCGAAAACCGGCGGAAGCATATTCTTCAGGGCCGAGGATTTCAGCAGCAATCCGAAAGGATTTGCAGACACCCTTAAAGGATCACTTTTTAACACAAAATCAATTCTGCCAACCATGAGCTGGCTTGATGTTGTAGCTCCTAATGCCCCTCAGAATCTCAGATTCGAAAGAGCAGCAGGCTCCGGTATCACTTCTCTGCAGTGGGATAAACCCGCAACAGCAGCCGATGGAGACAGTGCTTACAGATACGTGATTTATAAAACAACTCAGGCATCAATCACTCCTTCTGTTCTTGCTGATCCTGCAAATATTAATGATATTGTCGGATACAGGAATTCTAATCCCGAGATAAAGGGTGCTCAGGGAGTTTATTATTTCGGAGTTACGTCGCTCGACAGGAATCACAATGAATCGGGAGTTTCAAACGTCATTCAGATGAACATCCCCTCGGTGGCAACACCCGCTTTCCCTGTTAACGGGGCTAATGATATTACAGCCCAGCTTACCCTGAAATGGAATTACGCCGCAGGCGCAACACAGTACAGAGTTCAGCTCGGTGTGAACACCAATTTTGATACATTACTTATAAATTCAGTGTATTTTGATACCCTTGTAAATGTACAAGCAACATTAAAAGGGCAGAAGACATATTACTGGAAAGTAAGAGCGGAAAATCCGGCAGGAAACGCTTCATATTCTCAGGTGTTCAGCTTTACTACGGCTTTCCCGGCAGCTCCGGCGCTTGCTCTGCCGCTTGATAAAGCGACCAACGTCAGCACAGACACTTTCCTGGTCTGGAGAACAAACTCTGTAACAACATCTTATGACGTTCAGCTTGCAACAACAAACAGCTTTGAACCTAGCACGATAGTGCTTAATCTTACCAATGTGACCGATACAACTGCGCAGTTTACAGGATTGCTCCAGAATAAAATCTATTATTGGAGAGTCAGAGGCACTAACCAGTTCGGAACCGGTGAATGGGCTCCTTACTGGGCATTTAAGACTTTCGTTCCTGTGAATATTGAAGAAGAAGGCGGCACACCCACAGAGTATAATCTTTATCAGAATTATCCGAATCCGTTTAACCCCGAAACCACTATAAGGTTCTCTCTGCTGAACAGCGGATTCACAACTCTTAAAGTGTACGACGTTCTCGGAAAACTGGTAAAAGTGCTGGTTGATGATGAGCTCAGGGCAGGATTTTACAATGTAAGATTTGATGCTTCTTCACTTGCATCAGGAACTTATATCTATGAACTGGTTTCAGGAAATCAGATATTCCGTAATAAGATGATCTTTCTGAAGTAAACTTTTCAAAAAATCCCCCCTTTGAACAGATTTAAAGAGGCTTCCTTTATAAGGAAGCCTTTTTTTATGCCTTTCTTCAGTCTGCCGCTCGCCCGTCATTTCTGACAAAGAAGCACCGCAATGAACCGCCTGTATTTATTATGCATAATACCTTGTAATACATAGTATAGTGTATTATATTGTATGTAAAGATTTTCAGGAATATGATGAATATAGAAAAATGGCAGTCTCAGATCAGAAAAGGAACACTTGAGTTTATAATTCTCCTTACCCTCAGGAAGGAGGAATTTTATGGTTATGAACTGATCAAAAAGATCAAATCAACTATTGAGATTGAAACATCGGAAGGAACCATCTATCCCATACTTACCAGATTAAAAACACTGGCATATGTGACTACAAGATGGGATAATCCTGAGAGCGGGATGCCCCGTAAATATTACAAAATAACTAATGAAGGCAATAAAATGCTGAGCCTGATGACAGCAGAGTGGAAATCATATTCAGGTTCAATCAACAGATTAATAGAGGACTAATGGAAACAGCGAATTTTTTCAAAGACCCGAATTCAGTTAAGATCTGGGATAGTTATTTCCGGCGAGTTTCGAATGAACTTCGCCTTCTGGATAAGGAAACTGCTGATGATATGTCGGCAGAAATCAAATCACATCTCTGGCAGAGTTTTGAAGAGAGTTATCAGGGGGATGAAGTGAGTGCACTCCTTAATGCTGTTGAAAAACTTGGCGAACCTGAAGATTTTCTCAGAAAAAATGTAGCGGAAATACTTATAGAGTCAGGGACAAGAAGATTTTCCATTATCTCAATTACGAAAGGACTGTTAGTCAATATCGGAACCGGATTGAAGAACCTTATTCTCTCATTTTTATTTTTTACAGGTTATCTGTTCGTTCTGGCATTCGGGATACTTTCATTTGTGAAGATTTTTTATCCTCAGAATGTTGGCTTTTTCACCTGGGATGACGGAAGGCTGGTAGTCGGGTACACTTCAAATCCTGAGTTTTCAAATGAATTGCTTGGTTACTGGATTATTCCGGTTATGCTTCTCCTCTCGGTAATACTTTATGTGTTACTGACACGGCTGGTAAGACTGGTATTGTCAGGCAGGAATAAAAAATTAACTGAAGGTTAAGATTAAATAAAATAAAAAATAAATTAAGGAGCTAAGTTATGAACAGGATTTTATTTTCATTAATTTTTCTCGTTTTTTGCATGGTTGTCATTGCACAGCCTGAACGGGATGTTCAGACTATTCCGGGGTCGTCAGTTGATACCGTTTATATTAATCTTCCCGGGAAAGTTGTTATAGAATCAGGGATCAGCCGGGATATCCTTATCAGCACTGAAGTAAAAAAGAGCGGTACGGTTATAGGATTCTCAAATCTTTCAGATCTTAAACCCTATAAAACCGAAGCAATGAAAAAAGGGGGAATCCTGATGGTTAAAGCTAAAAGCAGAGAGGAACTCTGGGCTGTAGGTATAAGTACTTACAGTGAGGAGATAACAAATATTGTTCAGATTCCTGAAGATAAGACCGTAATTGTCAAGGGGGAGAAAGCTGAATTATGGATTAAAGATGTGTTCCCTGATTTATCCGTGGAAAATAAAGGGGATATTACACTTAATTCACTTAAAGGGGATATAAGGAGCATTTCCTGTTACGTTAAAAATGGCAGCGTCGTTGTGAATGGAAAGGAAAATGGAAACCGTTTTACTAAAACTGATAACGGGAATGCTATAATCAATCTCTACTCTCAGAAGGGAGATATTTACCTTAACTTTGAGAAATTCAGCCGTTGATTTCCCAAAAATCCCGCCGGTGAACCACAGATTAAAAAAATCCTTCCATCTTAGCTGAGGAAGGATTTTTATTTTTAAACCGGCGCCCAACTGATCTCTACGGATGTCAAAAAAAAGCTGAAGGATATATTCTCAGAAATTGAACAGTCTGAATTTTTCAGAACTTCCTTTTTGTTAAATAGATTCCTTTTGACTGGAGATATCTCACAATCATCCTGAAATTCCCTTTTTGTGAGGCAAGGGTCTCAGGAGGGATGATTCCTTCCCCCTCAATTCTTCCGGTAAGCATAAGGAGAGTGGCGGCAACGCATGTAAGTCCCGTTGTGCGTGCCATTGATGAAAAGCCGGTTTCATAATCACGCTCATCAAAGAGCTCTACTCTTGTTCTCTTCCCGTCATTGAATTCCACATTTGCAAAGAGGTATGTCATTTCAGGATCATCATCATTTAATTTCCATTCCTTAAAGAGCAAAGCAGAAGTAAGCTCGATCGGGGCAACATCAGTTCCTTTTACAGAAACCGGTTCCTTTGAAAGAAATCCTGAATCCTTGAGAACCTTTACAAGCTGAACATGTCCGGGGTATCGCAGAGTTTTTTCAACCATGTCGGGTACTTTCTGAGTGGTTATGAGAGTGCGCAAACCATCGCTTATAAAAGCATCCAGCGTGCCGGCATAACTGCTCTCAACTTGTTCAATATGGGCAAAGGGATCAACTGAAACGAGCTCATGATTTTTTATGTATCTGGCAGGGCGTGTATATTCTTCAAGTACATCAACGGGTGAAAAAGGAGCTTTATACTGCCATGGGAGGGTTCTGGTAAGCGGGAGTCCGCCGACGCAGCACTCGAAACTCTTCACGGTATTATTTTTATTGAAATAACCGAGGATCATATTGCTGAATCCGGGTGCCACACCGCAGTCAACAACTGCCTTTACTCCTTTATTTACTGCGGCTTCATGCAGTTCAAAAGGGTCTTCGGGGAAGAAAGAGATATCGACACAGTTTTTCCCGGCATCAATTATTGCTTTAAGAGTCTGATATCCCATGAAGCCCGGAACCGCAGATATAACAATATCTGCATCCGAAACTAATTTCTTTATTGTTGAGGCATCACTCAGATCAGCAGTGACGGTTTTAATCTGACTGATCTTATTCTTTATTTTTTTGAGATTATCCGGATTAATATCTGCTGATGTAACTTCAGCATCCTGAAATTTACTGCAGTAAAAAGCAATCAGTGAGCCAACCATTCCGGCTCCGAGAACATAAATTTTTTTCATGGCCAATTCCGTTTATCCTGAATGGAAAAATAACGATATTTAAATATCTCAATTTAATAATTCCGCTGACAAGAAATCCGGAATAAAAAGGAAAATAACTTCTGAAGTGCAGTTCATACCCATGGTAAACAGGATTCAAATATACAAAGGTGATATAACCCGCATAGTTGCCGATGCCATTGTGAATGCGGCCAACAGTTCATTGCTTGGCGGCGGCGGAGTTGACGGAGCAATACACAGGGCGGCAGGACCCGGTCTGCTTGAAGAATGCAGAGCACTTAACGGATGCAAAACAGGTGATGCCAGGCTCACGGGAGGATACAACCTTAAGGCACGGCATGTTATCCATACGGTGGGACCCGTTTACAGGGGAGGAAATTCAGGTGAGGCGGATCTGCTGAAGAGCTGTTACCTCGTTTCACTCAGGATAGCGGCTGAAAACAGGCTTAAGGTTATAGCATTTCCCGCCATAAGCACGGGCATTTATGGTTACCCCAAGGAACCTGCGGCACACATTGCCGTCTCAACAACGGTTGAATTTCTGAAAGAACACAATTTTCCTGAGAAAGTCATTTTCGCCGTTTTCAGCGAAGAAGATGAACAGATTTATCTGAAAACAACAAAAACGGTTTTAAGCGAGGATTAATTTAATACTGTATGAGTATCACAGTTCAAAACGTATCAAAATATTACGGCAGCCAGAAAGCGCTGAATAATATAAGCTTCAGGGTTGATACCGGTGAGGTTGTGGGTTTCTTGGGGCCTAACGGTGCAGGAAAGACCACTACTATGAAAATCATCACCACTTATCTTGCCGCAAGTGAAGGGGATGTAACGGTAAGCGGTCTCCCTGTTGAAGAGAACAGGAAAGCCGTAAGGGCAAAAATTGGCTATCTTCCTGAAAATAACCCCCTCTACACCGATATGCAGGTGATAGATTATCTGAGATTTGCGGCTTCGGTTAACGGAGTTAAAAAAGAGGAGACCGATAGCAGAATAAAAGAGATGGTTGTGCTGTGCGGACTCGATTCTGAAAAGCATAAATATATCAGCGAACTTTCAAAAGGCTACCGTCAGAGAGTGGGGCTGGCGCAGGCCATGATTCATGATCCTGAAATCCTTATTCTCGATGAACCGACCACAGGGCTTGATCCTAATCAGATTGTGGAAATAAGAAATCTTATCAGAAAAATGGGAGAGAAAAAAACCGTTCTCCTTAGCACGCATATTCTGAGTGAGGTTGAAGCCACCTGCGACCGTATTCTCATAATAAACAAAGGGGAAATTGTTGCAGACGGCACCGCCGCAGATCTCAGAAAAATGAGCAGCGCCGGTGATATTCTTCATCTGAAGGTTGGCGGGGCTGATGATCCTGAAAAGGTGCTGAGTGTATTATCTGCACAGCAGAATTTCCTGACAGAGAAAACAGGTGAGTCAGGATTTGAGTTTATTATAAACCCTGATGATATTCGGGAGGCAAAGAAGCTGATATTCTCAATGTGTGCAGAGAACGGATGGTACATTGATTCACTCACAGCAAAAGAAACCAAACTTGAAGACATTTTCAGGGAGCTGACCAACTGATATGGAATTTGTTTTAACTATAGCTAAAAAAGAGATCCGCTCCTTTTTTGATTCCCTGATTGCCTATATTCTTCTGACGGCTTTTCTTGGAATAAGCGGATTTTTTACATGGGTTTACGGATCTGATATTTTTCTGATTAATCAGGCAACCCTCCTTCCGTTTTTTAACGTTGCCTTGTGGACCATCTTTTTCTTCACCCCCGCACTTACAATGAAAATGTTTGCCGAAGAAAAAAGAACGGGCACTCTGGAATTTCTTCTTACAAAACCGGGTGAGGATATTCAGGTGATTGCAGGAAAATTTCTTGCCGTTACCGGACTCACGGCAATATCACTTTTGCTTACAATTCCTTACTACATAACCGTTTCAACGCTGGGGCCTCTTGATCACGGGGCAACAATCAGCGGGTATATCGGGCTTCTTCTGCTTAGCGGTGCCCTGACAGGCATAGGGCTTCTTGCAAGCAGCCTCACCAATAATCAGATAGTTGCTTACCTTGCCGCAATTTTCACAGGATTATTCTTCATGATAATAACAGGAGTGATCTCACAAAACACTACCGGCTCTCTTTCAGTTATTTTTAACTTCCTTAATCTGCAGTTTCACTATGACGCAGTTTCAAGGGGAGTCATTGATTCACGAAACATTATTTTCTTTGTTTCACTAACCGTGGTTTCACTTTACCTTACTTCCCTTAATTTATCATCAAGATTCATAAAGAGCTGAGAGTTATGACAAGAAAAAAACTGATTACAGCAGCAGCATTACTGATCATCATAACAATTGCAGTTAATATAATTTCATCTCAGTTCTTCTTCAGGCTTGACCTTACAAGCGATAAATCTTACACTCTGAGCGATGCCACAAAAAATCTTCTGGGTGAATTAAAAGATCCCGTAACGGTTAAAGCATATTTTTCTGAGCAGCTCCCCTCAGATATATCAAAAGTGAGAGATGATTTCAGGGCGGTGCTTTCAGAATATGCAGCCCTCTCAGATGATAATATTGTTTACGAGTTTATCAATCCTAATAAGGATCAGATCAGCGAGGGTGAGGCGCAGTCGGCAGGGATAAGGCCTGTCATGATAAATGTGAGGGAGAGAGATCAGATCAAGCAGCAGAGGGCTTATCTGGGCGCTGTGCTTAAGTATAAAGACAAGACTGAGGTGATACCCGTAATCACTCCCAACAGCTCAATGGAATACCCGCTGACTACAGCAATCAAAAAGCTTGTGCAGACAAACAAGACAAAGATAGGTGTTCTGCAGGGTTATGGTGCAAGCCCCGTGGGCTTCATGAAGCAGCTGACCGACGCTCTTAGTATTCTCTATGATGTGCAGCCGCTTATTCTGGATGACACAACAAAAATTCCTCCTTTCATGAAAACAATCTTTGTTCAGGGGGTAACCGATTCACTCCCCGCGTCCGTTCTGAATGATATTGATCAGTTTATCATGAACGGCGGCAGGGTGCTTTTTGCTGTTAAGACCAGCAATGCAGGTTTTTCAAATGAACCTGCGCAGGAAATTAAGACAGGTTTAAATACACTGCTTCTGAAATACGGGCTGAAAACCGGAAATGAGCTGATAACTGATGTGAGCTGCGGAAGCGTGATGATTCAGCAGCAGCAGTTCGGGCTTATGATACAGACCCCCATGCAGCTTCCTTTTCTTCCCGTTATCTCAAAGTTTGAAGAACATCCCGTTACAACCGGTCTTGATGCAATTCTTCTGGCATTCCCTTCGCCGGTTTACATAACTGAGAAAAGGCCAGGCATAAAAACTGATTATCTTGCTTATACATCAGACAGGAGCGGTAAAGTTAAAATGCCCGCTGTGATTGATGTGAACCGTGAATGGAGCGAGCAGGATTTCAATGAAAGTCATATACCTGTTGCTGCCTCCGCAGTTCTGGAAAAATCAGGCGGTAAAATAATTCTGATAGGGCAGGGAGATTTTTTTGTTAACGGCGAGCAGGGTCAGCAGCTTGAGGCTGATAATATAAATCTGATTTACAACTCACTCGACTGGCTTTCTGATGACACAGGACTTATTGAGGTGAGGACCAAGGGGGTGAGTGCAAGACCATTTGCCGTGCAGCTTCAGGATTCGACTAAATCGTTTGTTAAATACATGAATTTTCTTGTGCCGCTTATAATAGTTGCACTTATCGGGATCTACCGCTACCGCACAAGAAAGCAGATCCGTGAAGAGCTTGAATCAGTAAGTTTCACGGGTGATAAAGAGGAGTGAAGATGGATATAAAAAGACTTGTGATCACAACTCTCATACTGCTTTTGATAGCCGTGTTCCTGCTTATATATGACGGCATGACAGGCGTGAGGAGCCTTAAGGAGAGCCTTTCTGACATTGACACCACTCAGGTTACCGGCATTGAAGTATTCCCGAGAGC
>JABWCA010000143.1 GCA_013359345.1 Ignavibacteriaceae bacterium
GCCATAGACATTTTTGCAAAGCGCGCAAACATCTTATGTTTTCTTTTTTCAAATATTCTGCCCATAAATCCTGTCGTTATTTATATTTATAATCATTTAAAATTCAGCATTACAAAATTAGGAAAATAAATCGGAGTATTAAACCCCCTGCCGTGAATTTTGACCCGTTTGGCATCATCTGAGGGGTGAATCAGCCGTTTTTGGGTTCGGTTTTATCTTTTATCTCAATTCCTTCAAAATGATTAAACCCTCTTCTGATCAGCTCACTGAGAATATTCATATCTATATCTTCCAGTTTATTTACATAAAGGCACGATTTTCCGGTTTTGTATTTTCCGAGCTTCTCCATCAGATCAGGGTATCTTTCGAAGCCCGCAATTATATAAATGCTGAGGTTTTGCCGGCGGGGCGCATACCCGACCCTGAAGAAATCACCCTCCCTGCCGCTTGCGTACGTGTAATGATAATCACCGAACCCGACAATGCTCTCCCCCCACATTTCGGCTTTTCTGCCTGTTATTGCTTCCATCATCCTGTTAATAATAAGGCACTGTTCCTTTCTCATGGGGTCCGTCACCGAGCCGAGAAATTCTTCAACGCTGTTATTCTTTTTTACGGTTTTATTTTCTGCCATTGAGATGCCTTTCACTGTTCATGATAAATTTATTTTTGGTTCAGCGACTGATATTATCCGGATATTAAACTGATCTTTAATCAGAGAGAGCTTTGATTTTACAAATATCTTATACTTTAAATGGCATCCTGTTCACCCGATTTTCTGTTAACGGCAGTGGTATTTCCTGACTTTGCACTATCTTATCTTGCCGGTTTTTAATCACTTGCGGCGTTGCATTTTATCAGCCGCTCCGGAAAAGCAGTAAACATTTGTATTTTATAAGAGCCAGGATGCTGAAACTATTTAAAAAATTACTGTCATATCTTGAAAAGTACCCGCGGTTCAAACGGTATACCGATGAAATAACAGGCTTCAGGGGAACTGAAAGAAAGTTTGCACTCAGTATTGCCACCGGTATTTTCATAGGAACCGCAATGCCGCCCGGATTTCAGATAATGACCGCCGTTCCTCTGGCGATGTTTCTGCGCGCCAATGTTCTGATTGCCTGTTTTTTTACTCTGATATCAAACCCGTTCACCTTCCCTCCTATTATCTACACATCTTTCAGGCTGGGAAGTTATGTCACAGGTATATCAATGCAGTGGAAAGTCCTGTCCGATTTCATTTCAAACCCCACGTCTGAGCAGTTTTTACTTATCGGAGGGACAGGTTTCGGCATTTATATGCTTGGGGGACTCATCCAGGCCCTCATTTATACCCCGGTCTCATATCTGTGCGGAATTTACCTCTACCGGAATCTGCCGGCCGTCAGAAAAAAGAGGGAAGAATAAACAGTATTTCAGCCGGGTTGTTAATCTTTATGATAAACCGCAGCCAGCCCTCCTTCAGATGTTTCTTTGTATATATGCGGAAGATCGTGACCTGTCACTCTCATCGTTTCCACAATTTTATCAAATGAAACTAGGTGAGTTCCGTCAGAAAGGAGAGAATAAGTTGCTGTGTTCATAGCGCGTTCTGCTGCAAAGGCATTGCGCTCAATGCAGGGAACCTGAACCAGGCCCATTATAGGATCACACGTGAGTCCCAGGTGATGCTCAATTCCCATTTCAGCAGCGTACTCAATCTGGTTTGGTGTTCCGCCGAGCAATTGACAAACCGCAGCAGATGCCATGGCACACGCCGTGCCGATTTCACCCTGACAGCCAACCCTCGCTCCGCTGATTGAAGCGTTTGTCTTAACCAGATTGCCGATTATTCCTGCCGTGGCCAGCGCCCTGTAAATTTTCTGATCCGGGAAATCAAAGCTTTCCTGCATGCGCCTCAGAACCGCAGGGAGAACGCCGCATGAGCCGCAGGTGGGGGCAGTTACAATTTTATGTCCTGATGCATTCTCCTCGCCAACAGCCAGCGCATAAGAAAAGAGAAGAGTTTTTTCCTGAAGCGCCCCGGTGTAATTTTTTGCCTTAACAAAATATGAAGCGGCCTTTCTTCTCAGTTTAAGGGGACCTGGTAAGACACCTTCTTCATTAAGTCCTCTTTTAATGGCTTCTTTCATTACATTCCAGACCTCGGCCAGGTAATCATAAATCCCGCTGCCTTCGGTATCCTGTACATATTCCCAGAAAGATTTGCCTGTTTTACCCGACCATGCCAGAATATCTTTCATTGTGCTTAAATCATACACTCTGGTGGCAGTGTCTTCGGAGATGTCATCAATAATTTTGCCTCCTCCCACACTGTATGCAATATGGTAATTTACCACCTTGCCGGCACCTGAAAGAGCCTCAAATTTAAGAGCATTCGGATGCCCCGGGAGGAAAGTGCCGGGCTCCCAGACTATTTCCGTTTTATCCTCACCAAATACGTCATAGATTGCACGGTCAGTCAGGTGTCCGCGTCCCGTAGCAGCAAGACTTCCGTAAAGAGTCACCCTGTACCTGGCAGAAGACTTGTTTTTTCCGAGGAAAATTTCTGCTGCCTTGCGGGGGCCCATGGTATGGCTGCTTGAAGGACCGTTGCCAATACGGTAAATTTCTTTTATCGATTCCATATTATCTTTTTTTCTGCAAATATAGCTTAAATATGGCCGTTTTCAAATGCCCGGCTTTTACTCCGATGATTTTAAATAATGAACCTGCACAACTCCCGATGGGAAGACCGAACTCTTAACCATCTTCAGCTTTGCTGCCGGGGTTCCGCCCTTGAACAGGCGGATACCTCCGCCCACCAGAGCGGGTATGATTGAAATGATATACCTGTCTATAAGATCATGCTTCATAAGTTCATAAACCAGCTCAGCCCCGCCGTCAATATAAATGGCTTTTCCGTCGGTTTCACGCAGCGCTGCAATCAGTTCACGTATATCTCCTGAGAAATACTCGGCATTTTCATCGCTTCCGGTCCGTGAATTAGACAGCACATAAACCTTTTTATCTTTGTGCGGAAAGTCTATTCCGAACGAGCGTACCTTGTCATAGGTTTTTCTTCCCCATATCACAGTATCAACCTTTTTGCCGAAATCCTCATAGCCGTAATCCTCACCGGGATATTCTGCCGCCTCAAGGAATGAAAGGTCATCATTCTCACCTGCTATGCTGCCGTCAAGGCTCATTGCTATGTATAAAATCACTTCTCTTTTCATTTTGCCTCTTAATGATTATTCTTGCCCGCAATTTATCACTGCGTTTAATCCGGAATTGATTATTTTACATAAGCGGTTGATTAATTGAATTGAACAGCCGGAGGTTCAGAAATGCCGCCGGAGATTTTTTATAAGACAGAATTTTATCACTTAAGTCTGTTCGGAACAGAACATGAAAACACAGCTTTATATACGAAATATGGTTTGCGGAAGGTGCATTAAGGCGGTTACAGAAATTCTCTGTGATCTTGGAATGCATCATGACAGGGTGCTGCTCGGTGAGGTGCAGGTTCACGGAGAAATCACGGTTGAGCTGCACGCCCGGTTATCAGAGAGGCTTGAGGCTGAGGGATTTGAGCTGATAGATGATAAGAAATCACAGCTGATAAATAAAGTGAAAAAACTGATTCTTAATCTGGTGCGCAATACTGAGCTGGAGGATAAAAAGATTATCCTTTCTGAGTATATCGGTAAAAACACAGGAATGGATTATTCGTATGTATCGGGGTTGTTTTCAGCCATTGAGGGGCAGACCATCGAATATTACTTTATCTCGCAGAAAATTGAGCTTGCCAAGGAGCTGCTGGTTTATAACGAACTCACTTTGTCAGAAATATCATATAAGCTTGGTTACAGCAGTGTGGCCCATCTTTCAAATCAGTTTAAAAGGGTTACAGGGCTGACTCCTTCCCATTTCAGGCAGATAGGAGCAGAAAAAAGAAAACCGCTTGATCAGGTGTAATTTTTTTCTGTATTCAGCTCTCATTGAGAAAGCATGACAACAGGAAAGAAAACAAGATCATCAGTGCTGCAAGTATCAGAAGCTCAGTAAATACTATTGAGATCAGCTCACTCTCCGCAAGCATGTAAACGCCGCATAATATCATTGATGAGCCTGAAAAATTTTTCAGGTTGTCTTTTGTTGTTCTTTTCATTCCGGTTTCCTTTTTATTACCGGGCCGTGCCCCTGAGAACACGACCCTCTGTTGTTATGATTCAGAATTTCAGTTTTGCGGTTTTCCTTAAGATTCTCAGTGGATCATCTTTAACGGCGCCACTCTCAGATAAACCTGAAGAGAGACCGGATTTTTCCCGTAATACTTTTCAAGCTGTGAATCAGGTTTATAAAACGAAGCCTGGGTGCCCAGCAGAAGAGAAGTGCCTGCAAGGGTTGTCACGGGGTAGTTCACACCTATTGTAAGGGCGTTTATCTGATATACAGCATTATGATCCTGATCCTGAATTCCGAGTTCATGTGATGATTTAGCCAGCCACTCATATCTTCCGTAAATGTTAAGTCTGCTCAGTGCCAGGTTTGATTCAAGAAGGACAGAACCTTCATCATGGTCACCAGGAGTATCGTTAAGCCCCCAGACCAAAGAATTGCTCAGAGTTGCACTGCTTCCGATCTTTTCATCATACATGATTGATGCAGTATATTTCCTGACATCAACTCCGGGGTGACTTGCCTCGGGGCTTTCAACAAACCCGTATGATACCTGTGCCGCGATCTGCTTAACCGGGTTGGCACTGAGCCTTACAGACCATGAATCAAAGAGCGGCTTATCAAAGTCATAGCGGGTTTCATCGGGTTCTTTGCCGGTGAACACAGAGCCTTCCAGCTTAAGAAATCTGTATCTGAAACCTGCAGTGGCAACCCCGAAAGTTATATGGGTTGCATCCTGCCAGTGGTGACCCAATGGCGCATCAGGATTGTTCTGAGCAGACGGTCTGTGCATGAATGCCACGGGCCCAAGAGCAGGCTCACCCGGATAACCAAGGTAGAAACTGAGGTCAAAATCACTGCTGAGTGACTGTGTCAGTTCAACCGAAAGCTCAGAAAAAAGATCGTGCGGATGCTGACGATCAACAATCGGTTTCCCTTCGTAGGTCTCTCCCGACTGGAAAAGGAGAGGATAACCTTTGCCACCGAACAGAAGATCAAGCGAGATCATTGATGAGAATCTGAGTCGGGCTGTTTCCCAGGGTCTGGTTTCGGCCATGCCCATAAACCAGTTGGGAGCATCGGTTTTGCTGCCGCCGCGTGAACTCTGATTAATAATATCCTGATGGTTATAGCGCAGGAAAATGTTACCGTGAAACATAAAATTCCATTTGCTGCCGTGAATCATGTATCCGGTCATTTCAGAGTTATAAGGCAGCCATCCTGTACCCGAACCATGCCGGTATATTCCATCAGGCTCAGTTTCCTGATGGTTATCATGAGCCGTCGCGGCAGAAGAATCTCCGGGCATCGCAGCCGTTTTATTGTGGTTGTCATGTTCCGGGTGGTTTCCGTGCTGAGCGGTCAGAGCCGTCGCAAGAAGAATCAGCATAATTAATGTGCGTTTCATATTTTCTCCGTTATTTATTATGATTTGAAAAACTATGCTTCAAAATTAGCGCAGGCCGGTACCCTGAATGTTACACTTATCAGGGATTGATTTACATGATTTTTGGAAGAGGCGGTTTACTGGTTCAGAATCGCCGGAATTTGCAATTGAACTAATTTGTATATACATTAGTTGTATAGACAAATAATATTATTTTGTGAAACTATAAACCGGAGTTGATGAGATGTTAAGAAAAGATGCGGATACAAGATATCCTGTAAATGAACTGATCAGAAAAAGATGGAGCGGAAGGGCATTTTCAGAGAAGATGATAACCGAAGAGGTTGTGGAACAACTGCTTGAAGCAGCTTCATGGGCGCCGAGCAGCATGAACGAACAGCCATGGAGATATATTATCGGTTACAAAGGGGATGAGAATTTTGAAAGAATGGTTAACCTGCTGAATCCCCGGAATGCTGTGTGGGCAAAAGATGCCCCTGTTCTGTTATTCAGTCTTGCCAAAAACACATACCCGAACGGCAGCAAAAATAAACATGCCTGGTATGACACAGGAGCAGCAAATATGAATCTGATGCTTGAAGCTGCGGCTAATGATATTATTACTCATGTGATGGGGGGTGCTGACTTTCTGAGTGCAAAAGAGGAATTTGGTATCAGCGATGAGTATGACCCCGTGGTTTTTATTGCTTTAGGTTATCATGGTGATCCGGATTCGCTGCCCGAGCCTCTTAACACCCGTGAAACTGCTCCGAGAAAAAGGAAGCCGGCAGAAGAAATCATACTGAAAACCCAATCTGTAAATGAGCCTGCGCATGTTTGAAATTGATTTTCTGTTTATTAATTTGCCTTAACTGAATCCGGCTGTTTGAGTAAAACTCATTGCGGATAAGCAGTTAAAAGTAATTTAACCTGAAGGAAATTAAAGCGGGAGAAAAATGAAACTCTTCAGATACAGAAAGCCGTCGTTAAAAACACTGCTCGGGCTTACGAAAGCGGAGAGGAAAATTAAAAAGGATCTTGGGATATATGAAGTCACAAAAATTATCAACGCCCACAAAAACCTTAAACGCCGTATCCTGAACAAAGCAGGATATTATTCTGAACCGGCAAAAATTCTCCGCAATGGTGCCCCGCGGCCGGGTGGCTGTCTGGTGGTTCTGATTGTGCCGTTATTAATGACGGTTGCTTATTTTATGGTTTAATAAGGCAAGAGTAATTCAGGGGGTCAATTCAGATGAATGACAGCGGAATTATTTGTTAAACAGATATATCTGAGCAATGAAGAGAAATCCGGGCTTGTAAAACTG
Source organism: Ignavibacteriaceae bacterium (assembly GCA_013359345.1). Classification (GTDB taxonomy): domain Bacteria; phylum Bacteroidota; class Ignavibacteria; order Ignavibacteriales; family Ignavibacteriaceae; genus JABWCA01. The sequence goes on from JABWCA010000143.1 coordinate 6,880, forward strand.
CGTCTTTAATCTCAAAACAGATAGATGATTTCAGCCAAACAAACCCGGCGTGATAATTGTGTATTGCGGTGTGTTCTTTATGCGGACTTCCTGCACATTCTTTTGACTGATTAAAAAATTTCTCAGACTCTCTTCTGAAATTCTTCCGCCCACAGACTCAGCAATTTCGCTGATTTTTCTTGGCTTTGAGGAGATAAATTCTAATATTGAAGCAGATAAATCGCTGTCAATATCTGTAAAACCTGTATCCTCAACCGGATTACCCTCAGGATCAACCGCAACCGCCCCTTTCTGAATCAGCAGAGCGTTAGCATTTTTTTCCTCTGCCGATGGTTTGCGGACAAAGATTTTTCTCCCTTTCTTTAAACCATCACTAACCCCGGACCATGTTCCCCCTGAATCACCGGATTCAGCCACATATATTTCATCAGCCAGACCGTAAATCACCGGATTTCGGGCCATCGCCAGCCCAACCGACCAGACAGATTTCGGATGAAACACACTCAGCACAAGCACATCCCCTGCTACTATTTGCTTATAATATGTTTTATATCCTGAAGTAAATGTATTTACCCCCTGCGGGAGAACTATGATACTTCTGCCTTTATATTTTAAAGCAGAATCAAGGGCGGCTTTATCAACTCCCTTTGCAAAGCCGCTGACCACAACCCTGAATTGTTCGGAAACCATTTTTGCAATATTATCAGTAAATCCGATTGATATTTCGGATGCATTTCTTGAGCCAACTATAGCAACCGAATTCTCTTTAAGAATCTGACTGTTGCCCTTGATATAAAGAAGCGGGGGGGAACCGGCGGTTTTCAGATTTGATTTTATTTTAGCCGAATAATCTGTACTTATAATCGGGATGACTTCAATTCCGTTATTATGGAGCTGTTCAGCGAGAAACCCGGAATTAGGCAGCATTTCTTTCGCCTGAACGAGGTCATTTACTTCTTTCTCACTAAGATTATATGAATCGCGCCAGGTTTTTTTATCACAACTGAAGAATTCAACAACTGAAATTTTCCGGTCATGATAAAAGGCCACTATAAGCTTGTTCACAGCAGAGTAACCCCAGCCCGGAAGATGAGCGAGTGAAATCCAGTATGCAGCTTCTTTATTCATCATACAGAGTCTCCTCCGACAGTTTTGGCAATCACCAACGGCAGAATTTTAGCAACTCCGCATTTGGTGAGCAAACTGCCAATTTCTTTAATTGTAGCACCACTGTCATAAACATCATCTACAAGCAGAACAGTTTTATCTGACAACCGGGCAGAAGCTTTTAATGCAAAAGCACCGGAGAGGTTTTCTTTTTTCAGATATGAATTTATAAATTTTTTCTGTTCCTCTGTGGTCCTTATTTTAATTAAATCATCTGAAACAGGAATTTTAAGTGCCAATGATAATTTATAAGCATAATTTTTAACCAGATCGCCCGATTTTGTTGACGGCACATATAGCATTACATCCGGTTTTTCACCTTCAAAGTGTTTCTTGAAAGCTGCTGCCGCAAGATTTATCAAATGTTCAGGATAATCTTCATGAGTCTCATACTTGCAGCGGTGAATAACAGCCCCGATATTAGAAAATCCGTAGAAACCGGCAGCAACACCGTTAAGAAGTTTAGTGCCCCTTGCTTCAGACTGAAGAACCGGAAAAAATCCGGCTTTAAATTTACTGAGTTTGTCCCTCAGATCACCGGTAAAAAAGGGTTGCATGGGTGTAAGACCGGTATTATCACAGTTGTTAAATTCACCCCCGGAAGGATCATCAAGGAACTCACACAGGAACTTCATTCTCGATTTTTCAGTATTGACATATTCAATCATTTTATCCAGTTCAGCAAGCTTTAATGATCTCAGTTGTTCAAATCTTTTAAGCGAGAATGCCGGAGCATTATAAATATACTCAAGCTTTTTCTTCCCCCCGAAAGAGGTCTCTCTGATGATTTTCTGATCCATCAGTTCTGCTTTAATCACTCTGATCTGAGTCTGAGTAAGATTAGTTTTAATCATAAGTTCCCTCTCTCCCAGGAGATCTGATTTAAGAGCGTAAATCACCTTTTCAAATTTCTCTGCTGAAGGACGTGCAGATTCAATGAAGGACATTGGGAGCGAAACATCTTCGGGAGAGTAAAAAAGTAAAATTACGGCTTCTTTGCCATCACGGCCTGCCCTGCCGATCTCCTGATAATAATGAACGGGACTCTGAGGTATCTGGGTATGAATGATAAATCTGATATCTGGTTTATCAATCCCCATTCCAAGAGCGTTAGTGGAGATTACACACTTCCACCTGTCAGAAATAAACCCGCTTTCAATATCCACTCTTGTAGTACCATCCATGCCGGCGTTGTAAGCGACAGAACTGATACCGCAATATTCAGCCCATCGGGCGTAAATTTCAGTATTGACCCTGGTGCCGGTATAAAGTATTCCGCTGCCTTCAAGTGAAGGGAGAATCTGAGAAAGGAATAAAAGTTTTTCATCCTCAGAACCTACCTTTACAACATACAGTTTAAGGTTTTCACGAAGGAGTTTACCTCTGATTACAACATTATTACCGCCGATCTGATCTGAAATGTCATTCTGAACTCTTAATGTGGCGGTTGCGGTAGTGGCCAGAACAGGAATTGTAAGAGGCAACAATTTGATAAGATTAATGATCCGGCGGAAAGAGGGTCTGAAATCATGACCCCATACGGAAATGCAGTGAGCCTCATCAACCACAACCATTGAGATCCTTAATGACCTGGTGGCCTCAATCCATTCATAATTCTCCTGGCGCTCAGGCGCGATGTAGAGGATTTTCAGCTTGTTTGCCAATGCTTCACTGATTATCTGAGAGTTCTCTTCATCAGTTTGTTCACTGTTAATACATTTTGCTGCAATCCCGAGCGACTGAAGTTTTTTTACCTGATCCCGCATCAGAGCTATTAACGGTGAAAAAATGATGGTGACTCCGTCAAGCATAAGAGCAGGAAACTGATAACACAATGATTTACCGAATCCTGTTTTTTCTATCATGATAATGCGCCTGCCGGATAACAGTTTATCAATCGCCTCCCACTGATGGTCATAAAATAGTTCAAAACCGAAAATCTGTTTTAACTTGGTTTCGGCTGCCGATCTGTCCATAAAATACCCTTAAAGGAATAGATGCTAATCACCTGAACTAAAATTAAATGTTAAAAATAAAATTAACTTCACTTGCTCATACCAAGAAACATTCCGCCAAAATAAGGAATAAGCCACACCACCCACACAAATAAACTGAATCTGTGAAATGACGCTCTGCGCGGCT
>JABWCA010000144.1 GCA_013359345.1 Ignavibacteriaceae bacterium
GTCGTTGATGTAAATGATATCATAGATGAGTTTAATTATGGTTATCACAATCCGGAAGCAGTAAGAAGTTATCTTAACCATGCAGTAAACTCCTGGACACAGAATACACTGGATTATTTATTTCTTGTCGGTCAGGCTGTTGTTGATGTGAAGCTTAATTATTTCAGAAATGCCGGCGGAATAGCAAAATATAATCAGGTATATACTTATGGTTTTCCTGCCAGCGATCCCATGTTTGGGATTTTTGATACCTCGGGAGCCTACATTCAGCAGTTCCTCATTGGCAGACTGCCTGCAAAAGAGCCGTCGCAGGTAAGGAGTTACACACAGAGACTCAGGGATTACAAAACTCAGAGATTTACGGAGTGGAATAAATCTGCACTTGTATTTTCCGGTGGTAATTTTAACGATCCGAATCAGATTGAACAGTTTAAGTCGCTCAATCAGTCGATCGTTGATACTATAATCGGAAGAAATCCTTACGGCATGGATGGCTTCCATTTCTATAAGACAATAAATCCTGTAACAAGTTTGGGACCTTACCCTCCGGAAACCATAAAAAGCAGAATTGACCGGGGCGGAGTATTTATGTCTTATCTGGGTCACAGTGCGGTCCAAACCTGGGATAACGGTATAATATCACCAGAGCAGTTATTAAATAAAGAGGACAAAAGTCCTCTCGTGACAGACTTCGGCTGTGCCACAGGTTCGCATGCGAGATGGGATCTTACATCCTTCTCTGAGCTTTTTATGACTTCTGAAATCGGACAGGCTATAGGATACATCGGAAATGCATCTGTAGGATTTGTTTCCACGTCACTGACTGCACCTTCAATCTTTTACTATAATATATTCAGTGATTCTGTTTATAATATGAGCCGGGCTCATTTGAAAACAAAAACTGATATGCGCAATTCATTTGGTAATTCGGGAGCAAATAAGGTTTTTGCACTTACAAGCACTTATTTTGGTGATCCTACAGTCAGGATTGCAATCCCATCTAAGCCGAATCTGACTATCTCACAGGCAGATGTCAGCCTGTTAAATACTGGACTTGTATATGACACAGATGATTCAGTGACATTAAGATTAAGCTATAAAAACCTTGGTTCAGTAAGAAATGATTCATTTGTTGTAAGGATCAAACATCTGTTCAGGGATACCACGGAAATCACGGATTTAAGGAAGATGCTTCCGGCCTACTCTGATTCCCTTGAAATCAAAATAAAAGTAGCTGGCAGACCGGGATCGCATCGTGTTGAGTTGATACTCAACGAGGGCGGACTGCTTGACGAACTTTATACCGATGATAACACCGCTTCGTTTGACTTTGAGGTATACGGAACTGATTATCTGAGTATTGCGGGACAGAATCAGTCGGGTGTATTCAGCTTATTCCTGCCTGTTCTTAATCCCAGAGGGAGTTCTGTGACAGGAAGTGTCAGTTATCAGATTTCAACCGACCGCAATTTCACAAATGCACAGCTTCAGTCAGTTAATTCAAATACATTTGCCACGCTGATACCTCTCGGGAGTCTGGTCAATAATCAGAGATACTGGTTCAGAATAAAAAATCAGGGTAAGGATGGCTTCGGTAACCTGACTTCTTTTATCAAAGGGAATGAAGTTGCATACCTTATCAATGATTCAACAGCATTTGCTGCCGGCGAAACTGAATCTGCCGCAATATCAGGAGGGATAGTCCTTGATTCACTCATAAGGAGACTTAAAGTTATATCAGCAGGATTCAATGACGGTAATACAGCAGTTATTGAACTGGATGGTGTGAATTACGTTGCTGAATCAACATTAAGAGGCACTAATTTCTGCTTTTTCGACAGGAAGACATTTCAGTTTAAGGAAAACATAACACTCTCGCTATCGGCTACACAGGCACAGATAGATGCCATGAATGCTTATCTCGATGCCCTTGATTCCAACACCGTTGTTATAGTAGCGATTTCTGATTCGCCGCAGCTGCCCACATCACTGCGAAACAGACTTAGAGAATTTGGTAGTAAACTTGTCACCAGCGTAGGTTTCCGCCACTCATGGAGTTTCATCGGTTTCCGGGGAGCTGACAGCACTGAAGTAAGAGAGGTCTGGAAACGTCCATACAACGGTATGGCGGAGATTGACACTCTTATTCAGAGTAACATGACCTCAGGTAAATACATCACCGAAGTTCTTGGACCCGTCAGGAAATGGAACAACATTACCGTTGTTAAAAATCAGCCTGCAGGCACTCTTATCAGTCACTCTGTAGTGGGAATTAAATCAAACGGAACCACTGATACCCTTATTACTAATCAGACCGGGACCTCTGTTGATCTTAATCCTGTTAATGCCGTTGAATATCCGCTTATCAGAATTGTAAATACCTTGAAGGATACAGTCGGCTCTAGACAGCTAAAACTCAATAACATTGCAGTATCATTTGATCCTTCTTCTGAAATCGGGACGAACCTGAGAGCGCTGGCCCTGACCAAAGATACCGTTGCACTGAATGATTCTCTGGCATTGAAAATGAAAATATTTAATGCCGGACTTGGCAAATCAGACAGTTTCTATGTTAAAGTTGACCTATACTCAGGTGCCACATTTGCAGGCACTATTCTTAATCAGAAGATAAATAACCTGAATGCAGGAGATTCAACCGAGCTGAATGTTGTTCACAGGGCACTGGAAGGAAACGGAGGCAAAAAATTTGTTGTCACCATTGATCCCCAGAACTATGTCCCTGAACTCTACGAGGACAATAACACCGCAGAAATATCTTTCACAGAGGTGCTTGGGTTTGACAAGCCCTATGTGAGGACACAGTTCAACGGACAGGATATTTATGACGGTGATTATGTTTCAAACAAACCTGAGATCACAATTGATCTTTACGATCCCTCAACGTCGGGGACGGTGGATACAACCCTGATCAGGCTGCTGCTAAATAACCGCCGGATTTACCTGAACTCACCTGATGTAACATTCACTCTCAGGAACACCAACCCGAGAGTATCGTTATCTTATATGCCGACGCTTGCGGCAGGGGAGTACGAGCTGAAAGTTACAGGAACAGGGGCCAGCGGTACCCCCATTGACAGCGCAGGATCTGTGAAAAACTTTGTAGTATCCGATGAGAATAAGATTCTGCAGGTCTTCAACTATCCCAACCCGTTTGTTAATGAAACTTATTTCACCTTTAAGGCTACGAATCTGCCTGATGAGGTTCAGATTCTCATATATACTGTTGCGGGACGTATGATAAAGAAGATCACTAAAACGGCCGGAGATCTGAGATATGATTTCAACAGAATTTACTGGGATGGCCGCGATGAAGACGGTGATATAATAGCCAGCGGTACTTATCTCTACCGTGTCATAATGAAGAAAAACGGTGAAACCCAGACTGTTACTGAGAAACTGAGCGTTGTAAGGTAAGTATGAATGATTGTGCGCCGCTGGGCAGATTGGATGATTGGATGATTGAGCACCTCAGCGCAGATTTGATGATTGAAAGCTTGAGAGTCCCGGTTCAGATTGTTGATTGAAAACAGAAAAGCCCGGTTTGTGCCGGGCTTTTTCTATAATCAACCTGAATCGTCCTGAAATATTACCAGCCGCCGTTTTTCAGATAGTCGTCTATTGCTCCTGCGGCAGTTCTTCCGGCTCCCATAGCCAGGATAACAGTAGCTCCGCCGGTTACGATATCGCCGCCCGCAAAAACACCTTTCTTTGACGTCTTCATTGTATCCGGATTAACAACTATGTTGCCTCTCCGGTTGAATTCTAGATCAGGGGTGGTTTTTTTGATCATGGGGTTTGAACCGTTCCCGATCGCAATTACCGCCATGCTGATCTCTTTTATGTATTCAGAGCCTTCAACAGGCACGGGGCGTCTTCTTCCCGATGCATCCGGTTCACCCAATTCCATTCTCTGCAGTTTAACCGCCCTCAGCCATCCGTTTTCATCACCGATGAACTCAAGGGGATTGGTCAGCATCACGAATTCGATTCCTTCTTCCTTTGCATGATGAACCTCTTCTTTACGTGCCGGCATTTCAACCTCGCTCCTGCGGTAGATGATCGATGCCGTTTTTGCTCCAAGCCTTTTTGATGTTCTTACGGCATCCATGGCAGTGTTCCCGCCGCCGAATACCACAACATCCTTATCTTTCACATCAAAAACAGGGGTATCGAACTCAGGGAATCTGTAGGCCTTCATAAGGTTAACCCGGGTCAAAAATTCATTAGCCGAGTAAATTCCGTTTAGATTTTCGCCGGGGATATTCATGAAGTATGGCAACCCGGCTCCGACACCTATAAACACAGCATCGTATCCTTCTTCGGCCATTAGTTCATCAATTGTATCGGTAAAACCAATGACTGCATTTGTTCTGAAATCAACACCGAGCTCTTTAAGCGCTTCCACCTCGGCATGAACAATTTCCTTTGGAAGCCTGAACTCAGGTATACCATATATAAGCACACCGCCTATTTCATGCAGTGCCTCAAATACAGTTACCTGATGACCCCGCTGAACCAGCTCACCTGCACAGCTTAATCCTGCAGGTCCGCTCCCGATGATTGCAACTTTTTTGCCGCTGGGGGATTGGAGATTTACAGGACGCATACCAAGATGCTCACGTTCATAATCAGCCACAAATCTTTCGAGCCTTCCTATTGCAACAGAATCGCCTTTTACGCCTGTTACGCAAACAGCCTCGCACTGTTCTTCCTGCGGGCAGACCCTTCCGCAAACTGCGGGCAGTACATTGTCTTCCTTAATCTTTGCGGCAGCTGCAAGAAAATCACCCTGAGCAACCAATGCAATAAAATCTTTGATCTTCACCCCCACAGGACAGCCTTCTATACATTTTGGTTTTGGGCACTGCAGACAGCGTTCAGCTTCCAGTCTGGCAAGTTCCTCGGTGAAGCCAAGATTAACTTCCTTAAAATTCCTGTTCCTGATCAATGCTTCCTGTTCAGGCATTGGCTGCCTGGGTATCTGCATGCGTTCTTTTTTGGTAAGTTCTGCCATTTTACACCATCGCCTTTTCTGATGCAGATTTTACACCTTCACCTGTTTGCAGATTCTGCAGCCTGCAGATATGGGCATCAAGCGCTTCTTTTTCTGCAGATCTGTAAGTATTATTACGTTTCATAAGCAACTCAAAATCGACTTTGTGAGCGTCAAATTCAGGGCCGTCAACGCAGACAAAAACTGTTTCTCCGCCAACCACAGCCCGGCATCCGCCGCACATTCCCGTGCCGTCAACCATTACAGGATTCAGACTCACAACAGTTTTGATCCCAAAAGGCCGTGTAACTTCTGCCACCGCCCTCATCATGGGGATGGGACCAATTGCCAGAACAAAATCGATCTTTGTTCCGGATTTTAATAGTTCCTGAAGTTTCTGGGTAACAAAACCGTGAAATCCGTAACTGCCGTCATCAGTTGTGATAAAAACTTCGTCACAGATTTCATTCATCTCTTTTTCAAGAATCACGAGATCTTTGGTTTTTGCGCCGACAATCGAAATTGTATGATTGCCTGCCAGTTTGAGAGCTTTTGCAGTGGGGAATGCAATTGCGGTGCCAACTCCGCCGCCTATACTTACGGCAGTTCCGAAATTTTCGATATGGGAGGGTAGTCCGAGGGGACCCACAACATCCATAAAATAATCGCCTGAGTTGTGTGAATTGATTTCTTTGGTGGTTTTCCCGATTCCCTGAACAATTATTGTAATTGTCCCTTCTTTTTCATTTGCGTCTGCTATTGTAAGGGGTATTCTTTCGCCATGTTCAGAAATCCTTACTATAACAAATTGTCCCGGTTTTCTTTTGTGTGCAATTTTGGGAGCCTCGATAACAAATCTTTTGATATCGGCAGCTAAAAATTCTGCAGCAACTATCTTAAACATCCCGTTTTATCCGGATTATTACAAAAAATTGAATTCTGAAAAATTCAGATTCTCTTATCTAAAATAAGCCCCAATTATTTAATAATTACACAAAGTGTAAAAAATTAACATACAAAAAGCAGATATCACGGCGAGGGAGCTGAAACTCAGTTTAACAGTTGAGGTGCTGGTGAATTAATGAGATCAGTTGTTCAGGAAAGATTCAGCAGCGTTTGCTTCGGATTCTTCTCTTTTCCTTTCAATAATCGAATCCTGATGGGCAAATGATGCCAGTCTGAGAAGGGTCATGAAGAATATTTTCGTATCGAGCTTTGCGGAGCGGTTGTTTTCGTAGAAGAGATCATGGAAAAGGAGGTTAATAAGTCCTTCGGTTTTATTCCCGAATACCTGCCAGTATCCTGTGATTCCGGGTTTTGAATTAAGCTTCTGTCTTTCAAGCATGAGACGGGGGAGAATTGAAGAACCCATTTCAATTTCTGAACTCAGAAGGGGGCGGGGGCCGATGATGCTCATTTCACCTTTCAGGACATTTATCATCTGGGGAAGTTCATCAAAACCGCAGCTTCTCAGAAGCCTGCCGAGAGGGAGAAACTCAAAACTGTCATCGCTTCTTACCAGAATGTTTGAAGAGTCAATTTTTTCTGACCGGATTGATTTTATGGTCTTCAGCTTGTAGACGCGGATAACGGGATGCAATGCGGAAAGGCTCCTCTCCTGTATCAGGAAAGGACTCACTCTGTGCATTAGAAATACAAACAAAGCATACACCGCAACGAACGGAGCGGACGCAATTATAGAGAAAAGTGCCAGGCAGATATCTGCACAGCGCTTCAGTGTTAAAAACAAAAATGACCCGAGATTGTTTTTCTAAAAATATAAATACTTTTTTTAAGAAAAAAGTTTATTTGCAATGGCTGGAAATGAAAATTTTTTTAATTTTTATTAAATAATTTTTGGATTTCCTGAACGGGATAATTAAATGAAGACATTATATATACTATTATTAATAATAAGCCTAACCGCTATAAATCAGGGACAGGTTTTATTCAATTCAAACAACACATCTTATTCAACCAATTTTGATTTTTTGCAAGGAAGTGGTACTTTCAATAGCTATCCAGATTTGATAGTAGGAACGTACTGGAGAATATCTAACAACAGGGTTTATTTTTACAGCAGTACATTAAATCTTATCTATTCTGGCATTTATAATTTTGGCTCAGATGGATCTACGGAAAGATCTTTCGGTTCAAGAACTTTAAATTCCACACTTTACAAATTTGCCTTGCCAATAAAAAATGGTGAATCAACCAAGAGTATCAAATTCCTGAAGATTCAGTACCATGGTGAACAATGGAGAAGTTTTTCCGGTGTGACGCAAGGTTTACTGTTTGATTATAAAAAGAATCCAACTTCGATAAATGATGCCGATTATATTTCAATTTCACAACTCTGCTTTTATCCGGTTCGTTCAGATGCAGATGCAGCTCTGGATGGAAATCTTTCAGAAAACCAAACGGCATTTTCATATCTAGCAGAAGTAGACTTGCCCGCGGGTGATTCGATATACCTGAGGTGGTATAATACAGGCAAAGCAGGTTTGGCGATTGATGATTTAACCGTAACCGCGTATTACACAGATTTCCCTCTGCCTCCTGCAATCAGTCCTGATGTAACCTTAAATACTGTTGACAATGACATGGAGTTGACATTCACGGATGACCTTTATTGGAGGGAGAATATTACATCCGTTGAGATTAATAACCAAAGTCTTTCCCCGGGAGACTATACACTTTCAGCCGGCAAAATTTCATTGCATCCCTCAAATGGTAATGACTCTCTCAAAGCAGCTTGTATCAAAAATATCGTAGTCAACGCAACAGGTTTTAATGATGCATCGGTATCTCAGGAAATTTTGCCGGGAACTGCAAATGCTGCAAATTCAACAGTAACAGTCTCTCCTGCTTTGGGTCAGGGGGTACTTCAGTGGTTACAATAACTGCAAATGACAGGTTCAACAACCGGGTTGCTGGATATGTATTCAAAACTGCGGGAATAATGACAAACAACAATTCCAATATTACTGAAGAATATACAATTCATACCCAGGAAGGACTGACGGGAAGCACAACGGATATCAGTCTGACGGCAACTAATTCTTCGGGTGTTGTAAGTTTTAATGTTGTGCTCCCCTCATTCATAAACTCAGGTGACGGCATATCAATCGTCACAAAGCTTAATAATGGTACCCCGTTGGAAAACGCTACATTCAGCTATATCAAGCCGGCACAGATCATCACAACAACAGGTTTTGATCCCGGCACAAATGAGATTGGTCAGGGAAGCAGTAAGAATATAATATACAGACTACGGTGCGATATTATTAATGATACGGCAGATCTGAGCAGTATAACACTGCCGCTTACCGGTACTTATACTTCTGCTGATATAAAAGCATCCGGATTCAGGCTATGGAACTCAGAGGATATGAGCCTGGATGAGACGGATACTCAGATTGCATCAGCATCATCAGGTGCATCCGGAGCAGGTGAGAATCTGATGTTCACCGGAATCAGTCAAAGACTCAGACTGGGCAGAAGTTACCTGATTCTTACAGCTGACATTTCTGAAATGGCAACCACCGGACGCTCGATAATTTTTAATTCAACTCCCGGCGCAGCAATATCATTTTCAAATACGGGTGTTGTTAATAATGTGACTTACGGGGCACCTAAATCGCATATTATATCCGGGCCAACAACCGTAACTGTGGGAGATATCGCAATTATTGAATTCAAGACCCCTTCTGCCGGAGTACCCAATGAAAGATTATTTACATTTATACCGCTTGTAAAAATAAACGGCGGCACAAAGATTCAGTTCACAAATAAAGGGTGGAGATCATCCGGGGTATTCAGAACAGGAGAATCAGTTTGTGAGTGGACTGCCCCGGCACAGGGACTATTACCCGGTGAGGCAGTTTCCGTCTGGGCTATAAATACCAACCTGACCGGAACCACAAAGGGTAGTGTAACCGGTGATTTAAGCACTTTTAACAACATTGATCAGATTTTTGCTTTTACGGGCACTTTAGCTTCGCCGAATCTGATCACAGGAATCAGCATAGGTAATGCAGAATGGCAGTCGGATGGGATAAATGCCGGAACATCCGCATTACCCCCTGTACTCACAAATGGAACAAATGCACAATTCTTCCCGAAATCATTTGGTAAACTTACAAAATCAAGTGCCGGAGAAAGGTTCGTTTTCCAGCAGTCATTGTTCAATAAGGCAAACTGGCGGCTTGAGAATGACAGATTCACTGATAATACATATCACTATAAGGAAGAGATAAAGGAAGTTGAAGCTGGAAATAATGTCGTTTTACCCACCACAGCCGCTGCAGGTATAAAATCAATTGAGTTTGAATTGGTGTCAAAGCAGGGTGAGCTTAAGGTTATGGCATTCAACTCAGGTGCAGAGAACCCGGCCGGAGTGCTGGGTGATGTGTCATCTTTCCGGTTTGTGATCGAAAATCAGGGGGTGGAGTTTAACAATTGTACCCTCAGATTTAATCTCAGCGATTTGCCCAATATTGTGATTAATGAAGGGGCAGCGGATATAAGGCTCTACAAACGGGAAACGGTGGGCACAGGTGATTTTAATGATATTGGTCTGATGACATACATGGATAACGGCACACCGGGAGATCAGACTGATGACTGGCTTGAGATATCAGGCATTACAAGTTTCTCTGAGTTTGTTTTTGGCAGTGAAGGCGGTAATCTGCCCGTGGAGCTTACCTCGTTTACCGGCGAAGTAAGAGGAGACAAAGTAAGGCTTAAATGGCACACAGAGATGGAGCTCAGCAATTCAGGATTTGAGATTCAGAGACGAACAGATAATAATTCAGACTGGGTAAAAGCAGGTTTCGTGAATGGTAATGGTACAACTTACATTCCGCAGGATTATTTCTGGGAAGAAAAGTCAATACCGGGCATTTCAAGGATTTATTACAGACTTAAGCAGATTGACACAGACGGCACCTTTGACTACAGCGAAGAGATAGCAGTGGATATTATTGTGGGTGACTATGCGCTTTATCAGAATTACCCGAATCCGTTTAACCCAAACACCAGTCTGCAGTATGCAATTAGCAGTCGGCAATTTGTAACACTTAAAGTATATGATTTGTTGGGTAACGAAATCGCAACGCTTGTTAACGAAGAAAAACCAGCAGGTA
>JABWCA010000145.1 GCA_013359345.1 Ignavibacteriaceae bacterium
CCATGATGTGCCGCCGTCAGTGGTTTTAAGTATGCGTCCTCCGCCTGATGAAGCATTGAATAATGCAACCCATGCTGTGCTGCCGGATACTGCATTAATCATTGCTGAGCCCCATCCGGAAGAATAACCGCTGATGGAAATGGGGGTCCAGGTTGTGCCGCCGTTAGTTGTTCTTGTATACTGAACTATATAGTTGCTTGTGCTGACGCCGTCATAAGCCTGAGCCCAGACGTTATTTGCATCAACTACCGACATATGATTAATGCCTCTTGATGCCTGAGTGAATCCTGAATTCTGTATTGCCCAGGTACCATCTTCTGTGTTTACGGGCTCGGGAGCACTTTTATTTACCCTTACCACTCTGTCTTCACCGGTGGCATATATTGCTATATTGACCAGCGAAAGAATAATTATAAAATTAAAAAGGCGAAGAAGATTATTCATTTTTACTCCTTTGGTTATTGATTAGTATTTTGAGTTGACAGCGCTGTTAAAATATGAGAAATTTATTTCAATGTCAATATTCACCTGCAAATTGAATGATTAACAACTTGTTCCTCAACCGAAAAAATATTTTTTGATACTCTGAATCCTTTAAATGAAATCTGAATCTTACGGGTATACTGAAATTTGCTCTACAGGACTATCAATGAAAAATATATTAACAGGATTATTATTATTTTTAATTATAGTAATAACGGGATTTCTTCTTCTTAATACGGCCGACACGCCAAAAACGACAGAAGCGTTATTAACAAAATACCAGGAAAAAAGAGTTACCAAAGCTGACCATTCAGGTTTTGCTCAGCTCAATAAAAAATTTAACTCCCCTCAGGAAGTCACACGTGAGTGTATCACCTGCCACAATAAAAGAGATGAACAGGTAATGAACTCCTCTCACTGGAACTGGGAACGTGAAGAATATGTGCCCGGTAAAGGAATTGTTTATCTTGGTAAAAAGAATGCCATTAACAATTTTTGCATAGCCGTGGGAGAAAGTGAACTCTCATGCGATAAGTGCCATATAGGCTTTGAACCCGCCGGCACTCAAAGAAAATTCACTGATGCCGAGAATATTGACTGCCTTGTCTGCCATGATAATTCAGGAACTTACAGCAAAGGCGCCAATATGGGTGGCTTACCCGATCCCAAGCTTGATTTAAGTGAAGTTGCAAAGAGTGTGGGCAGGCCGGGAAGAGATAACTGCGGTAGCTGTCATTTCTTTGGAGGAGGAGGCAACAACGTGAAGCACGGTGATCTTGAAAAATCAATGCTTGCCCCGGGTTCAGACATTGACGTTCATATGGGCACCGATAAAGCTGATATGAGCTGCGTTGACTGCCATAAAACAACAGATCATAAAATGGCCGGAAAGATGTATACACTCTCCTCAATGAATACAGACCGTTCATATTGTGAAGACTGTCATACTTCATCTCCGCATGAAAACACTGTGATAAATGAACACTCGCTTAAAGTTGCCTGCCAGACCTGTCATATACCGGTTTACGCAAAAGAAAACTACACTAAGGTATTCTGGGACTGGTCAACAGCCGGAAAACTTAAAAACGGAAAACCTTACATTGAGGAAGACAGCGCCGGTAACGATACCTATATGAGTATAAAAGGATCTTTTATCTGGAAGAAGAACCTTGAACCCGAGTATATCTGGTTTAACGGTACGGCAACACACTATGTATCGGGTGAAGAGATAAAAGATACAACAAGACCACTGGTTCTGAACAGACTCTACGGAAGCTATGATGATCCCGATGCCAAAATAGTGCCGGTTAAGATTCACAGGGCTAAACAACCTTTTGACCCGGTGAACAGATATCTTATTCAGCCGAAACTGTTTGCTCAGTCAATTGGTGAGGGTGCTCTCTGGAAAGATTTTAACTGGAAGGAAGCGGCAGCCAAAGGAATGGAATACGTTAATCTCCCTTTCAGCGGTGAGGTTTCATTTCTTAATACCGAAATGTATCTTCCAGTGAATCACATGGTTTCAAAAAAGGAAGATGCCCTGAAATGTACTGATTGTCATACGAGAGATAACGGAAGACTGGCTAAGCTGACCGGTTTTTACCTTCCGGGCAGAGACTATTCAGGTGTTGTTGAAACTGCCGGAGCAGGTCTTATAACACTTACACTCCTTGGTGTCCTCGGGCATCTCGGCATGCGCATTTATTCTTCACGCAAAAACAGAAACGCTAAGGTGTAACATGAAAAAAGTTTTGATTTATAAAGGTTTTGAGAGATTCTGGCACTGGACCCAGTCGGTACTCATAATATTTCTTGCCATTACGGGTTTTGAGATTCACGGATCTTTCAGCTTCTTCGGATTTGAAAATGCGGTTAAATATCATAACATTGCCGCAGTGATACTCATTGTGCTGATTATTTTTGCAATTTTCTGGCACTTCACCACAGGCGAATGGAGGCAGTATCTCCCGACTTTCGAAAATCTGCGGGGACAAATAAATTTTTACCTCCTGGGAATATTCAAAGGATCTCCTCACCCGTTTAAGAAAACCACTCTGAGCAAGCTTAATCCGCTGCAAAGGCTCACTTACCTCGGGCTTAAGCTTCTGGTGATACCTGTCATGGTAACCACCGGGCTGCTGTATCTTTATTACAGATATCCGCAGAACACTAAAATTGAGGCGCTGAATATAGATTCGCTTGCCCCGATAGCAATACTTCACACAATCGGTGCGTTTTTACTTGTCGCATTCATAATTGCTCATCTCTATCTTATCACGACGGGAGAATCGGTTACATCAAATCTTAATGCAATGATAACCGGATATGAGAATCTTCACGATGAGCATAATACCGAAGAGAGATCAGTTAACACCGAAAACATTTCTGAAAGCAGAGTCTGATATGGAAACTAAATATATGAATCCTTACCTTGCCGGATTTTTTCTGGGGCTTCTTCTTCTCGCCACTATATATATAACAGGAAGAGGACTCGGGGCAAGCGGAGCAGTTAAAAGCGGAGTGATAACCGCGGTTGAAACAGTGGCGCCTGCGCATACAAATTCAGCCGAATTTTATAAAGAATATAAAACCGAACATCCCGGCAGCCCTCTTAAATCATGGCTCGTTTTTGAAGTGGCGGGTGTTCTTATAGGGGCGCTTCTTTCAGGCCTGATTTCAAACAGACTGAATTTCACGCTGGAAACCACCCCCGGAGTGCAGCCGAAAATCAGAATTGTAACCGCGCTTGCCGGCGGACTTCTGTTCGGATTCGGATCACAGCTGGGCAGGGGATGCACAAGCGGTGCTGCTCTGAGCGGAATGGCTGTGCTCTCAACCGGCGGTATAATAACTATGATGGCAATCTTTGGCGGAGCTTACGGATTTGCCTGGTTTTTCAGAAAATTATGGTTAAAGAATCAGGAGTAGAATATGGGACCCTTAGTACCTGAACTTATCGGCGAAGAGCTTAATCTGGTTATTGCTTTCTTCATCGGTATCGGATTCGGATTTATACTTGAACAGGCAGGTTTTTCAACTTCAAAAAAACTTGTCGGACTTTTTTATGGTTACGATTTCACTGTTCTCCGTGTATTTTTTACAGCAGGAATAACAGCGATGCTCGGACTCGTGATTATGGCTCACTTCAGCCTGATTGACCTTAGCATGGTTTATGTTAACCCGACCTTTTTATGGTCTGCCGTTATAGGCGGGTTGATTATGGGACTGGGATTTGTAGTTGGCGGATTTTGTCCCGGCACAAGCTTCTGCGCTGCTGCAATCGGTAAAATTGATGCTCTTATATTCATTGCCGGAGGAGCCCTGGGCGTACTTGTTTTTGCCGAGGCTTATCCCGCACTTGAACCGCTTTATAAGGCGGAATTCTGGGGCAATGTAAGAATATTTGAAACTCTTGGAATGAGTCAGGGATTATTTGCATTTCTCCTTACCGTTATGGCGCTCGGTGCATTTTATGCCACAGGCATCATAGAAAAGAAAGTTAATAAAGGTGAGACCAATGAAGCGACCACAAGACGTGTCTTCACTTCTTTTGCGGTTGTTTTCCTGATTCTCGGCATTGCAGCAATATTTTTACCTGATAAGAGAGAATCAGTTCTTTCTGACATGAATAATAAGGAAGCTCTGGACGGCATTGAGTTCAGCAGAATATCTATAGATGAGCTTGCCCTGCGGCTTATGAACAATGATAAAAAGTATCAGATAATTGATACCAGATCAGAACAAGAATACGCTTTATTTCATCTCCCGGGTGCAATAAATGTGCCGCTTGAAAAGTTCTACGGAAAGGAAAACGCTAAAGTTTTCAGGGATAAATCGGTAAAGCGCATTTTTATTGGTGCAAACAAGGAAGATGAGATTAAAGCGGCTTATGTTGCCACTC
The DNA here is from genome assembly GCA_013359345.1 of Ignavibacteriaceae bacterium. GTDB lineage: Bacteria > Bacteroidota > Ignavibacteria > Ignavibacteriales > Ignavibacteriaceae > JABWCA01. Next base: position 4,385 of record JABWCA010000145.1, read on the forward strand.
AGATTGGAATAAAAGATCCGCTCGTTCTTGAAGGCGGGCTTCAGAAGTTCAGAGAAGAAATAATCGGCTTTGATAAGGCCGAAGCAGTGAACAAAGGGCTTAATGCCGATACTGAAAGGTTCAGGCTGAAAGCGGCATCTCTGATCCCGGTACTTATTGAAAAGGACAAACAGGCAGGCGCGCCCAAAAAAGTCATAAAAAAAGTTATGGGCGGTTGCTGAAAAATCCTTAATTTTTGTCGGACTATTAATGATAATTTCCCGGTGAAAATATGAAAAGCAAATTTAATGCGGAGGATTTCTTTGCTGCAGGAAATCCTCTCGCTCCTGATTACAGCAGATTTAACGTTGAAAATAAACTTCTTCTTACTGGCCATTCACATCAGGCCTGGCCCGATGTAAGCAGAGAAGGGATAATTCAGTGCTGGGATGATGCCGCAGAACTCGCAGATAAAAAGTGGGAGCGAATTTCAATTGTTGAAGAAAGAGTTAAAAGCGGATACAGAACTCTCATGAATGACACCGGCGGGCATATCACACTTGCTCCGAGCACTCATGATCTTATTATCAAGCTTCTTTCTGCCCTCCAGTTCAGAAACCGGACAAAAATTATAACCACAGATTCAGAATTCCATACAATAAGCCGCCAGTTAAAGAGATTACGTGAAGAAGGTTTTGCAATAATGACCATTCCTGCTGAACCGCGTGAAACTTTTGCAGATAGAGTGGTGAGAGAAATTGACTCTGATACCCTCATAGTTATGATATCTGCGGTATATTATAAGACCGCTGCCATAGCCCGGGGGCTTGATCTGATTATGGAAAAGTGCCGGCATGAAGGAGCAGAATTTCTTGTTGATGCCTATCATCTGTTAAACATTGTTCCGTTTGACATAAAAAAAAGCGGCCTGGCTGATGCATTTATCACCGGCGGCGGATATAAATACTGTCAGCTCGGAGAAGGAAATGCTTTTCTCCGTTTCCCTGAAGGAAGAAGTTTCCGTCCCGCACTGACCGGCTGGTTCAGTGAGTTTGCCACGCTCGGAAAGAAGAGCCCTGATGATAAAGTCATGTCTGGAGAAGGTTCATACACATTTGCCGGAGGAACGGTTGAATCAGCATCTTTTTACAGAGCTGCAAGAGTTTTTGATTATTTTGAAGAAAAGGGTCTTACTCCGCAGCTTTTGAGAGAAGTCAGTAAAATGCAGATGGAGATTCTGATAAGAGCCTTTGAGGAACTGGATTTGCCTGAAGATATTATAACTTATGACAGAAGCCTTGATCCGGATGAAAGAGCGGGGTTTCTTTCACTGAAATCACCTCACGCCGGATTTCTTTATTCGGAACTGAAATCTCTTGATGTGCTTACAGACAGCAGGGAAGATTATTTAAGATTCGGGCCTGCTCCTTATCTTAACTCTTCCCAGCTCAAAAGATCAGTTGAAATCATGGGTGATATCGTCAGAAAAAAATTAATGAAATAAAATTCTTGTGTTGTTTATTCTGGGGTTCAGTATCTTAGGTGACTTTCTTGAATTTCCCGATGAATAAACCATTACCGGCTCTGCATTGTAAGAGTATGCGGTGTAACGGTCATCGAAAGAATTGCTGTAATTAAATTCAATAGAAAGATTTTCAGAATCGTTATATTCAGTGGTTTCGGCTGAGTTAAATTCTTCAGGATCAAGTATTGTTGATTTCCTTAAGTCTCTTTCAGGATTTGCGGTCTCAAAAGACACCTCTGATTTAGTGAATCTTGAAACAATAAATCCTATTCCGAAGAATAACACAATTGCACCCATGAATATCATAGTAAGCGTGACTGTAATTTCTGACATCGACATAAACACCTCAGATGAAAAAGTTATAAATTATTTACGATTCAAAGGTATGAACCGGGCATCCGCAATAATTCAGGAAATCGACAAACTGACTCACAGAGGGGATGAACGATCGCATTTATCGATGAATATATTTGACAGGCTATGTTGAATATAAAGTAGTAAGGGCATCAGGCTGTTTATAGATAGAATGCAAAATAATAATTATCTTTAAAGTTTGAATAAAATGGTTTTATGAAAACGAGTTATTATCTGTTTGCAACCTTCGTATATCTGCTTTCTATCCTGCTGGGATTCTCTTTTTCTGAACTCCTTTCAAAAAACGGGGATGGTTCATATAAAAAAGAGCTTGTAAAACCTGACGGTTATATAACCGCCAATCAATACCGCATTGATGTCCTGCATTATCAGCTTAAATTTGATCTTGATACCGAAAACAAGATTCTTACAGGTGAATCTGAGATCAGACTTATTCTCACCGCCCATACCGATACCATTGACCTTAATCTGCATGATAATTTAAAGGTATCAGAACTTTACGTCAACGGACGTGCCGCATTGTATCTCCAGAAGAATAAACGGCTGGGTATAGTTATCAGGGATGCCGGTCTGAATGAGGGAGATACTGCAATGATAAGTATCAGGTATCAGGGCACCCCGAAAAGGGAAGGATTTGCAGCTTTCAGTTTCGGAAAAATTAACGGAAATTCTCTTGTTTACACTCTGAGCGAGCCGGTCTATGCTTCTAACTGGTTCCCCTGCAATGACCGTCCCGATGACAAGGCTTTTGCCGATGTTATAATCGGTAATGACTCATCGCAGATTTCGGTTTCTCTCGGCAGACTGATTAATGTGGAGACCAAAGGCAATAAAAGATATTATCACTGGAAAAGCGCCTATCCTGTTTCAACGTATCTGATTTCAATTTATTCTTCAGGATACAGTAAAATCAGTGACCAGTATATATCTGTAACAGGTGATACCATCCCTCTTGAATATTATGTTCTGCCGAACCAGGTTGAAAAAGCAAAGATTGATTTTTCGGAACATAACAGGATGCTTGAAGTATTTGAGAAGCTTTTTGGCCCCTATCCGTTTCCTGAAGATAAATACGGCGTGGCTGTTTTTCTCTGGCAGATGGGAGCAATGGAAAATCAGACTATAACAGGTGTCGGTTCAAACTTCATAACAGGAACAAGATCTCACAGTTCGCTTCTGGCTCATGAACTTGCTCATCACTGGTGGGGCAATTCTGTTTCACCCAGGGAGTGGAAAGATATCTGGCTTAATGAAGGATTTGCATCATACTCAGAAGCGCTTTATGCTGAGCAGACAGATGGCAGGGCTGCGCTTATTGCCGATATGGCGAACAGATACTCACAGTTCTTTATTGAAAAACTTTACAATCCTCAGGATAAATTCAGTTCAACCGTTTATGAAAAAGGTGCATATGTGCTGCATATGCTAAGACGTGAAACAGGTGATACTAATTTTTTTGAAATCATAAAAAAGTATCATGAGAAGTTCATCTATTCTAACGCATCGGTTTCAGATTTTATCATTCTTGCTCAGGAAATATCGGGCATGAACCTGGGACAGTTTTTTGAACAGTGGGTCTTCAGGGGAACAGGCGGAATAATTTGTGATTACACATGGAAAAATGACCTTACGGATAGTGGCAGAAAGCTTGCAGTTCATCTTACTCAGGTTCAGAAAGGGTATCCCGGTTATATTTTCCCTCTTGATTTAAAAATTACATACGGCGACGGAAGCACAGAAATTATTACCCGGAAAATCACTTCAAATGATCAGATTCTGGAAATTGATGTAAAAATGCCTGTGAAATCAATAGAACCCGACCCGGAAAAGTGGCTGTTCGGGGAGTTCAGGTTGAAAAAATGAATTATTTTATTTCTGACCTCCATTTCGGACTTCAGGACAGGGAATCAGAACGATATAAGGAAACCGTGCTGGTTGAGTTCCTTAAATCTGTAACGGGAAAGGCGCGCACTCTGGTTATTCTCGGTGATCTGTATGACTACTGGTTTGAGTACAAACATGTGTATCAGAAAGGTTATTTCAGAACTTTAACCGCGCTCGCTGATCTAAAGGAGAGCGGCACTGAAATTTATTATATAATAGGGAATCACGATTTCCTTCACCGTGATTTTTTTGAAAAAGAGATCGGGGCAGAACTTATTCATGAAGATCTTGTTAAAGAAATTGAAGGGAAAAAGTTTTTCCTCTCACACGGTGACAGCTATGTTGCAAATGACACCGGATATAAAATACTGAAAAAGATTCTCAGAAACAGATTTCTGCAAAAGATATACTCCATGGTTCATCCTGATATCGGAATTTCAATTGCAGGTAAATCCTCCAGAAAATCAAGGAATTACACAGCGCATAAAAGTTACGGTGAATCAGATTCTCTGAGGGAATCGGCACAGAAACTGATAGATGAGAGGGGATATGATTTTGTGATATTCGGGCACTCTCACAGAAGGGCATTTGAAAAATACAAAGAATCTCATTACATTAATCTGGGCAGCTGGATTGAACAGCCGTGTTATGGGAAATATGAAAACGGAAGTTTTGAAATAATTAATCTGGATCAAAAATAATGATCACCAAGCTTAAAAATCACTATAATAAACTGAGCAAAAAAGAACAGGAAAAATTCAGGAAGAAAAGTCAGATTGCCGGAATAGCATTGATTCTGTTTCTGATTTTTGCTGTGGTTGTCTATGCCGGAATGCCGGGACTTGAAGAACTCGAAAATCCTAAAACTAATCTTGCTTCAATAGTGTATGATATACACGGTGAAAAGATTGGTGAGTTTTTCATCGAAAAAAGGCAGGAAATAGATATTGATGTAGTTCCGCAGGCTCTTATTGATGCTCTCATTGCAACTGAAGACAGAAAGTTTTATGATCACTGGGGGGTTGATGTTGACAGAATTATCAAAGCGATAGTGAAAACAGTTTTCCTCGCCAAGCCGCAGGGAGCGTCAACAATCACCCAGCAGCTCTCAAAGAACCTTTACGGACTTAAATCAAGTGATGAAAACTTTATTGAAACAGGTCTCAGAAAAATCAGGGAATGGATAAGCAGCGTTCAGATTGAGCGCAACTACACCAAAAAAGAGATCCTTGAAATGTATCTTAACGTTTCATACTTTGGAAGGAGTGCTTACGGCGTGCAGTCTGCAGCCGAAACGTATTTCAGCAAAAAGGTGAGTGAACTTGATGTGGCTGAATGCGCCCTTCTTGTGGCTATGCTTAAATCACCGGAGTTTTACAATCCCTACAGCGATAGTGAGAGGAGACGGAAACTTACACTTGAACGCCGTAATCTTGTGCTTCAGAACATGGTTGAGATGGAATTCCTTTCAGAAGCTGACAGAATAAAATACAGAGAATTCAAGCTCCCCGAAAAACCCAGGGATATCAGAAGGGCAACTCTATCAACTGTGGCTCCTTATTTTCTTGAATATGTTAGACAGCAGATGACGGATATTGTTAAAAAGCATGACGTTGATCTCTACCGCGACGGATTGAAGATTTACACAACCCTTGATCTCGGACTTCAGAAAATTGCTAACAAATCGGTTGCAAATCAGCATCAGCTTATTCAGAAAGCCATAGATTACAACTGGTCATGGGATGGCAAGGAAAAAATAAGGCAGACCGCTTATGACAGAGCTATCAAAGACACCGATGCGTACAGGGATGCGGAAACCGAGGCTCAGAAGGATTCGATCTACAATGCGAAAATGAAGGATAAAAAATTCCTTGCCCGTGCTGATAGTCTCCTCAAGATAGTTGAAACCGGATTTGTGGTTCTTGATTACAGAACGGGATAC
>JABWCA010000431.1 GCA_013359345.1 Ignavibacteriaceae bacterium
GGACCCGCCACTATCTCAAGCTCATCATCATCACACAACACCCATGCTATTTCACTGTTTTCATAATTATCAGAAAGGAGGTCATCTGCACGGTGATTCAGGAAACTTTTAAGTGCCCCGGCTTCGGCGTAATGCGCAGCCTGCTTAAGGATATCGCTGAGTTTATAGATGAGAAGTCTGTATCTGCATGAGTACATAACCGGTTCAAGATGTCCATTTTCATTCCGGATAATGACCGAATAAGGGGAAATAATATCGGGAAGCCTGAGAGCAGGTGCACCCTGAATGTAAGCTTCCGCCTCATCTCTCGTGAGTTCATCGGGATAAAAGCCTGCGCCGGCGGGTTTGGTATAATTCCCTATCAGACACTCATCATGGTTAAGCCTGTCAAAAGGACCTGCCATCAGATCAAAAAATTCAAGCTCTTCGGCATTACCGGACTCTGTAAGATTCTTACGGATTTCGGGATTCCGTGAAAATGACTGCTGCAGAAATATCTCATCTGTGATCTCAACGGCATTAAGTAAAACCCTGAGTATCTGCCGTGATCTTTTTGAAAGATCAGAGAGATCTGCCCTCACCTCAACAGGCACAAATTTACCGAGTGTGCTTAATATCTTTTCCCTGTTCATTTTTCTCCCAGAAATTTTTTAATCACATCTGCCACGTAAGCAAGTTCACAACTTGGCTGAAGATGCCCGCAATCCCCTTTCAGGACAACCAGCGGAGCATCAAGATAACCTGCAATTTCCTTTGCTTTGCCGTTGTAGACAAGCAGATCGCTGTCAGAAACTATTATCAGCATATCAGATTTTATCGCCTTTGCAGCTTCCTCAAGCGATCCGTTGAAATTTTTCGTAATATCGTGATCCCTCATCATCGTCATCTGTGTCAGCCAGTTTCCGGAGGGAAAAGTCACTGTGTCCGGCGCAAAAAAGGCATTCAGCATTGAATCAACCTTTTCGGGAGCAGTGTTATTCTCTACCCACTCAGGCGTTCTTCCCAGAAAATACTGATACATATTCAGCAAAGGCAGTATATCCTTTTCAGGCATGTTATACTTTCTCCCCACGAGCACCTGATTGATTGCTGCCTGATAAAGAAGTTTATTGGATGCTCCCTGCTTTGGCGTGCCAACATACGGAACGATCTTTTTAATGAACCCGGGATACTGAACAGCCCACTGGAACATCTGCATTCCGCCCATTGAGCCGCCGATTCCCGCAAATAAGCCCTTAAGCTTCAGTTCCTCGGTGACAAGTCTGTACTGCGCCCTTATATTATCTTCCATGGTCACCTCAGGGAATTCTCCTCCGGTGTAATTTGATGGCGAGGATGAAACCCCGTTTCCGAACGGATCGGGCAATATTACAAAGTATTTTGTTGAATCTGCAAATTTATCGGGTCCGGTCAGAATTGCTACAGTTTTTGATCTTCCCCCGAACCAGGCCGGGAAAATTATTGCATTTGAGGAGTCCTGATTTAGTTTTCCGACTGTACGGTAACCGAGCATGGCATTTTTTATAACTCCCCCTTTTGAGACATTAAAGTCTCCCAGATTAAAGTATTTTTGTTGAGGGAAGAGGGTGAATGAGATTGCGATAAGAATAATAATCAGTTTCATTTCGGCACAGTAAAATATTTTTAGAAAATCTGTTTAAATATAATTACTGCACTGTTCAAAAGACAGTATCTCACAAAGTTATCCCCTGTTATTCAT
>JABWCA010000432.1 GCA_013359345.1 Ignavibacteriaceae bacterium
CATTATTAAAATCGGTGACTGATAACCATGGGATTTCCCCATCCCAGTATTCCCGAACTTTTGTATCTGGAGTTCCTCCGCCATAGATTTCAATTATTTCAGATAATCTATACTCTTTCCATTCACCCATACTATACCACAAACCCAATCTCTGAGATCAATATCGTTTCACGCCGCACCATTTTGCTGATATCCACAAAATGGTTTAAAGTACAATTATATAAAGAGTTATGATTAATTTTCATAATTTTATTTTAGCCAGATTCTCAAGAATTCTCTTGTTAAGTTCCTGTTCCTCTGCCATCTGCTTTTCCAGTTCTGCTTTCAGGGCAGTAAAACGTTCTGCAAAATTGAAGTCATCCTCTTCTTCTGGTAAACCAACGTATCTGCCCGGCGTTAAAACATAACCAAGCTCTCTTACTCTGTCAAGTTTTTCACTCTTACAGAAACCGGGAACGTCGGCATATTTTTCACCATCAGGTGTCGGTTTTTCTCTCCATCTGTGATAAGTTCCGGCTATCAGGGCGATATCCTCATCGCTGAGGTCACGGTTTTTTCTGTTAATGAGATGTCCCATGTTCCGGGCATCAATAAACAGAATCTCGTCAATTCTGCCTCTGTATTTCCCGCCCGATTTGTTTTTAGAGAGAAACCATAAACAAGCCGGAATCTGTGTGTTGAGAAAAAGCTTTGTCGGGAGATTAACAATGCAGTCAATCAGCCCTTTCTCGATAATCGCTTTCCGGATAACCCCTTCATTATTAGTCTGCGATGTAAGGGAGCCTTTTGAAAGAACAAACCCGGCTTCACCCTCCGGGGCAAGATGATAAAGGAAATGGAGTATCCAGGCATAGTTTGCATTCCCTGCCGGCGGGGTCAGTTTTTCACCGAGCACGCTCCAGCGGGCATCATTCTGAAGCAGGTCACCGCTCCAGTCACTGTCATTAAACGGTGGGTTGGCAATAATAAAATCAGCTTTCAGATCTTTATGGGCATCATTGAGGAAACTGCCTTCGTTATTCCATTTCACATTGCTGCTGTCAATGCCTCTTATCGCGAGGTTCATTTTGCAGAGCCGGTAGGTTGTCTGGTTGCTCTCCTGCCCGTAGATGGAAATTCTGTCGGAGGGGTTAAGTGAGAGTGAGCTTCCGTTATTCTTCTTGTAATAATCTGTATGGGAGTTAATGAATTTTTCGCTCTGTACGAACATTCCGCCGCTTCCGCAGCAGGGATCGAAAACGCGGCCCTCATAAGGTTCAAGCATCTCCACCAGAAGCTTAACAACGGATGCCGGAGTATAGAACTGACCTCCCTTTTTCCCCTCGGCAAGAGCAAATTCACCAAGGAAATACTCATAAACCCTGCCAAGCAGATCCTTGCTCCTCGCCTCCTTTGTACCCAGCACAGCAGTTCCGATCATGTTGATCAGACCGCCAAGGCTTGATTTATCAAGTTTTTCCTGGGCATAAACCTTGGGGAGCACACCACGCAGAGATGCATTATCCTTTTCGATGGCATCCATGGCATCATCAACATCCTTACCGATTGATGGAAGCGCAGCCCGACCCTGAATGTAACCCCACCTTGCCTGCGGGGGGACATAAAACACTTTTTCAGCCAGGTACTCGTTGGGATCCTCGGGATCTGCACCCTCACTTTTCTGAGCAACTAGTTTATTGTAAAGCTCTTCAAAAGCGTCAGAGATGTATTTCAGGAA
>JABWCA010000433.1 GCA_013359345.1 Ignavibacteriaceae bacterium
TCAGTATATCTGATCTTTACGCTCTCAATTGCAGCCATTGAATTCAGCATCCTAGCACAATTTTTGATCAGTACATTTGTATCGAATTCGACCTTGAAGGTAATGCTGTCAACTTAAGGAAAAATCATATAGCGCTTCTGTAGGCTAAAGGGTAATCGCGCCCGCCTTTTCCAAATTTCCGCTCAAAACTTCTCAATGGTTTTACCTGTATAAGATGCCTAATTAATTCGCTGGCAAACTGCTTAATTATTTTTCCCCAGGCTGGTCGTTTTTTTATAAGTAACTTAAAGAGGTCCGCCCTTAATAAACCATAGCCAACATTTCTGTTTATTTTATATTTCTTATCCTTCTGCCGGCTGTCTGTCCGCTCCTCTGAGTTAACCATGTCTTCTGCATGCTTGATGAATAATGAGATGAGATTCAGTGCCAGTATTCTGGCATAAAAGTCCTGCATGATTCCCTCAGGTTTTCTTGCACTAAAATTCTCAATTTCACAGGTGTTTTTCATTTCCTTAAACTTTTCCTCTATCATCCAGCCCATTCCATAGAGTTCTTTTATTTCGCCGATTGATATCTTTTCAGTATCTGTCAGGGTGGTTAGAAGATACTCATGCTTTCCATTGCTGAGCTTGACCTTTACTATGCGTAGTTTTACCGGATTTTCATAATACTCTTCTTTGTTAAGTCCGTCCCACAATTTGCTTCCCTTTCTTCTTTTGAAGAAGTTTTCATCTATCGTGATAAACGCCTCTTTCTGATCTGTCTTTATAAACTCAATTATCTCCTTCAGGAAACGTTTTTCCCTGCATCTCATTATAAAATCATAATTTAGCCTTATCAAACCTGTTACTGCTGCCAGGGAATTGAACCCCCTGTCAAGCAGAAGTAAATCACGATTTGCACCCATATCTTTTACTTTTTGAGCGTCTTGAAGAAGAAATTTCCTTTCGTGAACGTGATAACGGTTAAGGGATGACTGAATGAAAAGATCGTTCAGGACATCATACATCATCATTGAGATTCCCATATTGATGCTATCCTCGCAATTGTTCACTTTCCCAAAACTGATATCATTTTCTTTCCCTGATGGAATCTGAATAAAACATCCGTCTGCTGCCAGTAGCCTGTACCCCCTGTATTTTTTATACTCTCCGGAATAGAATTCTTTGATGAGGTGATTATTGAGCCGGATAAAAGACTCATGTCTGATTTTGTATCTGGCTTTGGAAAATGCCTGTTTACTCAGTGTTGCTCTCTGATTACCGGACAATTCTCTGAGCAGGTATTTCAGATCAACGGCAAGTGTTTTTGACAGCCCTCTGATTATCATGAGCATCAAAAGTACAAAAGGGAGCTTTCTGTTTCTTGTAAAATGTTCTGCGGAGGTTCTGGAGGATTCCATGAACTCCTGAGAATGAAGTAACGAGTGGAATGATTTTAAGAGTTTTTTTCATCTTTAGATTTTAATTTTCAATTAAAACACCCATTAATGAATTTAAATTCATTTTGTTCCAACTTTTTTTACTTTTTTCTTAAGTTGACAGCATTACCTTGAAGGTGGTTTTTTGCCTGATCTTTTCCCATAAAATCCGGAAATCTTCATTTAAATCCTGTTCATCAAGCTCCTTCTCAGATTTTAACCGCAGTTTTTTCGGTTCTTCATCTCTCCTGATGTGCCGGTCTAACTGGTATGATTCAATTATCTCAATGATTTCAG
>JABWCA010000146.1 GCA_013359345.1 Ignavibacteriaceae bacterium
CTGATAATCTTCCATAACAAAATTGAGGGAGAAATTATTGAAGTCAGATAATTTATCTGACGGATATCAAATTATCCTTTTGTATTTTGTTTTAGTTTAAGTGCCCGTTATCCGGAGTTTGACACCTCGCAGCCGTAAGTAATTGTAAATAAATTAATTAATTTTTAAGTTCTGCATGGTTGTCACTACATTCCTGCGAATGGGACAAAATGGGGGCCATATGTAAGGTTATCAGCTAAGATATTCGGTCAGGATCTCGTAATCAAAGCCTGCTCCCTGATATTGATCTGGTTCTCTCCTGAGTTCATCGGTTATGCGTATGAAACTCCTTCGTTCTGTGATTACAAAAAGAACTACCACGGCCTTGAATACTATGACCGGCGCGGCGCATGGGATCCTTACCCAAAAGGCGGCATTTGTTTTGGTGTGTGAGGGGGCTTTAACGCCTCACGTGGTTTATCAATTATTATCAGCCTGACGTTAGGTTTAGTTAGTTATACTCATTACCTGAAATATAACCCCTCCGTTACCTGACGATGCAACTGTAATTGTTGCACAATTAAAATTTGAATCGCATACTCTTCTCCAGTATGCATAAGATGCATCCCAATTCTTCTCATACCATCCGAATTTCAGATAATTATTCAGCAGCCATTCGAACTGAGTTTTCGCTTCAGCGTAGCTGCATGAATTGTAATATATTACGATCTCGTTACACTTTCCGTCCCGGAATCTGAACACGTATCTTTCCGAATACTGATTAGGCTGCCAGTACACTATTTCATTGCCTGTTATATCATACTTACTGCCAAATGTATTAATAATCTGATTTTTAGTCTTCCCGAGATGCTGAGCTTCATACTGGGCGGAAAGTTTGCCGGCAGAGCAGATTAAGATAATGGCGGTCATGAGGCTAATAATACTTTTCATTGTTTTACTCCTTAACTTTAGATTGTTTGAAATGATACGGGTATTAAGTTACAAATCGGTTTGAAGAATTCGGTCCTTACCGGTATTGACTCAAATAGAGAAGCAGAAAACGATAAATAAAAACAGTGAGCGGGAGAACTATGCCTGCCGAAAAGAAAAGAATATAAAAAATGAGGTTTATTGTTTATGCAGTGGTGACTGGAATTGCACATAACCGTCTCCCCCGGTGCAACTGTAATGAATTGAAGATCTGATACTGATAATTTGATTCATAGAGCGATAACTAAATTCTTTGACCAGACTAAAATTAGGCAAAGAAAAAAACATTTCAAAAAGTGACAAATTACACAATGCTTCCAATATCAGATACCAAACCGCCGCCATAATTAAACCTCATTTAGCTAATCTGATATAACCAAAAAACCCCCGGAAACTCAATCCCGGGGGTTAAAATCAGCAAATATATTTGCCGTGACAGGTAAGTAAGCTGACTATTTCAGATCACAGCCTGTATCAGTTATCTCACTTCTTTTGTCAATGATGTAACTGTCAGTACTGCTGAACGCTGATCCGCCGCGGCGGACTGATGTCACTGACTACATGTTCGCAATCATTGCCTTTGCAAATTCACTTGACTTAAGCTCTTTTGCGCCATCCATTAGACGGGCAAAATCATAAGTAACAGTCTTTGCTGCAATGGTTTTCTGCAATGATGTCTCAATAAGCTGACTTACTTCGTTCCATCCGATATAATCAAACATCATGACACCTGAAAGGATCACTGATCCCGGGTTAACCTTATCCATTCCGGCATATTTGGGAGCAGTGCCGTGGGTGGCTTCAAAAAGACCCACTTCATAGCTCATGTTTGCGCCCGGTGCGATGCCAAGTCCGCCAACCTGGGCTGCTGCAGCGTCAGAAAGATAATCGCCGTTGAGGTTGGGTGTTGCAACAACATCATACTCATCGGGTCTGAGAAGCAGCTGCTGGAACATGCTGTCAGCAATTCTGTCTTTAATGAGGATTTTGCCTTCAGGCATCTTTCCGTTATGAACTGACCATAATTCATCTTCAGACACAGTGATGTGACCAAATTCCTCTTTGGCAATCTGGTATCCCCATTCCTTAAAGGCACCTTCGGTGAATTTCATGATGTTACCTTTATGAACAAGGGTGACACTCTTGCGGTTATTTGCAATAGCATATTCAATCGCTTTTTTAACGAGTCTCTTAGAACCGAATTCACTCATCGGCTTGATCCCGAGTCCTGAAGGAATTCTGATATTCTTTTTGAATTTTGTATTAATGAACTCTGCAAGCTCTTTTGCTTCATCAGTGCCTGCTTTGAATTCGATACCCGAATAAACGTCCTCAGTATTCTCACGGAAAAGCACTATATCAAGCTTCTCAGGATTTTTCATCGGGCTGGGTGTACCGGTGTAATATTTAACAGGTCTTACACAGGCAAACAGATCAAGACGCTGTCTGAGTGTAACGTTAAGGCTTCTTATACCGCCGCCTACCGGTGTTGTGAGAGGACCTTTTATTGCAACGAGATACTCGGCGATTGCGTCAAGGGTTTCTTCAGGGAGCCATTCATTTTCGCCGTATACTGCAAGCGATTTTTCACCTGCATAGATCTCTGCCCATGCAACCTTTCTTTTGCCGCCGTAGGCTTTTTCAACTGCGGCATCAAAAACCATCTGCGATGCATTCCATATATCGGGACCTGTGCCGTCGCCTTCAATAAAAAGTAAGACCGGATTATCCGGAACGGTAAGTTTACCATCTTTTGCGGTGATCTTTTCTCCGTTTGCCGGAATCCTGATATGTTTATAACCAGACATTAAATTCCTCCTGAATTTTCTGCTTGTTCAGTGTTTATTTTGTAGTACTTTTTCTGAAGCGCTGACAATGCTATAACACCCGCAAAAACTGCAAACCAGAGGGTTGCGAGTCTTATAATAAATGTAATTGCCAGCGAATCAGCCGAATTTACTGATATCATACCGGTAAGCATAAGTGTGAAAGATCCTTCGGTAACTCCCAGTCCCCCCGGTAAAAAGGAAAGGGCACCAACTATTGTTCCGAAGGCATATATGAAGGATCCTAAAAAAACGCCCGGTTCATAACCATAACTCTTAATCACAACATAAAACGAATAACATTCAAATGACCATGATACTATGCTGAGCAAAATCATCCCGACCAGGGGACCCAGCCTGAGCAGTTCATAACTGGTTAGATAAAGTTCTTCTATTTTGGATGCATACTTTGCAATAAACTTTATCTTTTCCAGCCATTCTAAAATGGATTTAAAAATCCTTTTCTGGCTTATTATGACTATCAAAAATATGAAAAATATTAGTGTGGCAAGTGAAATTTCTTTGCCGTAATCAAAAACAAAGGCACCGATTACAGAAAGTATGATGAGTGCAAAAAAATCTGTGAGTCTTTCAGCAAATATCACCGGTGCGGTTCTGCTCACCGGCGTTCCGTTAATTTCCTTAACAAGAAATGACTTCAGCACTTCTCCGCTTTTACCGGGTGAAACGCTCATTACCATTCCGGCAATGAAGACCAGGAAAGAATCTGTTCTGGCGAGATTAACATTGAGCTTCTTCAGGTAATAATCCCATTTGAGGAATCTGAAAAAGTAGTTGATGAGTGAGAGCAGCAGCAGCGGAGCAATTATCAGAAGATTAAATCTGGCGAGTGACTGACCAACCTTTTCGAAATCAAGATATACTGAGATGCCAAGGTATATAACTACCCCGATTATCACCCCGGAGAGAATCTTTTTTTTATATTTCGTCATCTTCTGAGCGGACCGACTTTATTGATGAATAGATTCTGTAAAGGGGCAGCCCGACAACATTATAATAATCACCTTCTATGCCTGATATAAACACCGACCCGAATGAGTCCTGAATTCCGTATGCACCGGCCTTGTCATAGGGGCTTCCGGTATTAAGATATGCTTCAATCTCGCTGTCTTCAAGTTCTCTGAAACGCACTTCCGTTTTTTCCGAACTGATTATCTTATTTCTCGTTGCTGCGTTATAAACGCAAAATCCGGTATAGACAAAATGTCTGTTACCGCTCAGCAGCTTCAGAATTTTGAATGCGTCGTTCTTATCAAACGGTTTGCCGAGTATCATGTCATTAAAAACGACAATTGTATCTGCAGTCACGCAGATTTCATCGGTAAGGTTCTGCATCACGGCATCCATTTTATTGGCGGCAAGCAGTTCAACGGCATCACGCGCCTTAAACTTTGAAGAGAGGTTCTCTTCAATATCCGGAGCAATGACCGAAATATTAGTGCAGATCATCTTTAAGAGCGAGAGACGCCTTGGTGATCTTGAGGCAAGTACTATTTTATCATTAATTATCATTTCAATTTGCTTACTTCTGTTCCCGGAAAATAAAATTTAAGTATATCCCTGTAATCGGTATCATTTTGCGACTGCACCAGTGCACCCCACTGGCACATACCCACCCCATGACCGTACCCTCTCCCCATGAAAATAACGCCCTGCAAAACTCCCCTGTTTTTTTCTGTCTCAATTTCAAACAGGGAACTCCTCAGGATCTCACCATTTTTTTTACTCTTAAATACATCGCGTACACGCCTGCCGTCAATGACAACCGATTTCCCGTCAGAGAGCTTGACAGTCATTTTGCTCACTCTTCCGGTTTTGTGCCTTTCGCTGATCTCAATATCGGTTACCGCGCTGAGCCCGATTTTCAGCAGCCCGGCATTAACCAGAGATTTATAAATCTCTCCTGTATTATATTCCTCTTCCCATTCAAAAAAAGGTGATTCCTCACAAAACCGGTCTTCAACCGCAATCAGATACGGGAAAGTCACATTCCCGAAGGCGTTTTCAAAGTTTTCGGTATAACCGCCGCATGTTGAATGGTAAAACATCTTTGCCGGCTGCCCTTTGTAAGTGAGTATCTCATTGAAAGTTTCTGTTACTGCAGCGTTATCAATTACGGTCTCGCCCGAAAACCCTACATAGGCCTGGTCACGCACATCGGCATAAACGTCAAAATTCTTCTGCCTCTGCTCAAGCTTCATGATCGCATAAGTTCTTCCGGCAACGGCGGCGCACTTAAGAGCCTGAAAATATTTGGGATCTTTTAACCCGATTTCAACCGGAACAACACCCCGTGTGTAATCTTCCAGATCAAGGAGATTGATAACATAAAGTGATTTCTGATCAATATAATATCTTATTTCACCTCTGTACTTTTTACCCCTGTAACTCACCCACTCCTGATTTTTACCCTTTACAGAAAGATAAGCCGCTCTTATTCTCTCTCCCTTAAAGGTAATCTCAATCTTATCTTTTGAGGGGCCCAGAGTTATCTCGGTGCCTTGCTTAACATCAAGTTCCTTGTTTTCTGCAAAGTATTGAAAATCCTCATCAACAGAAACAGCGGTTCTCGTGATCTTTTCATCCATTAGAACTCTTATCATCACACCTGATTTGGGAAATTCATCAGCGCGGACTGATGCTTTGAAAAGCAGTAAAAAGCTTAATAAGAAAATTGTGGAGAATCGGTAAAGGGTTCTTCGGGGGAGTTCTGTCACTTTAAGATTAAAACAAAGAGGTGATTATCTGAACATCGATTTGATGCTGCCCCAGGTCTTCTTGACTCCTGAGACCGTATGATTCACAGACACTTCCTTTGAATATGATACATTATTATCATAGTCAACTATCTTCAGTCTGTAGATATAGACGGCGTCCTGCTCCTTGTATGCATTTTCATCGTAAAAAACATAATAGGAGTTATCGCCTTTGGGTTTAACAACTGATATCTGTGAAAAATTTGCTCTTACGGGCTTACGCTCAATAATAAATTCCTTAACGCTCACCTCTTCAGCTGTTTTCCAGTCGAGGCGCACCTTACCGTCTTCGCTTCTTGCATTAAAGAAGTCGATAAAAGCACCGGCAAAGGTGGTTACAGTGAATAATAACAAAGTAAGCAGAGCTATTTTTTTCATGACAACAAAATACAAACAGTAAATTAAAAATGCAACTTAAAAAATGATCTTTCTATCAAAGCATGTCATCTTCAACAGTGTCAAGGATCCTGAGATAGCTTTCATAACGCTCGGGGGCTATCTCCTCTTTTTCAAGAGCCTCAATGATTGCGCAGCCCGGCTCATGATGATGGGTGCACCTGTAATAACGGCAGTTCCCCAGGTACTTTTCAAATTCACGGAAATAATGGCAGAGATCCTCTTTGGTGATCCCGAACGGATCAATCTCCCTGATGCCCGGGGAGTCTATTATAAAAGTCTTTTTATCTATCCGGTTCATGTTTACAATAACCGTTGTATGCTTCCCCTTGAAATTATACGTGCTGATTTCACCCACCCTGAGATCAAGCTGCGGAAAACAATAGTTTATTAATGAGGATTTCCCGACTCCGGAGTGACCCCAGAAAAGCACGCGCTTGTTTTTCACGAGCTTTCTGATTGCATCGGTTCCCTCACCCGTTACCGCGCTTGCAAAAATGACCTTGTATCCAAGTATTTTATACAGCTCACCGAAATACTCCGCGTCTTCATTCATGCCAAGATCGGTTTTATTGATAATGATAACCGCATTGATGTGTGAACTTTCTGCTGAAACCAGGAAACGGTCAACCACTTTGTTATTGAAGACGGGATCTGTAACCGAGGCGATGATTAAAAGGAGGTCAATATTTGAACAGATCACCTGCTCAAGCCGCTCGCCGCGCACACCGGCACCTTTTAATCTGGGGGCTTTTCTTGAAATGTAATTTTTACGGGGGAAAACTTCTGAAATCATGCCGGCACCTTCGGCCGGCATTGAATATTCAACTTCATCGCCAACTACGGCTATATCTGTATAGAGGAGCTTATCTCTTTTGTGCTGAAGGTCTTTTTTAAATTTACCGCGCAGGTAACATTTGTGTATTTTATCGCTCTCCGTTTCCAATACGGTGAAGAGCTGACCTTCAATTTTCTGGACTATTCCTCTGATAATTACTCCGTGTAACTGTTGCTTTAATAATGATGTGCAAAGTTACAAAGATTTTTGCTCAATCAGAATCTGTATCCGAATGATAATATAACTTTATCGGTTGTAACTGACTGAAAATAACGCGATACACCCGATCCGTAATTATCTCCGTAATCGTTCCAGAATCCTCTTACATAAGCCACATCAAAAGAGACGGAGTTATCAACCAGGAACCCGAATCCTCCTGTCACATATTTTCTGTCATAATCAGAACCGTCACCTTTATATGCCGATTTCTGAGTCATAAACCCTGCCCTGATTCTGAACCCGGGATCGGGAATTGTATACTCAACACCAAAATTATAATCAAGCACCGCTCTCATATAATCCTTAATGTCTTTGTTAAGGGCTGCAACATCGCCGGCCTGAATGCCTTTAGTGTTTTCCATTTTTGTCTGTGTATAATCAGTGAGAGTAACTTCGGCAGAAGCAATAAGCCCTTTGAAATTGGCAGATGCACCGGCAGTCATTTTATATGGCTGTATTATGTCATACTCAGATTTGTAAGTGTAATCTTCGGTCGCAATCTCTTTACGGGTGCCGTCTCCCCAGTCGGTGTATGCATTAACCGAATAAGTCTCCTTGATTGAAACAGTTCTCGGAAACTGAATTGTGACACCAACTCTGGCAAAGTTTTTAAGTTTATAAAGCATGCCTATTTTCAGATCATACCCGCCGATATCCCAGTTAAGGAGCTGGTTGAGGTAAAACGTTCTGAAATCTTTAGTGAAGGCGTACCCGGGTGCAAGCTCAACATTCTTGTAAACACCCTGAAGATCATCTTCATAATATTCTCTGCTTCCGGCAAATGACCCGTTGATGAATCCGAGTGATGCTCCCAGAAACAGATCCTGTGCGGCTTCAATTGAACCGGAGAAGGTCCACAACCCGAGACTCCCGCTGTTCAGCGTGGATCCCGACTGATTAAGCCTCCCAGCAATCTGAGTGTTGTAATTATCATCTGTAAGATAAAGCTCATAAGGAATCTCAGAATAAACATTCATATCCTGAATCATCGAAGTGGAGCCGTTATTAAACCCCGAAAACTTGAGTGCATAGTTAAAATCAGTTATATTGTTGTAACCGACCCCAAACACCAGGCTCCCTCTTACGGTGGGGAACGGAATCACAAATGCGAAATTATCTATTTTGGTTGAGCTGTTTGAGTATTCTGTGCTTTTCCCGAGAAAATCAGCCGTGTTCCCGAAATTATTGTAATTAAACCCGCCTGAGAATTCAAATTTTCTTATAAGCCCTATTCCCGCAGGGTTGTAAAACATACCCGCGCCGTCATCGCTTATTGCGGTATAACTGTTGCCGAGACCTGCGGCTCTTGCGCTCACACCGCTGAACCCTGTGCCCAGCCGCTGAATATCAAGCAGAGTCTGAGAATACCCTTCGGCAATCAGAAGGAATAATGAAATAAACGTGAATAAAACGAGCCTTTTCATATTATCTTCTTCCTGAATTATTTCTGCCGCCGTCATTGCTCCTGTTGTTATTATCACCTGAGCTGCTGCGGCTTCCTGATGAATTACTGTTCCCGGAGTCATTCTTCTTTGTGGAGCCGGAGTTACCGGATGATGAGCTGCTGCCCGATGAACTGTTGCTGCCCGTTCCGGAATTTGAATTCCTGCTGGGGGGCGGTGTGTTCACGGTGTTTCTGTCTCTCTCACCCCTTCCGCCATCGCCGTCACGCAAAGATGACCCTTCATTGTCATAACTTTTTGCTGAGTTAGAACCTCCGCCGGAGTAACCGCTGCCTGTGCTTACAGGCTCAGGTGACCAGTTGAGCGATCCCCACCACGGCACACGGTAATACGAGTAATAACCTCCGTAATACTCGTCATCATAGTATTCATCTTCATCATAAGATTCATACTGCTCTTCAGAGAATTCCTTATCAGCCAGATAGACGATCGTATGACATCCGCCGAAGAAGAATGAACCCGTCATAACGATTAACAGAAATAACCTTTTCATAAACCAATCTCTCTTTCAATTACCTTGTTTTACCGCCGCGTGAAGAATTTCCGCCGCCGCTTCCTCTTGAAGAACCGCCTGAACTGCCGCCTGAACTTCTGCCGCCTCCGGAGCTTCCGCCTGATGATTTAGGCTCGCTTCTGTAAGTCGGGTTTGAAGAACTCCTGCCGCTGTTACCGCTGCTTCCTGAAGATGACTTCGGTTCGGTTTTATATGTGGATTCTGATGAACTTCTGCCGCTGTTTCCGAATGACTTATTTTCACCTGATGACGATTTATTATCAGAACCGGATCTTCCGCTGTTTCTGCTTCCGTCATTTCCGCCCGATGATTTTGTCAGGTCCCTGCCTTTGTAATCTCCGTCGTAAACCTTATAATCAGTTGACGAATTATTTTTTCGCTTGTCATTACCTGAAACATTTTTCTTTGTATCATCATTTGAAGATGCCGGACGTTTTTTCACGACCACAACTTTTCCGTCATCCCGCTTGTATGTTCTCTTAATATTATCATCATTTTTAGCGTTATTGCCTGTTTTAGATATTTTGGTCGGAGGCACTATATCTGATGATCCTGCATTCTCATTTCCGTCGTTTCTGTTGCCTGATTTAACATCAGGGCTCCTGTTACCGGTTTTTCCCGGCTCAGAATCATTTCCGGCTATGATTTTTTTATCGGGATCGCGGTTCACATTAGTCTTACCGCTTCCGTTTTCATCTTTTGCGTTGCCGGTCTTCTTATCTTTAGGATTTCCGTTACCCGTCACATCATCATTTCTGCCTGTGCCTGCAATCTTGCCGGGATCTTTAGTGATGATATCATCGTTCCTGCCGGCTCCTCCGGTTTTTGAAGGAGGTGTAATTTCATCATTAGCAGGATTTCTTGTCACGCCCGGTTTAATCTCGGTATCAAGTCCGGCGCCGCGCTTTGTAATGTCATCGGTATTTGTCACAATCGGGTTTCTTCCGCCGCCATTACCAAGAAGACCTCTGCCTCCTGTACCGCCTCTTCCGCCGTCACG
>JABWCA010000147.1 GCA_013359345.1 Ignavibacteriaceae bacterium
AGCAGAGATGACAAAACAATTAAATTATCCGCGTAAATCCACTAAAATCCGCTCAATCCGCGTTCCAACACATTTATGCTGCTCCTGTTGTCACTGCTGGCACTGTTGCAAACTGACCCGCCGCGGCGGGCTGCTGCCACTGTTATGTACTGAATTCCTTATATTTGTTTTATTCAAACCAATCTTTAATCATTACAAACAAACAAGAAAGTTATGATGAAGAAACTGATTTTCTTTTTATGGATCATTTCACTGACTCCTGTTAACTCTCAATCAAAAACTGCTGAGCCTGTACACCCGGCCGCAGTGCTGCTCTCCCCATGGATCTATATCAGCGGGGTTGATGAATCAGCAGAAAAGGGTGTTCCCCAAGTGCTGGAAACAGAGAACCCTCTGCTCCTAAGTTCAGTCCCCGCCAAGGGTGCCGATATTGCGGGAGGCGGAATAAAATGGGAATCCGAATATGCCGGAAATGGTGTTATTAAACTCCCCCGGGCTGCTAACGGAAATACTGCCGGGGTTCTTTATCTCGCATTTTACATTAACGTCAATAATTTCACTAAAGGCACCCTTTCCCTTTCATCATGTTTCCCTTATAAAGTTTATATGAACGGAAAGAAGATCATGACTGCCTCAAAGTTTGATTCGGGTGATAAAGAGTGCAAACCCGATTCAAAAAAAGAAGAACTCAGTCTTGAGCAGGGTGCTTATTATTTTCTGATTCAGGTTGCATCACACAAAGGAATTAATACCGATAATCAGCTTAAAATCAGTTTTGAGAGTAATGCCGAACATAATGCCGATTACTCATTCTCACTCTCCCCGGCTCTGAAAACCTCATTTGAGCGGCTCCTTGATGACGCAAAAATATCAAATGTTACAATTTCTCCGGATGGCAAAACCGCCGCTGTATTCACTTCTTACACAGATAAAAAACCGGGCAAATCCAAAAGAGTGCTTCGTCTTTATGATGTTGCCACAGGAACCCTGAAAACCACTCTTGAGGGGAGTTACATGAGCCAGTTTGAGTGGGCAGGCAAGACCGGTAAGTTTTCTTATGTTGAATCTGAAGGCGACTACTCTTACATTTACATATATAATCCCGATGCTCCAAAGCCGGAACCTGTACTCGGGAATATTAAAAATCTCTCATATTACAGATGGGATGCCTCAGGTAAAAACATCTGGTATGCTGTGTATGAAAAGGAAGAAGACTTCAAAAACGGTGTAAAAAGATATGAATCTATTGAAGACAGACCCGCCGGCAGCAGGAGTAAAAATAAAATCTGGCATTACAGCCTTGTTACAGGGTTAAACAGGAAAGTTGCGGAGAATGATCTATCATGCGATATTTCTGATATCTCCCCTGACGGTAAAAAGCTGCTTTTCTATATTAATAAATGGAATGACCTGAAACGTCCGTTCAGCAACAACACGTATTATATCTATGATTCACATACGGGTAAAACCGATTCGGTGATGAACCTTTACTGGTCCGGTAAGGCAGCTTTCCTTGGCGGCACTGAAGAAATTCTGATACTTGGAGGTCCTTCATTATTCGGGAAAACCGGCATTGCGGTGCCTGATGGTGTCATTCCCAATGAGTATGATTCGCAGGCGTACATTTACAATATCAAAACAGACGCGGCTGTTTCACTGACAAAAACTTTCAACCCGTCAGTTTCAGATTTTCATCTCACAAATAACCCCGATGTTATATTTTTCAGTACGGTTGACCGTGACCAGACAACAGTTTACGCTTACAGCCGTAAATCGGGTGAATTCCGCAAACTTCCCCTTAAAGTTCCTGTGGTCGATGATTTTGCAGTAAGTGATGACGGAAAGAGTGCTGTTTACAGCGGTTCATCGGCATCATACCCCGAAGTGGTTTACATTTCCGGCGATCTGAACACAGATTCCGGCACGATGCTTTTCGATCCCTCAGCGGCGGAATATAAATCAATCACCCCCTCAAAATTCATGACACTGAATTACACGAAACCAAACGGTGAAGTGATAGACGGGCTCCTCTATCTCCCCGATAATTTCGACTCAACCAAAAAGTATCCCGCAATAGTATATTATTACGGAGGCACAACTCCTGTGGAGAATAACTTTGAGGGCCGATACCCGAAAAATATCTGGACTGCCAACGGATACATAGTTTACGTGATTCAGCCCAGCGGTGCCATCGGATACGGGCAGGAATTTTCTTCCCGCCACGTTAATGACTGGGGCACAATTACCGGTGAAGAGATTACAGGCGCAACAAAAGCAATGATCAACTCCTGCAGCTTCATTGATCCCGGGAAAATCGGGTGTATTGGTGCATCATACGGCGGATTCATGACAATGAGCTTGATAACCAAAACAGATATATTCGCCGCGGCAATCTCACATGCCGGAATCAGCAGCCTTTCAAGCTACTGGGGTGAAGGGTACTGGGGTGTGGTTTACTCCGGAATTGCAACCGCAGAAAGCTACCCCTGGAACAGAAAAGATATCTATGTTGATAAGTCTCCCCTTTTCAACGCAGATAAGGTTAACACCCCCATTCTCCTGCTGCACGGCAATGCCGATACTAATGTACCGCCGGGAGAAAGCGCCCAGTTTTATTCCGCTCTCAAACTGCTCGGCAAGGATGTTGAATACATTGAAGTTGATAAGCAGAACCATCACATAATCGACCGCGAAAAACGTGAACTCTGGTCAAAAACAATCCTTGCATACTTTGATAAGTATCTTAAAGATAAACCGGAGTGGTGGAACCACCTTTACGGTAAAAAGTGATTTCACTGAGATAATTGAGGGCTGCTCCTTCCCGGGGCAGCCTTCCATTTCATGAAAGGTATATCAGTATCCTTAATTTTAACAATTTCCTAATCTCTGAGAATATTTCATTCATAAACGGATCTTTAAGCGCTCAGATAAGGCAAATAGTCACATGCATCAATTCACACTCCCCAATAAATTGCATTGAACTGCTATAGTTTGCAGTTACCCCTTTATTATTACCATCCCCGGCACTTTGCATTGTGATATTTCGGTAATTTTTTCTTATTTTTCATTAATAATCTGATCTCTTTTAATTAATCCGGTAAATTATAATCAGGCTGGCTGCTCTGTTAACGCTCATGAATTTATCCGGTTATTCAATTCCTCTTTAATGACGGTTTAATACAAGATGAGTCTCATACATAATATTGCGATCATTTCGGATAATAATGCCCATTTCCAGATTTTTGATACTTTTGATAAAAGGGCCGGCTTCAGCTCAACTGTCCTGCCTAAAAATGAAGAAACCCTCAACAGACTTGAAAATGAAAAATATGATCTCTTTTTTGTTGAGATCCTGAACCCCGCAATGAGTGAGATTGAATTTATTGACCGGATTTACACCCTTACATCCGGCACTCCTATAGTTATTATTTCAAATTACTTTTATGATACGCGGGAAATAATATTCGGGCATACAATAGAAGACTTCATCCAGTATCCTCTTTCACTGGATCAGATGGTTGAATCGGCAACCGGAATTCTTGAGCGGGGCGGTAAAAATCCGTTTAAGCCCGATGCTCAGGCTGATCTTAATCAGGTTGTCCATCAGAATAAAAAACTGTCAATACTGCTTGAAATATTGCGCAGCCTCACCTCAGTGAGTGATCTTGATGAACTCCTGATGAGAATTATAACCCTGGGTGCTGAATTATTTGATTCAGAAAGAGCAACTCTTTTTATTGTTGATAAACAAAGAAGGCAGCTTTGGTCACGCACCGCCATCGGACTTGAAAAGAGCGAAATAAGAATAAGTATTGATCAGGGTATAGTAGGGCAGGTTGTTGCCACCGGCAAGTCGGAAATTATAAATGATCCTTATTCTCATCCCAGATTCAACAAAGATATTGATATGAAAACCGGTTTCAGAACCCGGAACATCCTTTCATATCCCCTCAAAAACATTCAGGGGGAAGTGG
This sequence comes from Ignavibacteriaceae bacterium, assembly GCA_013359345.1. Classification (GTDB taxonomy): domain Bacteria; phylum Bacteroidota; class Ignavibacteria; order Ignavibacteriales; family Ignavibacteriaceae; genus JABWCA01. The sequence goes on from JABWCA010000147.1 coordinate 3,975, forward strand.
TTGCAGTTCTCCAGATTCTTAATAAAAAATCAGGCAATTTTGATTCGGAAGATGAAAACTTTCTTTCTGCAATGGCATCTTCAACCGGTATTGTTCTGGAAAACGCGCTGCTTGCCGAAAATCTTAAACAAAAGATGAATGAACTCCAGCAGGCTTATTCTGATATTTATGTGGCTCAGAAACAGATCATGAAAGAATCAAAGCTGGTGGTATGTAACCAGACTGAGATAATGTTCTCTTCACTCATGAACCATACAACAGAGCTTACAGATACAATGATCAATAAAATAATCAGTGATAATGACCTCTCCCAGGATGCTGCAATGAAGTTACTTCAGCTTAAAGAGGTGATTGCCGGTATTTCATCTGAATTCAAAGGAGCAATGCAGCAGATTAAAAGTTCATAACTCTGCCGTTCATTCATTGAAAAGTGAAATTCATCACATATTCTCCCCTCCTGTCACCTGATTCGGATAATGAAGGAACATCTGCTGCTTTTCATAAATATAATCTTCAAAAGAAATTAAAAAATTACTTTAATAACCGGAGGACGTACAAATGTTAACTTTAAGAACAAACAGATACCTGACTTACTTTTTTATAGTCGTATTCTCATTCTTCCTTACAAATGAATCTTTTTCTCAGAAAAGAAAAGATAAAGAACCCACAAAGGCCGAATTTGATAAAATGGTTGAAAAAGAATTCGGAAAATTTGTTTATGGCACAAAAGAAGACAAGATGGTTCAGGAAGTCGGCAAGAATATTATTAAATGGGCCGGTTACACCGGACTTGATGTTACCTTCAAAACCATTCAGAGCGACGAAATAAACGCCTTTGCATACCCGAACGGTAACTGCTATGTATTCACAGGCTTGTTTCAGACAATTGAAACAATTGATGAGCTCGCTTTTGTAGTGGCACATGAGCTTGCACACGTTGTTCTTCAGCATGGTGCAAAAACAGAGGAGCTTCTCAGAAAACAGGGCAAAAAGGTTACCGAAGATCAGCTGAAGGCATGGACCCGCGAACAGGAATATGAAGCCGATAAATATGGTATTCTTTATTCTATCAGAGCCGGTTACAACCCCCTCGGTTCTGTTAACTGGTTCAATACAATGGTGAACAGAGGTTTTGAATACACCCCCATGTTTGAAAAGCAGGTTGATCACCCCAACTTTACGCAGAGAGCAGTTCAGTCATTCATCCACATAGGCAACTATTATGAATACGCAAGAAATTTTGACTATGGCGTGATCTATCTTCAGACCGGCGATTACGGAATGGCAATTAATTCATTCCAGAAGTTCCTTGAGATGTATCCTCTCTACAAAGAAGCCTATAACAACCTTGGTGTTGCAATGCTCGCCGAAAAAATCAACAAAAAGGGTGTCAATCTTGATCTGTGGGTTAATACCGCTGTATCAAAACTTGAACTTTTCAAAGATAATTTTCAGAGCAGAACCAGAGGAAATTACACCGTAACAAATAAAGATTTTGTTGATGCTATAGATAACTTTAACAAAGCTCTTAAATATGATCCTAATTATCCCCAGCCCCTTATAAACCTTGCCATGATCAGCGTTCTTACAAAAGACATGACGGGTGCAAAGAAGTATCTTGACCAGGCAATGAAACTGAGCTCAGGCCTTTATGATACTTATCAGATTCTCGGGTTCTATTTTGCTGAGCAGAGCAAATTTAAAGATGCAGCCGATGCTTTCCAGAAGGCCTATAATCTTGATAAAAATAACCCCAAAGCATTATTTAATCTGGCATACTCATATCAGTGGAATCAGCAGAAAGACCTGGCAACCAGCACATGGAAAACTTTCCTTAATCTGGTACCCGAAGGAAAATACGCAAACATAGCAAGAGAAAACCTTGCAAAACTTACCGGAACCGTAACCAAGAACCCGAATGTTCCTGAAACAGGCAAACTTCCCAATGCTCCCAAGAAAAAACTCATTGAAGGTGAATCTGCTCTGCAGGCCTCAATAAGCGGCATTAAGATTGGTGATGTAAGTGATAAAGTGCTTGCAAAATTACAGGCTCCCGCTTTCGCTGAAACTGAAGACGGAACTACACTCTGGCATTATTACTCCCCCACTATAACAGTGACTCTTAATGCAGATGGCTATGTTACAGGAATGATCCTCTGGGAACGCAATGAATCAGGTATCTCTTTAGGTGATCTTGGCAGCCTCAACGTTGGTGATGCTGAAGATAAGGTGCTTGAGGTCTGCGGTCCTGCAGAAGATAAAACCGAAGAAGGTTCATACACAATGTACAACTATCCCGATGCAGGTTTTGTTGTCTGGACCTCAAACGGTGAAATTGTTGCAGTAGGCATTTACGCAATAAACTAAATAAAAAGGCCGGTGTGAAATGAAATTATCCAAAGCAGTCATCGTAATACTTATTGCAGCTTTTATAACCTCACTTACTGTATTTGCTCTTGACGAGAAACCGACAGTGGCAATTGTCACCGGTATTGAAGGCGACGTTACAGTAGTAAGAGACGGCAAAGTTGATAAAGAAAAAGTTGAAATGGGCACCCAGCTTTACAAAGGCGATATGCTGGTTGTGGGAACAAAAGGAAAATCAACTGTCTACTTTATGGATGGCAGTGTGCTTCCCGTTGAAAAAAGCCAGAAGCTTATTCTTGGATCACTTATATCAGATTCAATGGTTGATGACGGCAGCCAGGCAAGAGCTCTCAGCAATAATGAATTTACTGCTTCAGGATTTGCCCAGCTTGATATGACAAATGCAAAAGCCCGTGAAATGGCGGTACTCACACCGGCCGCCTTCAGGGCCTACGGTGTTGTGCCTGCAGCTCCTTACGGAAACATCTTTGACCAGTCACCCATCTTCATATTCGTTGACTCTAATAAAGTCAATCTGAATCAGGAAGAAAGAGTTTATGTCCTGATAATTGTGGATGAAGATTCAAACGAACTTTTCAGGGGTGATGTAAAAGGTAAAACCAACATGGTTAACCGTGTGCAGGCGCCCGGTTTCACCCTTGATTACGGCACCTCAGATAAAACATTCTACTGGGATATCTACAGAAAAGGTGAGGAACCCGAGCCCGGAAACGTATTTGAACTCGAAGGCGTATTCACTCTTGTTGATAAAGCCACTGCTGAAAAAGTTAAAAAGAGCATGGCTGATCTCAGGGGTCTTCTTGCACAGAATATAATTGATATTAATTCTTACGCCATGATGGCAAGCCTTTATCTCAAGAATATGCAGCTTTATTATGACTCAATTCTCTATCTTGAGCAGGTGTTTGAGAATAAAGGCGAATCAATTTCCCTGTTTGAGCAGGCAGCCTGGCTTTACAGTAATCTGGGTAACAACTCGGGCATCATGGTTAAATACTACTCTAACATGATACAAAAGAAAAGAGACTGATCTTATAACCCCTCCGGTTATAAACTGAAAAGGCGGCAATAAAGCCGCCTTTTTATTATCACATCATGAATAATCACTGTTTCCGGCCGTTCAGGTTCTGCAGTTCATGAAATAGGAGCCCTTCTCTCAGAGCGTATTCAGAATAATACATCTCTTCAATGCCCAGGCTTTCCATTATTGTCCTGAAAATAATCATGCCTGCGGGAATTATATCCGCCCGTTTTGCTTCAAGCCCCGGTATTTTCAGCCTTCGCCTGAATGTCCTGTTACTCATTACCATATCATAAACCACCCGCACATCGGCATCGCGTACAATCCTGAAATCCCCCCTCTTAACCGGCTTGCCGAGCAGTGCTTCAGCCATTGTGAAAATGCTTTTTGCAGTTCCCGCAGTAACGGCCACTTTGGTGAAATTGGTCTTTTGTATCTCTTCTTTGAACACTTCAAAATACCCGAGCACATAATGAGTGCATGCAATCAGTGATTTGGTTTCAATTTTGTAATCGGGGAAAAAACGCTGTGAAAGCCTCACACTTCCAACTTTCAGGCTTTTCACAAATTCAATGCCGGCATCGCTCGTGCGCCCCACAGAAAGTTCTGTGCTGCCTCCCCCGATATCAATTGAAAGCACCTTTTCATTTTTCCAGTTAAAATATGCAGTAATGCCCTCATAAATATACTGAGCCTCTTCTATGCCTGAGATCACCTGAATTGTATCGCCAGTCTCTTCAGCCACCCGTCTGAGAAAATCCTCCTTGTTCACGGCTTCCCTCACGGCGCTTGTGGCAACAATTCTGATAGGGGCATTATATCTGGCAGCAAGCTCTTTTGCCTTAAAAATAAGGTTTATCCCCTTCCTGATATCGGTCTCTTTTATGTAACTTGTTCCGTTAACATCAGATGTGCTGAGCCTTAGTACCGCTTTTTCACGGTCGGCAATTTCAAAGCCGTTTTCCTTTTTTTCTGCAATAATAAGGTGGAAGGAGTTTGATCCGATATCAAGAACTGAAAAAAAACGGTTATTTAACACTGCGTTTTACTCCGCCTGATTGTGATAGAATTGTTCCGCAAAGGCTGAATACCTCTTCAACGGTAATATCGTCAATGATGTCTGATTTCCTCAGAAAATGTTTTTCTTTCCCTACCGGCGCCCACTGAAAAGGATTTGTGGGACCAAAAAGTGATATCTGCGGTGTTGCGGTTGAACCCGCCACGTGCATCACCCCGGTATCGTTCGTGACAAAAAGATCTGAGAGTGAGATGAGAGCTGCGGCTTCGGGGATGCTTTTGTTCAGGAAATCCAGAACAGAGAATGAGAGTGACTTCTTTATTGCCTCTGTTATATCAAGATCGGCATTTGTGCCTGTGAGATAAATTGAGGCGTTATACTCTTTTCTCAGTTTTTCAATTAGTGTGATGAAATTTTTGTAATCCCACCTGTTTGGCAGCTTCCCCGCACCTGAATGAATACCAATCAGAGGCCGCTCACCAATATTTTCATATCTTCTTATAAACTTTTTTGCAACGGCAAGATCGTCTTCATCAAATGAGATTTCAATTCTGAAATCATCGGTGTCAATCCCGAAAGGCCTTACAATATCCATGATTCTGTCCCCCACGTGCATATCCGGCTGGGTCCGCCAGTCAAGTTTAACGCGGTGGGTGAAGAAATAATCGCTTTCATTTTTAATGCCGTCAAAACTGCTTATCCCGATTTTCACTTTAGCGTCAGAAAGACCGGCCATAAGGTTGCTCGTGAATGAGTTTGAAACCACCACAGGCACAATACATATATCGTAATCTTTCCTGAGAACCGATTTCAGCGCTTTAAGGTAAGCAGTGTTTTTTATAAGCGACTTATCAAAAATAAATCTGTGATCTATATACTTATTTTTCAGTACGGCATCTTTGTTGGGGGGGCTCACTATGAGAGTGATTTCAGAAAAAGGAAAGCGTTGTTTCAGGGCACGGAACAGAGAGGTGCTTGCAAGAAGATCACCGAGCTGATTATGCTGCCTGATCACAAGAATCCTGCGGGCTTCATCCAGCCGGTAGTCGTCAGATTCTTTTCTGCCCCACAGGGCACGGAAAACAGGAGTTGAAAGGCTGCTCATCAGTTCAGTTTTTTATCGTTATCTTCTACTTCTTTGTAGTCTACATCAATTATATCTTTTTCATTGAAGCCCTGCCTGAAATTACCGCCGCCGGTTTTGGCATTGGTGTAAAACTGCTTTTCGGCTTCTTTTACTTTTTTAATGATATAGTATTTCACCAGTTTCTTTACGAGTACGTACCCCAGATATATCAGTACAATTATTAATAAGGTTCTCATCCGAAAAGACTTCCTGTCTCCGGCTGAAAGTATTCAATGAATGCTCTGTCTTTTTTCATAATCTGTTCATAAAGCAGTTCAAAATCAGCTGTGTTACCCACAAAATCAATTTTTGATGAATTCACAATCAGAATGGGCGAATCGTTATAGTTGAAGAAAAACTCATTATAGAGATGATGAAGCTCCTTTATGTAATCTTCCTGCATTGTGGCTTCGTAACTTCTGTCACGTTTTTTAATGTTTGCCATGAGCC
>JABWCA010000434.1 GCA_013359345.1 Ignavibacteriaceae bacterium
ACGGCTGATCAGGCAACGGCGGTAATTGCAACACTGGCTAAAATGGGGTTCAAAACCGCACAGCACACCCGCACCGGGCAGGCCCGTATTTCACCCAGGCAAATGCACCATGTGGCTAAACTCTGGATGGAGCACCCCGCAGTTTATGCCAAAACCGAGGAAGCCCTTAACTCATTCTGCAAACGCATCACAGGAGTTGATAAGGTTGCCTGGCTGACAGCTAAGCAGTGCAGTAAGTTAATTAAAGCAATAGAAAATCTTAAGTAAGGTGAAAGGAGCCCCGCATGGAAAATTATGAATGGATGAATGACGTAAACCCCGAAATATTTACAAATGACTTTAAGACTGCGGTTGATTTAATAGGACTTCAAAACACAATTAAACTGTGGGTTGCATTCAGTAAGACAGGCATTTATTTCAGCGAGACCCAGATTTTAGAGGCAAAAAAAGAGTATGTAAGAACACACCTTGACGTTGACACAAAGACACTTGCAAGGCTCCTTAACCTTTCAGACAGTTATATCAACAGGCTTAAAGCAAAAACATCTGAAGACGACTCTCCCGGCTTGTTTGACCAGCCGGAAAAGTAGATAAAACTAAACTCTTTTAAACAAAAAAAACAGGAAGCCCGAACCCATGAAAAAGACTATCACATTAGCAGAGTTTAACAGATTCAGCAGATTCGCAGAATCATATTCTACAAGAAGCAACAAAAGTTTCCGGTTTGAAACCGGAAGCGTAAAGATAATGGGTGCAAATCGTAGTGCATCTAATTGCACAGCAGAATTCGTTCCCGCTGAAAGAATTCACCCCTTTTCATTCATAATTATGGATGATTACATTTTGCTGCCTAATGCAGCAGACATAACCTCTTTTGACTATTTAAAGGAGGTTCAGCCTCCTGAAGAGCTGATCAAAAAAATATTTAATAAGGAGTTTAATTTTGCTTTGGCTCTAAGCCAGAGTAAATTCAATTATTTTAGTAAATTTTCTATCTTTGAAGTATCTCTGCCCGTTATCGGGTGGAGGTACGAGGAAAAACTTGAAATACATCTGCCCATCTTCAGGAATGAGGAGAGCAGAGTGTATTACAAAAACAACAGGGGGATTCAAACCCTTGTTGTGTCTCAGCAATGGGATATTCTTTCAGAAATCAAATTATATCCCAGTTTACCCTGGGAAGAATGGTATGTTACGGAATACCGGATTTTTGAAGGGAAGATTAGAGCACTATATCCTGCTTCGGAAGTGTATTCTTTCACAGAAGTTTCTGTTGAAGGTATTAAATACAAGTACCTGAACGGATATAAAGGTTTTTGGCCTTATGAAGGGCAGGAGGAAATAGAAACTCACATAATATCTCAGGAACAGATAGGTGTTTGCAAAACACTTGATGCCATCACAATATGAGAGACTCTTAGAAAAAAAAGCCCGTCAGTTGACGGGCTTTTTTTTCTCAGTTGGTCATCTGATTTATTTGGGTTGTAAGATTATCTGGTAAGGAAGTCAAAAATCACATCTTCTATTGTTTTATAGTCATCTTTGCCCAGGATTAAAAAAGGGCGTGCAGGTATCCTTATTGTCCGCTCTGATATGGTAAAGCCCCTGCCCGGCTTGGTGCCTCTCTTAAACTGTCCCTTTTGTTTGCCGCTTTTTGTATCTCTTTTATAGCGGTTGCGCGTA
>JABWCA010000004.1 GCA_013359345.1 Ignavibacteriaceae bacterium
TACGAACTACCTTCAAAAGATTTTTCCGCTTATGATGACCGCAGCAGGAACAATCACCCCCTCAAAAGTGGTGATTATGGGTGCGGGAGTTGCAGGCCTTCAGGCACTTGGCACCGCCAAAAGACTTGGCGCCGTTGTGGAAGTTTCAGATGTGCGGCCTGCAGTTAAAGAAGAAGTCATGAGTCTCGGCGGAAGGTTCATTGAAGTTGAGATGGATAAATCAATGCAGGATGAAAGAGGATACGCCAAAGAGGCCTCACAGGAATATCTTAACAAACAGAAAGAAGTTCTCTTTAAGCACATCACTGCAGCAGATATCGTAATCACCACTGCACTGGTGCCGGGCAGAAAAGCCCCCATACTTGTCACAGAAGAAATGGTTAAGCATATGCGCCATGGTTCTGTGGTTCTTGATATGGCGGTTGAGTTTGGCGGAAACTGTGAAATCAGCGAAGCAGGCAAAGTTGTCGTTAAACACGGAGTCACTATAATCGGGGAGCCAAACCTCCCGTCATTAATGGCTCATCAGGCAAGCGATCTTTATTCAAAAAATCTTCTCGCCTTTATTCAGCATTTCAGTAAGGAGGGTAATCTGAATCTTAATCCCGATGATGAAATTGTAAAATCCTCACTCATTGTAAAAGACGGCGAGCTCGTTAATGAAAGAGTGAAAAATCACTGGAATACAGGAGTATAACATGGGTACAGAAATTTTTGCTTTACTATACATTTTTGTTCTTGCCAGTTTTGTTGGTTTTGAGCTTATAACAAAAGTGCCTCCCACACTGCACACGCCGCTTATGTCGGGATCAAATGCAATTTCGGGTATCACCATTGTCGGGGCGCTTATTGCAGCGGGACATAATGATACAATGGCACAGATACTTGGTATGGTCGCCGTGATTTTTGCCACAATCAACGTGGTGGGCGGTTATCTTGTTACCGACAGAATGTTAAAAATGTTTAAAAAGAAGTGAGTGAAAAGAAATGAGAGAAATTTTAATCCCTGTACTGTATCTGGTCGCCTCATTCCTTTTTATATACGGAATTAAAGGATTAGGTTCGCCCCTCAAAGCTGTCAAGGCAAATCAGCTTTCTGCCCTTGGAATGCTTCTGGCAATAGTGGCCACATTGCTTGTCAAAGATATCGTAAGCTTTGAGTATATTCTCATCGGTCTGGTGGTTGGCTCCGGTATCGGGGCGCTGCTGGCGTATACGGTTAAAATGACCGATATGCCGCAGATGGTGGGGCTTCTTAACGGTTTCGGCGGTGGTGCATCAGCCATAGTGGCTTTTGCCGAACTTCTTATAAGACTCCATAATGCCGAAGCAAATCCTTCACAGATTGCAGATTTCCTTAATCTTAAATCGGGACTCACAATCCAGCTAAGCATAATCATAGGCGGCGTTACATTCACCGGCTCACTTATTGCATTTGGCAAACTGCAGGGAATTGTAACCGGTAAGGTTGTCAAATTACCGGGACACAACATCCTGAATATCCTCCTTCTTGCAGGTGCCGTTGCCCTTATAGTTTTTTCTTCAATATATCCCGGTGATCTGAACGCTTATTATGTTTCACTTGCAGTGGCACTTATTCTTGGCATCATGCTTGTTCTCCCTATAGGGGGGGCGGATATGCCGGTGGCCATTTCGCTGCTTAATTCTTATTCAGGTCTGGCAGCCGCGGCAACCGGATTTGTGATAAATAATGAAATGCTGATTATTGCAGGAGCGCTCGTTGGTGCCTCTGGTGTTATTCTCACCAACATCATGTGCAAAGCTATGAACAGATCATTAATGAATGTTCTGCTCGGAGGATGGGCAAATGCAGCTGCCTCCGGAGGTGCTGATGCACAGACTGAGAAGAAAACGGTAAAGTCTGTCGATTCAGAAGAAGCAGCCATGCTTTTCAGTGTTGCATCAAATGTGGTTATCGTTCCCGGATATGGTATGGCGGTGGCTCAGGCACAGCATACTGTTAAAGAACTGATGGATAACCTGGAGAAAAAGGGTGTCAACGTAAGGTTCGCAATTCATCCCGTGGCGGGCCGTATGCCAGGTCACATGAATATTCTTCTGGCCGAGGCAAACATTCCGTATGATAAACTGCTTGCACTTGAAGATATAAATGATGATTTTAAGAACACTGATATCTCATTAATTATTGGTGCAAACGATGTTGTGAATCCTGCGGCAAGAAATAATCCGCAGTCAACAATTTACGGAATGCCTATTCTCAATGTCGACTATTCAAAGACTGTTGTAATTATTAAGAGATCAATGGCATCAGGATACGCCGGAATTGAAAATGATCTGTTTTATAATGACAATTCTCTTATGTATTTTGGTGATGCAAAAGATGCGCTTGTTAAACTTAATAATGAGCTAAAAAATTTATAAATTTGAATAATTAATATTCTAAATTTTTGAGGGCGGTAAAATGAAGCTAAACTGGGAACAGTTTGTCGGCAAGACGCTGAATATCACGATGCATGAAAATTACGGACTCGTAAATGAGTCGTCTACAAACAGCGCCGTTTACGAAATAGTATTTAAAAGCGGCACTTTACAGGGCGCCTATGATGACGGACTGTTACTGCTTACTGAGCGTGAAAGCGAAAAGATAACCATTTTTGTGCCCTATGGCTCCATAAAATGCGTTGAGATTTTTAACTTTTAATTTGTGAGCCGATACCTTTTATTGCTTTTGCTTCAGGTGCTGTTAACTGAGAGTTTATACTCATCGGTACCTGAAGTGAAAGCCCTTGTTTGCTATAAGTCGCCATCCGGCAAAAACTTCCCAATCATCAATCCAGATACCGGTGAGAAAATCACCATTGAGTTTGATTTTAACTCAGCTTCATATCCTGAAACAGCTATAATCTTTAAGCCCTGTGATCCCGGCGGAAGACCCCTTAAAGATCAGTTCTTTTATTCACGCAATGAAAATATTCTGAGGAATCCTGAATTTGAATATCTTCCGGTTACCGTTAAAGATGCCAGATATCATTTCAGCGGATCATTCCCTGATGCCCGTGCCGGCATTGAATTCCCCTTCAGGACAAAATGGATGTTTCTGATTACCGATTCCTTTGATACAACCCGGGTATATGCCACCGGTTATTTCTATGTTGTATCTGATGAGGCCTCTGCAGGTGCGGCATTTGTAACCGAATCAATCTATGATGCTCCGCTCTTTCCGGTTGATTTATCAAAAGCACTCACAATGAATATAAAACTGCAACTGCCGGATGGTTTCTTTCAGGAATATTTTGAGGCTGTTGAGGTTATAGAGAATAATAAATTTTACGATGGGAAATATTATCCTAAAAATATGCGGGCCGACAGCGTTTTATTCAGGACAACAGACGGCAGTAATTTTGAGATTACAATCAGGGGTATAAGGCCGGGCAACTCTTACAGACAAATTGATATAACAAATCAGTCAAAATATCAGGGAGACGGGGCTTACGCAACTCCTGACGGAGTGGAAACCTCCCGATTTTACTTCAGGGGAGATAAAGATAATAACGGTGCCATGCTGCTTGCCCCTTTCAATGAGCTTACTTCTGATTACATTACAATCAGATTCAGGTTCACTCCGCCAGATGATTCGCAGACCGGAATTTACCTCAACGGGTCATTTAATTACTGGAATCCGGGGGGCATGATAAAAATGGAAAAATCAGGAAACCGTTATGAAGCCTCTTTAAGACTCAAGAGAGGTGTTTACGACTATCAGTATGTGAGTGCCTCAGCAGACGCGCAGAAAATCTTGTCAGATCCCTATGTGTTTGAAGGCAATTTTTTTGAAACAGACAACATCTATACGGTGCTGTTTTATTATAAAGATCAGCAGAACAGGGGATACAGTAAAATTATTAAAGTATTGAGTGTACATAATGGAAAATAAAAATAAACTTAAAATCGGCATTGCAGGGGTTGGTCACCTCGGAACCCTGCATCTTAAAATGCTCCTTCAGTCAGATAACTGTACAGTAACGGGTATATACGATGGTAATATTGAAAATCTTAACAAAAAGGCAGAGGAATACAGCGTTAAGGCGTTTGAGAACTATGATCAGTTTCTGGAACATTGCGACGCTGTATCAATAGCGGTATCAACTCCGGCTCACTATGAGATCGCAAAACAAGCTCTGCTGAGCGGCCGTCATATATTTATTGAAAAACCGATAACTTCGACTATTGAGGAGGCAGTTGAACTCTGCCGGATAGCTGATGAAAGGGGCTTGAAGATACAGGTGGGTCATATCGAGAGATTTAATCCTGCAATTCTGGCTGTCGAAAAGTATTCAATCAGTCCGTTATTTATTCAGACCGACAGGCTTGCACAGTTTAATCCCAGGGGTTCAGATGTTGCAGTGGTTCTTGACCTCATGATACATGATATAGATCTGATCCTCTCGCTTATAAAAAGTAAGGTCGTAAAAATTGACGCCAGCGGTGTTGCAGTGGTATCTGATTATCTGGATATTGCAAACGCACGCATTGAGTTTGAGAATGGTGCTGTTGCCGTGGTTACCGCAAGCAGGATTTCTCAGAAAAAGATGAGAAAGATGAGAATCTTCCAGAAGGATCATTATATCTCGCTCGATTTTAATTCGGGTGTGGCAGAAGTTTTCAGGCTTGTTGATCCAAAAGTGAACCATCAGATCACGGGAATCTCCTTTGGGAGCATTGGCACAGGAGAAAATATAAAAAGCATAGTTTATGAACAGCCTGAAGTTATTGAGATAAATGCACTGAAACATGAACTCAGTCTTTTTATTGATGCGGTGCTTAATGACACCACTCCGGTTGTATCGGGAGTTGATGGTCTTGAGGCATTAAAAATTGCCGAGCAGATCATTAAGAAAATTGAAGAATCTGCTGCAAAGCTTAAGGTTTAGTTATTAACTCAGACATGAAAAATCCAGGATCTCTCCCGGTTTCCCGACTTATACTTTATATGTGTTCAGCATGCATTCTTATTTGCTTTGCTGAAACGGCTGCATTTCCTGTTGCATCCCTTCAGTTTGAGCCGCTGCCTGCTGCCGACACAATAAATATCAAAGATAGTCTGGTGCTTGCGGATACCTTATTTGAGGATGATTCTGATATCGATTCGGTTATATATGCATCATCAACCGATTCTCTTATATTTTTCACTCAGGATAAGATGATGCACATTTACGGCAAGGGTAAACTAAAGTATAAAAATACAAACCTGACATCAGGCACAATCTTCGTTGATTTTGAAACATCATTTCTTGAAGCTTTCGGAGCTGAGTCTGATACCGCAGGGGGACTTACCGATACGCCGGTTCTTAATGAGGAGGGAACCGATTACCGGGGCAGTAAGATGAAATATAACTTTAAGAACAGGAAAGGATATATCACTTACGCCGAAACCGAAGCTGAAAATGCTAATTATTCCGGTGCAAAGATCAAAAAAGTCACCAAAGATGTCTTTTTTGTTGAAAACGGTTTTTATACCACCTGCGATGCCGACCACCCTCATTACGGATTCTTCTGTGCGCAGATGAAAGTCATCCCTGATGAACAGGTTATAGGGAAATGGATTTTTCTCACGTTCGGAGGCGTTCCGTTTCCCGTGCCGATTCCTTTTGCCGTATTCCCTCTTGAAAAAGGAAGGAGATCAGGCATAATAGCCCCTGCATTCGGTAACCGGACCGGTTATGGAAGATATCTTTCCAGATTCGGATATTTCTGGGCTCCGAGTGATTATTTTGATCTTACCTTAACCGGTGATTTTTACACAAGGGGGAGTTTTGGTGTTAATTCCCGTTTCAGATACAATAAAAGATATGATTTCAATGGTTATGTTGAAGGGAGTTACTATAATCTGATCAGTGGTGAAAGCAATGATCCCGGCCGGGCTTCAGAACAGAACTGGCGGCTGAGATGGTTTCACAATCAAAGCCTGACTCCCACCTCACGCTTTGATGCAAACCTTGAGTTCCTTTCCTCTAATTTTATCAGGGAAACCAGCACCAATATCAATGAGCTCCTGAAGAATGATATTTATTCTAATATCACCTATTTTGAAACCTGGGAAGAATCAGGGATGAGCCTTACGGCCAATTATAACAGAAGGCAGGAATTACAAACCGGTAACATCTTTGAAACTCTCCCGGGAGTAACATTCAGCAAATCACTCTTTTATCCGTTTGCAAATCCTGATGCGCCTGAAAAACTGCACTGGTATGAAGAAATCGGCGTTTCATATACTGGTCAGCTTCAGAATCAGCGCAATAATGTAAACGGAATATTTGATGTGAGAAACGGTATCCAGCATCAGATTTCATTAACCGCCGCACCAAAAATCGGTTTCTTCAATGTTTCACCCTCAGTCAGCTATCAGGAAATCTGGTATACTAAAAGTATTCTCCGCGAAGCTGTTTTAACAGGAAATCAGGTAAATACGCCTCTGTGGGCCGAACTGAATAAAAACAGATATTTTGAAACAAATCAGGCGGCGGATACTGTAATAACACGAGATGTTGACGGATTCAGGGCGGTCAGAACCTTTACTCTTTCACTTGCCGCGCAGACTAAAGTCTTCGGTATTTTCCCGGTTAATAATTTCGGCGTTTCAGCACTCAGGCACACTCTCATCCCCAGAGTCAGTTATAATTACCAGCCTGATTTTTCTGAAGATTTCTGGGGGTATTACGGTTCATATCAGCTTAGCAGCGGCGAGACCGTAAAATACAGCAAATTTGAAAAGGAAATTTTTGGCGGACCCTCAACCGGAGAGCAGCAGAGCTTAAGTTTCGGGGTGTCAAATATTTTTGAAATAAAAACAATGAAGGATCTGACCGATACGACCTCCAAAGAGCAGAAAATACAGCTGCTTAACGTTAATGCGTCAATGAATTACAATTTTGCAGCAGATAGCCTTAAGTTCTCCAATCTCTTTGTTGATTACAGAACTCAGGTGTCAGATTTTCTTAATCTCGCCGGTTCAACAACTTTCGGTTTGTATGATTATGACCAGAACGGCAGGGATATCAATAAATTTCTGATCTCTGAAGGGAAGGGATTTCTCAGACTCAAAAATGTAAGCTTTTCTGCCTCACTCAATCTCTCAGGCGAACGCTTTAAATCTGAACAGAAAGAAGATACAATTCAGACTACCGGTGAGGAGATATTTTTCAGGGAAAGTAATTATTACACCGGACTTTACTCTCCGGTTGAACCTGATTTTACAATTCCCTGGAGCCTCAGTCTTTCTTACAATTTCAATGAAAACAGATTCAACCCCAACTCAATCCAGAAATTCTCAAACGTCAGAGGTGATTTCAGTCTGAGTCTGACCAAGAACTGGAAATTCACTCTCGGCGGAAGTTATGACATTGAAAGAAAAGAATTTGCTGCCCCGCAGATAGTGATAAGCCGTGATCTGCATTGCTGGGTGATGAATTTTGTATGGAATCCTGTGGGAACATACACAGGCTACAGGTTTGAGATCAAGGTTAAGGCCCCTCAGCTGAGTGACCTTAAGCTTGAAAAATCGGATAACTTCTTCAGCGGAAGAAGATAAAATTATTTATAGTTTGTAAACTGAACCGGAAATGTAAGATCGGCATCAAGCAGCATCTTCTGAACGGCCTGCAGGTCATCTATTTTCGGTGCAGTCACTCTTACCTGCTCATCCTGTATCTGAGCCTGCACTTTCAGGCCTGAATCTTTAATCATCTTTGTGATGATTCTTCCGTCATCTTTCGAAATACCCACTCTCAGATTAATTTTTTGCCTGAGTCTCCCGCCCGAAGCCTGTTCTGCTTCATCAGGATTTAAAGCCTTTATTGATAAACCTCTTTTAATAAATTTTGTCTGAAGAATATCAATTGTTGCTTTCAGAGAATAGTCATCTTTCGTATTTAAATTGATAAACTTATCTTTTTTGTTAAGTTCTATTGTTGTATGTGAATCTTTCAGGTCATAACGCTGGATAATTTCCTTGGTTGCCTGATTTATTGCATTATCCACTTCCTGAAGATCAATTTCTGAAACTACATCAAATGAATGTGATTTTGCCATAATTTTCCTTTATTTATAATCTCTTTTTTACATTGGAATCAACAACACAAAGATAAGAATATTTGATAAAATACACTTTGGGGATAATTCCGAACTAATTTTCGGGATATTTGAATTTATTTTTGCAAATAATCAGAAATGAGTGTAATTTTTGGAGTATTTAACGAAAATATATTGCGCTTAAAGTGTAATTTGCAGTAAGGACCCGGGCTGAACCGATAAGATTCCGGATAATGAATAAAAACCGGTTGTGATTTCCTCTTTATGATCTCAGTACAATGTAAGGCCGGGTAAATAATAATGGAGTAATTTGAGCGGGAAAATTGCTGGTCGGGGTGATAGGATTCGAACCTACGACCTCTTCGTCCCGAACGAAGCGCGCTAGCCGGGCTGCGCTACACCCCGAAAAACAGAATACAAATTTAACGAAAAAGAAATAAATGACCAAAAATTAAATGAAATCATTTCCGGCTGCAAAAGTTTCTAACCCCGTTATACGCAAAATAATACTGTCAGATTATAATAAGTAACGCTATAAGTAAATACCGTAACTGTTTTGTTTTTAATAAAATATAATTATATTCCATAGTTTTTTTTGAAATCTTTACACAGAGTGGGTATGTTAAAAAATCTAACTTTCTTTATTGTATTTGCTGCGGCACTCATTACTGATGTATATGCTCAGGTTCCGACAGATTCATGGGGCTTCGGCTTTGGTGTCGGGTACCCAAGATTCATCGGTTCAGAAGCCACTTCACGTGAGATTAATTACGGCGGATTTCTTTCCATCCAGAGAGATTTTTCCGAGCATGTTTCCCTGCGTCTTAAACCGGCCTATTCAAGAATAGAAGGCAACACCCCTAAAGTCGGGGTGGACCTGATGCAGGTTGCTGCTGATATTCTCTTTAATTTCAATCCCAGGCTGAATATATCCCCATATATCGGACTCGGATTTTCTGCCACCTATCAGGATGTGAAAAACACAGTCAATCCTAACACCACTCTTGATTATCAGTCAAATATTTACCTCGGGGCATATTACAGAAATGCATTAGGTAAAGACTGGGGCTTAAAAGCAGAAGTTGGTATCCATACACTTGGTAATGACCAGCTTGATGGCATAACCGGTCCGCTTAGCGGTCTGCTGGGCGGAGGCAGAGACAGTTACCTCAATTTCGAATTCGGACTTATAAAGACATTCGGCAAAGGGCCGGAGTCAAAACTCTTTTCATTGTATCCGGGGGTCACCGGCTCAGGCGACTCAAAGGAACCGGAAAAGAAAAGGGCTCACAGCCTTGTAACAGCCTATAAAACTTCCTGGCAGATGGGTATTGGTGCATTATTGCCACGGTTCACCGGCACCGATATTGTAAGCCCTGAAGAAAGCTACGGCGGTTACATTCATTTCACCCGCTATTTTTCAGAGTATGTCGGTCTGAGAATTAAGCCATATTATGCATACTTTACACTGAAGAAAAAACCGGAGACAACCTTTATCGGCTCCAACCTTGATCTTATTTACAAGTTTGTGCCCTGCGAGCCTGTATCACCCTATGTGGGGCTTGGCGGCGGTTTTTATTATATGGATGTCAAAAACGGAACATCATTCAAAGATAAATCATGGATTGATTACCAGTTTAACCTCACCATGGGTGCTCAATGGAACCTCTTCAGTGATAACTGGAGCATAGCAACAGAAGTTATGTACCACACTCTGGCAAATGACAATGCCGATGGTCTTATCGGACCGGTCGGCGGCATGTTCGGCGGCCCGCATGACGCTTATATTTCATTTAACATGGGTATCAATTTCTACCTCAAAAAGGGTGAGAAATCTGATGAATGCACCATTTATGATGGCCTGGCTGTAAAGTACATTGAAAAAGAAAAGCAACCCGATCAGCCGTCAGGCAAAGACACTGTTAAGATTGTTGACGGTAAAGTTTATGAGCCGATAGATTATTCAAAAATTGAAGAAATCGTCAAAAAATACAGACAGGATCCTGTAGATTACAAGAAGATTGAGCAGATAGTAAAAGAGAACGCCGGCAAGGGTTCAGCAAACTGGGTTCTCATGAACATCAATTTTGACTTTGCTTCTGCAACAATAAGATCTGAATCATATCCCATACTGTATAATGCAGCTCAGATTCTCATTGATAACCCGAAAATGACAGTTGAAATTCAGGGACACACAGATAATGTGGGCGGCTCTGAATCTAATGTTGATTTATCATTGAAACGCGCTGAAGCTGTCAGAAACTTCCTTATTTCAAAAGGTGTTGCCGGCACAAGGTTAACCGCCAAAGGTTATGGTGCCACATTACCGGTTGGCGATAACGCCACAGCCGAAGGAAGAGCAATGAACCGGAGAGTGGAATTTAAGGTGCTCTCAAAATAATCTGTTTTATGAAAAGGTCGGCTCACACAGGGCCGACCTCTTTATTTTAAACTGGAAAGTTTATATATTCATACTTTAATTAACTATTTTATAAAAAAATACCTGAAGTAAATGTAGAATAATCCTGAGGGGGATAAATGAAGAGGGCGAGAAAACAAAATAAACGACATACATTTCAGATTCACTCCGGCCGGCATCCAATTCTAAATAACTCAGAACGTCACTATAACTGCGTTCTGTTCAGTACTTTTATTATATCAGCAGCCGCATCTGTCTGGCTTGCTGCACTGTCACTCAGTACTATCTTCCGGAAAGAGCTTTTGCCTCCGAACCGGAACGGCATTTTTTCTGCGCAGAGCTTTTTCTCCAATGAACTGCAGTCGAGAGAATATTTTTTCATTATCCTGATTGTAGTGCTTGCATTTCTTGCGGGGTACCTGTACAGGAAAAATAACGGAAACGGGAAACCGGTTAAGGGGAAAGGAACGGCAGAAAACTCTCCGCATTCCACCATGAATCCGCAAAGCGCTGAAGAGTTACAGATTCCGCATACGGGTATTCATATCCTGTTTTTTGAAAATCTGAGGATAATCTCAGGTACAGGAGAAGATATTGCCGCAAAACTGACTCCTAAACTGAAACAGCTTTTTATTCTCCTGACAATAAGCAGTATTGATTTTAAGACCAGATTCAAGGGAATAACCACAGAAAAACTTAACACAACCCTGTGGCCTGACCACCCCAGAGAAAATGTTAAAAACAACCGTAACGTATCCATAAATCATCTCCGCTCTCTGCTTGATGAGATCGGCGGCATTGAAATTGTATATAATAAAAATCTCTGGTATGTGAGTTTTGATGATTCTGTCAGGTTTGATCTGATGGATTATTTCAAACTGAAAGAAAGCTTTATGAAATCAGATGATCCCAGAAAAGATATGAAGAATCTTCTTAATCTGATCGGTAAAGGCAAGCTTCTTGATGACTGTAATTTTGACTGGCTTGATAATTATAAAATAAAGATACATGAAGACATTGTGTCATTTCTGCTTAAGGCAGTTCAGATGGTCAATAACAAAATGGATGATGATGAACTGCTCTCAGCGGCTCAGGTTATTCTGAAATATGACACACTTAATGAATTTGCAATGCAGCTTAAAATCAGGCAGCTCCTGAAGCTTGGTAAAACAAAAG
Organism: Ignavibacteriaceae bacterium; assembly: GCA_013359345.1. GTDB lineage: Bacteria > Bacteroidota > Ignavibacteria > Ignavibacteriales > Ignavibacteriaceae > JABWCA01. The sequence continues at coordinate 11,666 of JABWCA010000004.1, forward strand.
CTGCCCGTGATTATTTTATCACCTACACAAATGAGTATAAAGATATACTCGGTCAGAATTACAAACAGTCATTTGAAAAAATCAAAAATAACGGCTTGTTTGATAATTAACTGAAAAACAGAAGCCTTACAATAAATGTTGCTCCTAAAATTCCGGCAATATCAGCTAAAAGTCCTGCCGGCAGAGCATGCCTTGTGTTTTTAATGCCCACCGATCCAAAATAAACCGCAAGAACATAAAATGTTGTCTCGGTGCTCCCGAAAAATGTTGATACAAGAATGCCTATAAATGAATCAGGCCCGTGTATGGCAATTATCTCTGCCATTATGCCAAGTGATCCGCTTCCTGAGAGAGGTCGCATCAGAGCCATTGGGAGGGCTTCTGCGGGCATCCCGATCAGATTTGTTGCAGGAGTCAGGATTGCTATAAGCCAGTCCATTGCGCCGCCTGCCCTGAAAACACCGATTGCCATTAGCATGGCCACAAGATAGGGAATGATTCTGATGGCAATATTGAATCCCTCTTTTGCTCCTTCAACAAAAGATTCATAAACTTTAACTTTTTTAATGAGTCCGGCTGTGATAAAAATTGCCATGATCAGGGGAATGGCAATCACAGAGAAAAACTGGACAAAATTCTTGAAGTTCTCAGCCGTCAGAAAAGATGAGTTTTTCAGGATGCCGCTGAAAAACACTGCAGAAATAACAGCCAGAGCTGAAGCAACAAAAAGCATCACCTTAAGAATAGTTTTTTTCTTTTCCTTAATAACAGAAGGGATATCCCTTAGTTTCATGGGGAAATTTTCAAGTATCTTGACAGAAATGATGGCTGTCACGGTTGCGCAGAATGAACCAAAAAGGGAAGTCCCGATAATGATTGCCGGCTCAGAACTTCCTGCTGATGCTCTTATTGCAATGGCTGTTGCCGGTATAAGGGTCATTCCCGCTGTATTGATAGCCAGAAAGGTGCACATTGCGTTTGTTGCGGTACCTTTATTCTCATTAAGCTTATCAAGTTCTTCCATAGCCTTCAGGCCGAATGGGGTGGCGGCATTTGAGAGCCCCAGGAAATTTGCCGAGACATTCATAATGATTGCCCCCACGGCGGGATGATCAGTGGGCACATCAGGAAAGAGTCTTCTGATTACAGGCCGCAGAACTTTTGCAATAAAATTGATAACTCCCGCCTGATCTGCAATTTTCATGACGCCCAGCCATAAAGCCATAATGCCAATGAGGCCCAGTGCAATATTTACCGCTGTTTCTGAATAGGAAATTATTGCGCCGGTAATTTCTTTCACTTTACGGAAGGTGACTTCTTCAAAGAGCACCGAGGCATGTGAGTCTGCAGTGTCAGCCGGATTTGCCGGAAAGAGCCGGGCCTGAAAATCATCGGCTTTTCCGTTACTGGCGGCAATAATTTTTAATATTTCCGGTGCGTCAGCAGGCAGCTTCATGTTTACAATCAGCGTGTCAGAGTTGCCTTTTCTGGTAGCTTTGCCTGCCAGAATTAAATCCTTATCAGTATCCGCCCCGAAAAAATGGTTAAAATCCTGTGATTTTATCCGGATACTCAGATCCTGTTTTTCCTTTGAATAATCAAGACCTTCAGGCCGTTCAATTTTCAAAGCCACATTGTTTTTAAATCTGTTTGTGGCAGAGTCAGATATATCAGTTGTTACAGCGGCAGCAAGACCCAGAAAGATCAGAGCCATCCAGATATAATTAAGCATAGCAACTCATCAATAATTGTAGTAAAAAGTTATATCAATCTAAAGTTTTTGGGGTATCAATCAAAATTTTTGCAATAACAATTGATACACATTCCTCTTCTTTCAGGGAACTCTCTTTGTCTGATCATTTTTACCATCTTGATCACTTCTGCCTCTGTTTCCCGGATATCTTTTCTTGTAAGGGTAACCGGTTCATGTTTTCCCGCTTCGTTGATAAAGACAAGATTCAGCACGAATTTTTCGATCTCAGGATTCAGTCTGCTTACAAGAAGCGCATAAAATTCAAGCTGCTTCCCGTAATATCTTTTTTTGTATTCTATGGAATCCCTGTTTACCCTGTCGGTTTTGTAATCATAAATGATGGCAGTATTGCCGCTTATATGAAGCAGATCGATAATTCCGTGTATGTAGAAATCTTCAACGCGTGCATAGATCTCAAATTCCCTTTTCGGATCAGGTGAATTTACTATCTCACGATAAATATCCGATTCCATAAATTTCAGAAGAGACCCCGCAAGCTGCTCAATATAAGGTTCATCATCCGCTTCCCATACAAGTCCTGCTTCAGCAAGCTTTTGTCTGATATCATCCCGGTGAGCACCAATCTCTCCGGCTCTTTCCAGCAGTTTGTGTATTGCAGTTCCTCTTGCTTTAGGGTCAATACCGGGCCGGTCAGAGTCTCCAGTGAACAGGGTTTCATTCATCAGGTCCTCAAGTCTCCAGCTGTTCAGAATGTACTTAAGATAATAACTCCCCGGGCAGTTCATAAATGTTGAAAACTGAGAGGCAGAAATAATTTCTGATGCCGATTCAGAGCTGATATTGCGTGTAAAAATTCTCAGATTTTTAGCAGAGTCTGCACTCAGAGTTTTTCTTTGAAGATTGGTTTCATTGATTGCCGTGATTGACCTCAATGAGAAAACTGTTTCTGAATCCCTTTCCAGATCAGTGTTAATTCCGGTGTCAAGCACTTGTATCCGGTCACTCAGCTTCAGAAGCTTCTGCCCGGTTTTCTCATCATCTTCAATAATTTCGATTTTATCTGAGTTAATGAAGCCTTCTGTTACCGGTTTAAAGAATTTGTAAAACCCGACTGAGCTTTTCCCCTTTGTAAAGGAAAGAAAAAGTCTGTTTTTTGCTCTGGTGAGTGCAACATAAAAAAGTCTCTTCTTTTCGGCCTCATCACGTCCTGTTGAGACTGAATTATACAAAGAGTGTATCAGATTCTGTTTCTTTTCACTTTTTTTACCCAGAATTTTGTCTGACCCGGGGAGATATGAAACAATGCCGAAATCGGGAGAAACAACTACATCTCTTTTCCTGGCCCCTCCGCTGTCTCCCTGGGCGTTAATTCCCGTTAGAAAGACAGTGTCAAACTGAAGCCCTTTAGACTGGTGAATATTCATAAGAGTAACAGCCTCACCGTCTGAGATGACACTCTCCTGTGATTCGCGTGCGCCATCTTTTATCTGTTCGCGCAGATTGTTTATGAAATCAAAGAGTCCTTTCCTTAACCCGCGGCCGGCAGAATGCTCTCTTGCAATATCGCAGATCTTTTCAAAGTTTGCATAATTCTGATTGCCATTGAGCCCATGACTCAGAGATGCCAGATATGGAGTCTGCACAGCAGATTTTCTGATAAATTCTTCGAGTCCGGATGATGCCGCAAGATTAATAACCGAATCAAGTTCAAGTGAGAGTTCCCTGCAGAACTCATCTCCGTCTGCTTTCAGCTTTATTGAATCATAAACTGAAGGGGTTTCCCGGTCAAGAATTAAATTAACAATCTGATCATCAGAAACGGAAAGAAAAGGTGATCTCAGCAGGGCAGTCAGGGCGGTGTTGTTTCCCGGATCAAGAACAAATTCGCAAAGACTGAGCACATCAAGAACAACCTGGGTCTGGTAAAATCCTTTTCCCTTTATCATGCGGTAAGGGATGTTAAACTCATTCATCAGGAGGCCCAGTTCTTCAAGGAGATTATTTTTAATACACAGAACGGCTATCTGTGAGGGTGAGACTCTCTTATCCCCCATCTTATCTGAGGTAATCTCAAGGATCTTGCTGATTATGTATAAATGCTCGGTTTTTACAGATCTGTCTGAAGCAGAGTCTGATTCAGCATTTTCATCTTCTGAACCGGGATTTTCTTTCTTCTCAGGGAAATTATTCCCGTCATTTTTCTCACTGTTCTGCGGAGTCTCGATACATGCAATCTCTATTTCTGTGAAATCATCTTCCCTTGATACTGCAGTGATGGGCTGATATTCCGCTTCAAACTGAAGCGCAGATTTCCCGGGGTCACTATTTGTTGTGAAAATCTCCCTGAAAATAAAATTAAGAAACAGAGCAAGCTTTTCAGTCATCCTGAAACTGTGAGGCAGGATAACCTCGTTAACAGGTACGCCTGTCCGGTTAAGATTTGCAACCGTAGAATTAAATACACCCGGATTAGCCCCTTTAAACATATATATGCTCTGTTTAGGGTCGCCGACAAAATAAAGATTAGTCTTAAGCTGAGTGTTTATGCTTTCATTCACTATATCCCTGAATATTTCGAACTGAAGATCATCAGTATCCTGGTATTCATCAATCATTATGAACTTATATGCTGATGCAAGGGATGAAACGACGGTTTTATCACTCAGAACTTTTTTTGTTTTTATAAGAACATCCGTAAAATCAACTATGCCCTCTGATTTTTTCCTGAGCTCAAGCTCATTGTGGATTTTTGAGAAAATCAGGAATACTTTCTGCAGACCTGATGCCAGTTCCACGAAACCCGTATCTTCAAAGTCGAATTCTTCTTTAAATGAAGCAGATATTTTATTAAAACCATCCTGAAATTCTTTATCAAAAAGTCCTTTCACTGCTTTAAGTTTCGGAAATTTTTTGGCTCCCATATTCTGAATTCCGGCAGAGATCAGGATATTCTGAAGATTTCTGATTTTCTCACCGAGTGCAATTAACTCATCATACTCTGAAGGCGAATTAAAAGAAGGGATATCATAATTATCTGAATAACCGGGTTTCAATATATTTGAAAGTTCAGCCAGTCTCTGTATATATTCCTCAAGATCTGTTCCTTTATATTTCTTATAAATCTCAAAGCTTTTCTTTTTATAGAAAGAGATTATTCCGGCCGGATCCACTCTGAGAAAAAGATCAGCAAAAGATTCAGAAGTTCCAGGTGAGTGAGGCTGAAGAAGATAATATCTGCTGTTGTAAAGCCCTTTCATCTCGGCGACAAATTTATCAAATGTGCCAAATGAAAGTAAAAGCTCACGGAAAACTCCGTATGCCTCCGGTTCATCTTTTTTAAGCCTTCTAAGAACCAGATCTATAGTATCGTCTGTGAGATCATTCAGTTCCTGTGTATCTGCAATCCTGAACTCATAATCAAGTCCCGCTTCAAAAGGAAACTCTCTCAAAATATCATTGCAGAAAGAGTGGATTGTTGAAATTCTGGCAGAAATAAGGCGGTGGCGGTTTTCAATCAGCCGTTTTACCTGGTTTATATGAAGACCGTTTTTTTCATGATTCTCAATGAGGCTGTTAATGATGGAAGTGATCCGGCTGAAAAGCTCACCGGCTGCTTTATCAGTGAATGTGATTGCCACAATATTCTTAAGATTAATATCATCCTTAAGAATAATATCAGCGAACCGGCTGGCAAGAACTGCCGTTTTACCTGCACCGGCATTCGCAATTACAAACAGGTTGTTCTCGGTATTAAGTGCTTCTTTTTGCTGCTGAGTGAACTTTGACATAAATCTCCCCGGGTTACTTCAAATATTTTTACAGGAACTACACTAAATTACTGACTGTTCATGTAAATAAAAAGGTCTGTTATGTCTGTTTATTTAGTTGTTGGCGGTTCAGGAGGAATTGGTAACGCCCTTGTTAAAAATTTACTTGGAAAAGGTCATAAAGTATACTCCGTTTCAAGAAATATTCCTGAGATTGCTCATCCTGAACTGATCAGCTTTAGCTGTGATGTTCTTTCTCCGGATCCTCTGCCTGAGATCAAAGAACCGCTTAACGGACTTGTATACGCACCGGGATCTGTAAATCTGCGTCCGTTCACCTCACTAAAGCAGACAGATTTCCAGAATGACATGAGCATTAACCTATACGGAGCTGTGAGAGTGCTGCAGAATTATCTGCCCGCACTTAAGAAAGCGGGTGATGCATCGGTGGTGATGTTCAGTACGGTAGCCGTACAGCTTGGCCTGCCTTATCATGCATCTGTGGCGGCTGCCAAAGGTGCGGTTGAAGGATTAATCAGATCTCTTGCCGCTGAGTTTGCACCGGCAATCAGGGTTAACGGGATAGCACCCTCACTGACTGATACACAGCTGGCCGGCAAACTCCTCAATACCGATGAAAAAAGAAAAATGGCTGCAGAACGACATCCGCTTAAGAGATACGGATCTGCAGATGAAATTGCAGAAACCGCCGCATTCCTTCTTTCACCCGCCGGCTCATGGATAACCGGACAGATTATTCATGCCGACGGAGGTTTATCTTCATTAAAGGTGTGATATGAAGACTGCCGTTATCTTCATGATTTTCCTTGGCACACTTGCTGCGCAGGAGATTGCAACAGCTGAAAAGGCAATTGCAATTGTAAATGGCACTAATGCTTCCGGAATGCTTGTTCTTGGAGGCTGGGCACTGAGCAATATGCTGGTGAGCGGTTCCTCATACTTTGCCACCTCTGGTGAAGCCAGGCAGTTTCATGCAATGAATGCAATGTGGAATCTGGTGAATTTCGGGATTGCGGCCTTCGGATATTCTGCCGCTGTTAATGCGGTGCCTTCAGATAAACTTAGCGATGCACTGAAGCAATCGGCCGAAATGCAGAATATACTTCTTCTGAATGCCGGCCTGGATGTTGCATACATCGTAACAGGATTTCTGCTGAGAGAAAAAGGTAAAACCTCTGAAAAATACAGCGAAATATTAAAGGGATACGGAAGTTCTCTGGTGCTGCAGGGCTCATTCCTTCTTATTTTTGATACTATTCTTTATTTTGTGCATCAGAATAATTTTACTGAAATCTTAAAAATGGCCGATCTGAGTTTTTCATTAAATACTATTAACCTAAGGATACCGCTTAATTGAAAAAAACTGATCTCTCCGTAAAAATATGTGCCGTCTGCGGACGTGAGTTTGCATGGAGAAAGAAGTGGCGCAAAGTATGGCACGAGGTTAAATACTGCAGTGAAAGATGCAGATCTGATAAAATGCGGGCAAAAACAAATTGATAAGCAAATCTGAGTATGAGATCCCTCAATATATTCCTGAGATTTACAGTAATACATCTCAGGTTTTTGACAGCATAATTAAAGCTCTTGCGGAGGGGGTTACAAACCGGAGACACCCTTTTCACACACCTGTTATTTCAACAATAAACGGAGATAAGCCGGAATTAAGAACGGTTGTTCTCAGAGACTTTAACAAAGATCTGATGGAGATTCTGATTCACTCCGATTACAGAACAGGCAAGGTTTCACAGCTAAAACTCAATCCTAACACTTCATTTTTATTTTATGACAGCAATTCTGCGGTTCAGGTAAGAGCAAGAGGAATTTCATTTGTGCATTACACGGATGATACCGCATTTGAGCGCTGGCAGATATCAAAACCTGCGAGCAGGAGATGCTATCTTACAACTGTTGATCCGGGAGAGGAGATACCGGTGCCCGATTCAACACTTCCTGCTGATTATAAAAATATCACACCCTCACTTACAGAAAGTGAATCAGGCTATAAGAATTTCTGTGTTATCAGAACGGTAATAAATGAGATAGACTGGCTGTATCTTCATAAGTCGGGCAATATCAGGGCTGCTTTTAAGATTAAAGAGGGGAAACTTCACCACTCGTCATGGCTTGCACCATGAAAATTAAATCATAAGGATAATTGTCATGTCACATATAAATTACGAGTTTAAGGCATCTGCCACTGATATTAATGAGCTTGAAAATAAATTCAAAGGACTGAACCCGGAGTTCAGGGGAACAGACCACCAGACAGATACTTATTTTAACGTGCCTGAAGGGAGAATGAAACTGAGGGAAGGAAATATTGAAAATTCTCTTATTTTCTACGAAAGGGAGAATCTGAAGGATGCGAAAGTTTCAAGAATTCTTCTGTACAGGCATAATCCTGATCCGGTCTTAAAGGAAATACTCACAAAGGTTAATGGCATAAAAGCGGTGGTGAAAAAGGAGAGGAAAATATATTTTATTGATAATGTAAAGTTTCATTTTGATAATGTTGAAGGGCTCGGATCTTTCATTGAAGTTGAGGCAATTGACGCAAACGGCGATCTGGGAATTGAGAAAATCAGGGAACAATGCTTATTCTACGCAAATTTTTTCGGGATCAGGGAGAGTGATTATATCAGTCATTCATACAGTGATCTTATAGTGGGTATTAGCAGGCAGTGCAAAAATAATTCTCTTTCTGATTGACAATAGCAAATCTATTGCGTATTTTTTTACTGAAAATAATAATTAGATAAATGAATTCTTTTCTTCATTCTGCACTGAGTATTGCCGCCATTTTTATCTGGTCGATTGAATTGCCTGATAAGAAGGTAAAATTCTCGGATAGTATTAAAAATATTCTCGGGTACAATCCTTCAGATTTAGACACACTTCAGAAATTCGGTGAGTTAATCCATCCCTCTGATTATGCAGGATTTTTTCTGTCACTCGATCAGTATTTAGCAGGTGCTGAAGATATATTCTACTATGAATACAGGGTGAAAAACTCTGAAGGTGAATATAAATGGTTCAGAATAAAAGGGAAAACAGAGCAAAACGAGAATGGAAAGACAGTCATTGCCGGGGCTGCAACCGATATCACTCATGAAAAGCTGAAAGAAAAAGAACTGAATAATGCGAAAGCCCAATTCAAGCTGATCGCCGAAAACACTTCAGACGGTATTATTGTGTTTGAAAAGGAACATATTGTTTTTGTATCAGATTCATATACCCGTCAGCTTGGATACAGTGAAGATGAAGAGGTGGGGAGAGATTCCGCAGGAATTTTTGAGTTAATACATCCCGAGGACAGAGGAATTTTTAATGATATTTACGCAGCAATAGGTAAGAAAGAAGAAAGTCTGCTCTATATGTACAGAGCCAGATGTAAAAACGGTGATTATATCTGGCGGGAAGATCATGCAAACTTTTTTTATGATGAGAACGGCGATTATGTAAGATCCATTGTTGTGGCAAGAGATGTCACTTTCAGGGTTGAAGCCACAGCAAAACTGGAAGCTGCAAAAAACAAAGCTCAAGAGCTTGCACGTCTTAAATCAAGCCTGCTTAATAATATGAGTCATGAATTAAGGACTCCTCTTATCGGTATACTGGGATATGCAGAAATTATGGCGGAAGAAGCAAGTCAGGAATCAGAACGGGTTATGGCGAACAGAATTTTCCAGGGAGGGAAACGCCTTATCCGTACAATCAACCTGATACTTGAATATTCAAGAATGGAGTCCGAAAATTACAGAGTGAAGGCCCATAATGTTAATCTGGAAGAGTTGTTTTATGAAATGAGAGAGATGTTTCTGCCTGAAGCCGCTAAAAAGAATCTCAAACTTGAAATAAATGTTCAGAAGGATCTTCAGGAAATTTTTTCAAACAAGGTTCTCCTTGAGAACATATTTATGAACCTGATTGATAATGCCATTAAATTCACAATAAAGGGGGGAGTTACTGTATCAGTAAATACAACGGATGACACCACCGGAACGAGAGAATTAATACTAAAAGTGACTGATACCGGCATCGGTATTGATGAGGGTAACTTTGACCTGATATTTGATGAATTCCGTCAGGTGAGCGAAGGGATGGACAGGCATTTTGAAGGCTCCGGCCTCGGACTTACCCTCACAAAAAAATGGATTGAAAAACTCGGTGGTTCAATCACTCTTGAAAGCCACATCAACAGCGGCACAACTGTATCCGTTTTTCTTCCTTATCATACAAGTGAACAGTCTGTGAGCTGATTTATGAGCTGAATTTCCTGAATTTCAGTGCGAACTCAGAACCTGATTCCCCGGTTGAAACGAGTTCAATATCCCCGCCTATTTTTTCCATATATTTTTTTACAATCTTAAGCCCGAGTCCCATTCCCGTTTCTTTTGTCGTAAAATCTGCAAGAAAAATCTTGTTCCTGAATTCCTCTTTGATGCCATGTCCGTTATCACGGATGCTGAGAGTAACAAATCCTGAGTTTTCACTTATGCTGAAACTGACTGCAGTTGATGATGCCTGGATTGCGTTCCTGACAAGATTGATTATAATTCTCCTGAGATTGGATTCGTCCGCAGAAACGATATATGGCTTTTCCTCCCCGAAAACAATATTCTGATTTTGTTCTGAATAGAGCACCTGAATTTCCTTAAGCACATCAGTAAGGTTTACAGGTTTAACATCAATTGCCGGCATCTTTGCAAATCTTGAGAACTCAGACGCAATCTGATTCAGGGTTTCAATCTGATTCAGAACGGTTGTCATAACCTTGTTAAAGACGCTTTCAAACTTTTCAGGTTTATTATGATAGGCAGAAAGCAGGTGCTGAATGCTTAATTTAATAGGAGTAAGAGGGTTTTTAATTTCATGAGCAACCTGGCGTGCAATCTCTTTCCATGCCGTCTCTCTTTCCAGAGAGGCAATCTCTTCCTGATTTTTCCTTATTTCAAGAGTCATCTTGTTAAATCCGGAGATCAGCTCACCAATTTCACTTCTGTCAGTTTCGTTAATTTTGTAATCAAGATCGCCGTGAGCGATGCTTTTGGTGGCCGAAGTGAGAGTTTTTATCGGTTTGTAAATACTGTTTGCAATAAAAGTGCTTACCATAAAAATCAGCATTACGGCAAATGAATAGATTCCGAAAAGAAAAACATCGAACTCAAGTGAAGAAAATGCTGCCCCTTTCCTGAAACTGCTGTCGTCTGTTGAAAGAATCAGATTCTCACCTCTGAACTTAATCTGCCTGTAATATTTGTAATAGTTATAGTTCTCTATTCCCGCTTCTGTGAAATATTCCTGATTATCAGATTTAAGCATCCTGTAAGCATTATAACTTATGAGGCTGCCCTGCAAACCCGAAAGATTGAATGAACTGCTGCTCATATACCAGACTTCTTTACCCCGGTAGATTATAAAATCTGCATCGGTGGAGTTCTTGATATTTTCAAAAACTTCATAGGGGGCAGGGTAGAGCTTTGAAAAGTAGTTCAGGCTGTTTTCAATTGTGCTGAATTTCTGAATCAGTCTTGTTTTAATAAATTCTTTCTCTTTGTTCATCACCTCCGATCTGTTGAAAACTGCCAGTGCAAGTATGGGGAGAATGGAAATCACCAGAAGTGCGCCCAGCAGTCTGAAGCGGAAGGAATAGAGCGGACGGATATCTTTCCGGAGTCTCAGAACAAGAATGATTATATAAATAACTGTTATAAACAGAAAGTGGATAATGAACAGCTTGAAGAAATTGAAGTAACTCCACTCAAATGCTCTGCTCTTTGCAGCAGTGGCTATTATGCAGGGTTTACCTCCCCTCATTGAGAGTAAAGCGAAAACTGTGACATTTTCTCCCCCGCGTGTCAGATATACCCAGTTTTCTGACACTCCTTCTGACAGTGAGGCAAAAATGGTGCTCAGTTCTTCCCGGCCGGGACTGAACTTACCCTGATAATTTATAACTGTATCTTCAAATATGAAAAAAATATCGGGGCTGAAAGCCTCATTCTCTTCAAGATCATTTTTCCCCGCAAATATTTCAGGTATGAACCCGGAACTCTTATTAAAATAATCAAGTGTTGCCGATACATTAACGTAACCAATTATTCTCCCTCTGTCTTCAACTCCTGATGTAACAGAAAGGTGAACGGCAGAGCGGTTCTTATCATTCAGCGACCTTACGGCACCATCCTGATCAAAATCAGGAGCGGCAGTCAGGATTCCGTAATAATCAGGATTCCCCGTAAAAAATTCTCCGCCTCTTTCTTTATTTTTATCATAAAGAGTGATTGCTCCCGAAATGCCTTCGCCAAACAGCGGGCTCTTTGACCATAATGCAAATGCCTCTCTGTCAGATATGTTTTTGTTCTGAACAGCAAATTTCACCTTTTTATCAGTTGCGATTTCTGAGGCGGTCTGAAGTAAGAGAAAACTCAGATATCCTTCATTGATTCTGGTGAGGTTATAAGTGGTTTTCTTGAGAGATTCTTTTTCGAGATCAGTGTTAAAATAATTCAGAACAGATATACCGAACACTGAAGAGAATACCGGCAGTATCAGGAAGTAACTGATATTAAAAGAGCCTCTTTTTCTGTAAATTATTTCGATGACAGCTGCAAGAATCATGAAAAGAATGTGCTGGTACACATTGATGAGAGGTGCATTCTGCATGAAATAGAATATCAGGGAGATAATCAGGATCAAACCGGAGACAATCATCAGCTGTCCTGTTTCTTTCTCACGGGAAGTGACAGTCATATGATACAGGAATTTCAGCAAACCCGAGACGAGCAGAAAAGAAGCCACGCTGAAGAGGATCAGATTTATATTCATAAAAATAATCTCTTTAGCCGGCACGATATCAGAACCGCCAAAGTAGTTCAGTGAAGAATCAAAAATAACGCTCCTCAGAGCTGCCGCGTAACCCCTTACAATGAAATTAATAACCAGAATAGAGATAAATCCTGCTGTGATTCTTATTGCAGGATGCCATGAGGGGAGTTCCTCCTTAATTCTGCCGATGTACCGTGTTATTATAACAGATGAAAAGAATATAGCTGTAACCGACAGCGCCAGTTCAAGGGGTGATCTGAATGCGCCGCTCAGCAGTTTGGAAGAAAAAACAGAGGGGTCATTTATCCAGCCCGAAATGAATTTCTGCGGAAGATCAAAAAATATGAGAATGTATCTGAAACCGAAAATAACGGCCAGGTAAATTGCGGTTCTCAGATGGAGCGACTTTAATTTCTTTGTTTCACCGATAATTCCCGCCGCAAAAAGCAATGAGGCGAATATTGTGAAGAACGCCTGAACAAGAGATATCCGCTGCTGAATGGTCTTAAGCTCATTTTTGAGCATCGGTTTATCAATGGTGACAAGCCCGATCTTTTCTCCGTGATTATTGAGAAGTTCAAAAGATGCTTTTCTTCCGTCTTTAGTCTTTGGCTTGTAAGGAAGGTAATCTATCTCAGTTTCTGTCATCAGGAGAGACGAGAGCTGACTTTTAAAGCCCGGTTCAGAGATATATGTTTCGGTTATATTGTATTCTTTTTCAAGGATCTGAAATGTAATCAGTCTGTTATCCGGGCGGCCGCCAATCGAATCGCTGATTATGACAAGAGCCGTGAAAAGGTCTGATATTTCAAAAAAGGTATTATCAGGTTGATGCTTTTTAAGCATACTTCCGATTTCTTCGGGAGAGAAAAAGTTGCTGTTCCAGATTACGGGTTCATTATCTTTTGTCAGAATAAAGCCGTATTTCTCTGATGTGGCTTCAGAGACTTCCTCACCGGTGACTGCTGAAAAATCTGAAGAGGCAAACTTTAGAGCCAGTTTCCGGGATTCAGATACAAGTCCCGTCTGGCGCTCATTAAAAAAATCCAGAGCCTCATCAATTCTTTCATTCAGCTGATTTTCGATATTTCCTTTCCATCCGTTCACTGCCGAATCAATTAAGACCGGTTCTGTTATTCCCGTCAGAAGAACCACCAGAGCAGAGAGAATTCCCCATGCAAAAAGGGATAATTTACGCAGATAGCGGGGAATGAGTCTTTTGCGGATCATTTAATTGAAAACTGAAGAATGGTCCAGTTGGATTTTTCGTGTCCGAGAGATATAAAAACCTGTGAATAATCTTTTCTGGTCTGGTTTTCATAAAGAAGTGTGCCTATCGCAAAAGGGTTATCGCCGTCTTTGATGCTGTCGAACCGGAATGAAACAGGTTTATGGGTATGAAAATATTCCTGCAGAATATAGTAAGACTGGTTAACAGAGTAGTAACCGCTTTTCCCGGAGGAAAGATTTATAAAAGTTTTATCGGATATATATTCAGAGAATTGTGAGATGTCACCGCTCAGAATACCCTTTTGAATTTTTTCAAAGACAGCAGTGTAATCGGGAGTTTTGGGAAATTTGATTTTCCCCTGCCCGTTGAAATTCTGAGCTATTGTTTCTGATGGCGTGAGAGAAAACAGAACGAAAAAAACTGACAAGTAAAAGCATTTTTTCATATTACAAAGATAAAGTATAAAAAGGAGAGAGGGAAGTCTCTCCCTCTCTTTATTTTATGCCGGATACTTTACGATCCTGCTCTTTTTTGAGCGGCTTCAGATCAACATTCCCTTCTGCAGTCTGATATGCCCAGTCAAAGATGATCCTGTCGCGTGATACAGATTTAATTCTGATCTTGGCAAAGTGATTATCCCATGTCCAGATCACATAAGTGTTACCCGCATAAACTCTTACAGTTTTATCAGCATCCCAGCCCGATGTGGGTGCAAAGGGGATGTCTTTCAGGTCTCTGGTGTAACCCATATCCTGAATGTCTGTATCGTCCCATACTGTCAGGTAAAGCTGACCGTTATATGATTCGAGGAAGAAATCAGCCGCCTGGTCATCAAATGGAACAACTGAAAATGATGAAAAATCATATCCCGATGAATTGGGGTTTACATCAGCATCAAATATGGTTTTGTTATAGCCTTCGGGTCTGGGAGTAATGTAAATATCCTCATGGCTCAGGTCACTTTCATTACCGTTATAATCATAAGCTGTCACTGCGTAATAGTAGGTTACACCGTTTGTAACGCCATAATCCATAAATGTATTTGATTTGGTTGAGCCTATAAGTTCATATCTTCCGTAATAGGATGATGAGCTGTAAACATTATAACCGGCCACGTCATTTTCATAATTATAGTTCCAGTAAACAAGAACTTCACGATCCCCGTTCTGAACTCCCACTCCGACCGGATCGGAGGGAGGTGTATTATCATAATAAACAGGATCCAGAAAAAAATCACCTCTTACCCTGCAGCCTGAAAAAAGAGTCAGACCAATTAAAAGCAATACAGATGTCATTACAAGCTTTTTCATTTTAGTAATCTCCATTTTGTTCTGAATCATATTATTCAACAACCATGCCAGAATGCTATTGTTTGCAGATGGAGGAATCAAAAAACAGGACGATACGCCGTAAGATGTTGAATTTGCTGAGGTTACAGACTTGTATGATCCCCTGGAGATTACTTGTATAGTTATCGGTATGGCCTGAACCCTATCCGGTCTCAAATCTGCTGTACACTTAATGTAGCCTGTTGTATATAAAAATAGACACAGGTGAAGTGCCTTTGCTGTTACAGACGCTGATTCTGCTGAGGTTGTATGAAGTGTGAATTAAAAGGAGAAAAGGGCTGAACTTATGAAGCCAGCCCTTTGCAGATATGAAATTATATAGTGCTGAAGGTATCGTTATGGTAAATCTGTCCCTTGTTTATTACGGCTTTTGCACAGCCTTTATAGTTTGTGCCGTGAAAAGGGGTGTTAAATGATTTACTCTTCATTTTTGAGGAATCAAACTGCCATTCGCTTTCAGGATCAAGAATGGTTATGTTTGCCACAGCTCCCTCTTTGATTGAAGGGATTTCAAGACCGAGGATTTTCCTGGGGTTTATTGCCAGTTTCTCAACAATCTGTTCAAGGGAGAGGATGTTATTGTGATAGAGTTCTGTCAGGGTAATGCCAACCTGAGTCTCAAGGCCCAGAATTCCGTTGGGAGCATATTCAAACTCCATCTCTTTCTCTTCAAGGGTATGCGGTGCGTGATCACTGGCAATGCAGTCAATTGTGCCGTCTCTCAGGCCTTCAACCGCAGCCGCAACATCTTCTGCTGTTCTCAGCGGGGGATTCATTTTATAGTTTGTATCATAACCGGCAAGCATGTCATCGGTTAATGTAAAGTGATGAGGGGTAACTTCAGCAGTCACTTTAATCCCTTTTGCTTTGCCCTGCCGTACAAGGTCTATAGCATTTTTTGTAGAAATATGTGCAATATGAACCCTTGCGCCGGTGTACTCTGCCATCATAATATCACGTGCCACAGTCAGTTCTTCGGCAATCGGGGGAACCGAAGATAATCCGAATATGGTGGAGTTGAATCCTTCATTCATTGCGCCGCCGGCAAGAGAATCATCTTCACAATGCTCAATAACCGGTCTGTCAAACATATTGGCATATTCCATTACTCTTCTCAGAATAGCTGCGGTTTTTATTGCCACGCCGTCATCAGAAAATGCTACTGCGCCAGCTTCTGAAAGTTCGGCAATAGGCGAAAGCGTTTCACCCTTTCTTCCGAGTGTTGCGGCTGCAACCGGGTGCACATCAACAAGATGCTTTTCTGCTTTCATTCTGATAAAGTGCACTGTTTCTGCGGAGTCAATTGCCGGAGTGGTATTGGGCATGCAGGCAACTCCTGTAAACCCGCCTCTGGCTGCCGAATTGCATCCCGTAATCACGGTTTCCTTATCTTCTCTGCCGGGCTCTCTTAAGTGAACATGCATATCAAAAAAGCCCGGTACCGCAACACAGCCCGTGAAGTCAATTTCGCGGTCGGCCCCTGATGAATCAGATCCGGGAGCTGATAAACCGGTTATGACACCATTTTCAATCAGGATATCATATTTGTCATTAATATTCTGTACAGGGTCACATACTGAAATATTTTTAAGTCTCGTTCTCATTTATTCCTCACTCGTTCTGGTGCCTAAAAGATAAAGAATTGACATACGGACTGCCACACCGTTTGTCACCTGATCAAGAATGATCTGGTTAGGTCCGTCTGCAACATCAGATGTGATTTCAACGCCTCTGTTAATGGGGCCCGGGTGGAGAATCAGGATATCCTTGTTGTTTCTGTCAATTCTCTCCTGTGTTATACCGTAAAACTGATGGTATTCTCTTACGGAGGGGAAGTATTCACGCGCTTTTCTTTCAAGCTGAATTCTGAGCACATTCAGCACGTCGTTCTCTTTCATTGCCTTGTCTATATCAGTATAGACTTTAACGCCGAGATTTTCTATGCCGCGGGGTATCATGGTTGCGGGTCCGCATAATGATACGTGCGCTCCCATTGCCTTCAGGCCGAAAATGTTTGACAGTGCCACTCTGCTGTGTGCAATATCGCCGACAATACAAACTTTCAAACCTTCAAGTTTACCTGTTTTTTCACGGATGGAGAACATATCAAGCAGAGCCTGAGTCGGGTGCTCGTGAATTCCGTCGCCTGCGTTAATCACAATCGATTTGCAGATTTTAGTGAGATAAAGGGGCACTCCTGCCGATGCGTGCCGCACGACAATCATATCAACCTTCATTGCCTCAATATTCCTCACGGTGTCTTTAAAAGTTTCACCCTTTGATACCGAGCTTCCGCTGACCGAAAAATTCACAGCATCAGCCGAGAGTCTTTTTTCTGCCAGTTCAAAAGAAATTCTTGTTCTGGTTGAGTTTTCATAAAAGAGGTTTACAACCGTTTTACCCTGCAGAGTGGGCACCTTTTTTATAGGTCTTTCAAGCACCTGCTTAAAAGTGGTGGCCGTATCAAGCAGCATCTGAATATCATTTGCACTGACACCCTGCAATCCCAGTAAATGTTTAATACCTATTTGCATTCTTAAATCACCTGATTACTTTCCGTTTCAACAAGGTAAACGGCATCTTCACCATCCACCTCCTTAAGTTTCACTTTTACTTCCTCATTTATTGATGTCGGGATATTTTTACCGATAAAATCGGCTTTTACAGGCAATTCCCTGTGCCCGCGGTCAACAAGCGTGAAAAGCATGATTGAAGCCGGCCGGCCCATATCCATGATTGCGCATAAGGCTGATCTTACCGTGCGTCCGGTGTAAAGAACATCATCAATGAGAATTATATTGGCTTCGGTGAGATCAAAAGTGATGTCAGAAAGGGAAACTTCGGGCTGCTTGAGCCTGGTTCTGAAGTCATCACGATAGAGCGTGACATCAAGAATGCCAAGCGGAACATCAACGCCTTCAATTTCACTTATCTTATCACGGATACGTTTGGCAAGGAATTCACCGCGGGTTCTCATTCCCATAAGGATCAGATTTGCGGTTCCCCGGTTTTTCTCCATTATTTCATGGGAGATTCTGGTTATGATACGGCTGAGAGCCGTTTCATCAATGATTTTTGCTTTGATTTTCATAAATAAAAAAGCCTCCTCAACCCGGAGGGTTGGGAGGCATCCTCAAAATAATTTGACAAACTTCTGGTGGCTATTGACATAGTCCTTTTTCATCTCTCTGTATGAATTTAAAGGTTATTTCCAAAAATAGTTAAAAATCAGTTGATTTAAAAGTAAAAATAATATTAAATGCATTTTAATTTAAGAGATGGTTTATTAGATTTTATAACAAAAAGAACCTCTTTCTCAAAAACAACAGGAGATCATAGTGAAAAAACTTCTTCTTCTTCTGACGGCGCTGCTGTTTCTGCCGTTAACGAACATAATTGCGCAGCCTGAGGTAAGCACGAGGCTTACAAGGGTTTTACAAAATTCATCACCTGAACAATATGTGAAAGGTATATTATACTTCAGAGATCAGGTTGATATTCTTTCTCTTGATGCACGTTTATATGCTGAAAAAGCAGACATGAACAGGCGTGTATATGAAGTTCTCACAGCACTTCAGAATAAAGCCAATTCAACCCAGGGCAATATGCGGGCTTATCTGGAAGCAAAGTATGCAACAAGAGATGTATTTAAATATCAGTCATTCTGGGTGGCAAACGCAATAGCCATTGAGGCAAAAGCATCTGTTTATTATGAACTTATGAACAGCATGGAACTTGCTGAGATAGATCTGGATGCTGAAACCAAACTTGATGAACCCGTAAGAAGAAATGCTTCTGCCACAGAAGTTAAAGAATCTACTGAACCGGGACTTAAAATAATTAACGCTCATTTACTCTGGCAGCTCGGTATTACGGGTCAGGGTGTTATTGTAATGGGTGAAGATACAGGAGTAAGACACACTCACTCAGCTCTGGCGGCCAGATGGGTAGGGAACAGAAGACCCGCATCCGAAGCATGGCTTGATCCTGCAGGCGGAACTTCAACCCCTTCAGACTGCGACGGCCACGGTACACACACAGTAGGTACAATGGTGGGAAGAACTGCCGGCGGTGATACAGTTGGTGTTGCCCCCGATGCAGAGTGGATTGCTGCTAAAACAATATGCAGCGGTAACAGCACTTCAAACCATATGGCTGCTTTCCAGTGGGCAATGAATCCTGATGGTAATATCAATACCATCTCTGATATGCCTTGTGTTATAAGCAACTCATGGTATGACCCCGGTACAGTTAACGAATGCGGCGGACAGTATGTCACAATGTTTAACTCCGTTGAAGCAGCAGGAATTGCAATAGTATTTTCTGCAGGTAACAGCGGACCGAACGCATCAACTATCACGATGCCTAAAAATATCAACACTAATGAAGTGAATGTGTTTGCAACTGCTGCAATTGACGGAGCACAGTGGATTGGCGGCAGCACAAACCCGATAGCAAGTTTTTCAAGCCGTGGTCCCTCAACATGCGGAGGCACAGGCTCATTACAGATTAAACCTGAAGCTGCAGCCCCCGGTGTTAACGTCCGTTCATGCTACGGTTCAGGCGATAACAACTTTTCGCTTCTCAGCGGTACATCAATGGCTGCTCCGCATGTATCAGGAGCAATCGCTCTTCTTAAATCGGCTAACCCGTCTTTAACCGGTCATGAAATCAAAATGGCATTATACAATACTGCCCGTGATCTCGGTACAGCAGGCGAAGACAATAACTATGGTAAAGGTCTTATAGATGTTTACGCTGCTTATCTGCTTGTTGCAACAGGCCCCGGTTCATTAACCAATCCTGTTCCTCCGGATAATGCAGTTAACGTACCCCTTAATAACACCCCGACTATTTCATGGACCAACCCTGACAGCGTAATAAGAAATACGGTATATTTCTCTGAAAATGCTCAGGCTGTTCAATCACTTGATCCCTCAGCCATAGTGCTTGCAAATAATCAGGTGAATACTTCATGGACCGCTCCGGCCGCCCTGCAGTATTCCAAAACTTATCACTGGAGAGTTGTTCAGAGAGGCACAGTTGATTCAACATTAGGTCCGGTTGTAAGATTTTCAACCCAGCTGGCCCCTGCTCCCGCGGCTCCTAAAAATGTGACTGCAGTATGGAACGGCGCTAACAATAATAC
Organism: Ignavibacteriaceae bacterium; assembly: GCA_013359345.1. Lineage (GTDB taxonomy): Bacteria > Bacteroidota > Ignavibacteria > Ignavibacteriales > Ignavibacteriaceae > JABWCA01. The sequence continues at coordinate 31,728 of JABWCA010000004.1, forward strand.
TGTGACAGTAAATTTCACAGTTGCTGATACCAATATTTACGGTCAGCAGATAGTTGTCGATTCATCCGTTGTATTCCTCGGCGATACTCTCAGACTTGCTAAAATTAACGGCAACGGCAATTCAATCATTCTTTCCAACGTTCCCTCCGGCATTCACAGTTTCAGCGTAAGAAGCTTTGATATCGGTTATGCAAGCGCACCGGGATGGTCAGCTCAGACAGGCGTTGGTATTTACGCAAATGTATACTCAAGAAACAATCTCTGGCTGAATATCAGAGATCAGCAAAACGCTTATGACTCTATTTATGTTAATGCAACAGAAGCAACCATAAGCAAAGTAATCGTTAAGATTGACACAATTATTCACACTTATGACAGTGATCTTGATATTTCACTCATTGCCCCTAACGGAACAACAATTGACCTTTCAAGCGATAACGGTTCCAGCGGCGATAACTATATAAACTGCGTTCTTGACGATGCAGCAACTCAGTTAATAACCTCAGCAACTGCTCCGATGACAGGTACATGGAAACCTGAATCACCTCTTTCAGCGCTTAACGGAATTTCCTCAGGCGGATACTGGGTATTAAAGGTGTTTGATGATGCTAACGCTGATACAGGTCACGTTAAAGCATGGTCAATTACACTGATCACCACAGCACCTATTCCCGTTGAACTTTCATCATTCACAGCAAATGTTGATGAAGGTAAGGTTAATCTTAACTGGGTAACTGCTTCAGAAACCAATAACATGGGATTTGAAGTTGAGAAGAGTGTAAATAACGGCGAATTTGCCAAGATAGGATTTGTAGGCGGTAAAGGAACAACCACTGAAACTTCTGTATACAGATTCACAGACAACTCATCTTCAGCCGGCAAGGTCTCCTACAGACTGAAGCAGCTCGATTTCAGCGGAACGTTTGAATATTCAAATGCCATCGAAGTTGATATAAATGTTCCTTCAGAATTCAGTCTGATGCAGAACTATCCGAATCCTTTTAACCCTTCAACCACAATAAGATTCGGTCTGCCATCTGATTCAAAAGTGAAACTTGTTATTTTTGATGCAGTAGGCCAGGAAATAATGAGCCTGATTGACGGCAGCCTTACAGCAGGAATTCACACGAAGAACTTTAATGCTTCGGGATTAAATTCCGGTATTTACTTCTATAAACTTGAAGCCACCGGCAAAGACGGTAAGGTATTCAGTGAAACGAAAAAAATGCTGTTAATGAAGTAAAATATTTAATTAAGAGGGAGCCGTCAGGCTCCCTCAGTATTTTCAAGGTAAAGATTTAATACAGAAATTTCAGGAAATGAATACTAACGGTGTCAGGAAAAAGCTTCCATGGTTAAAGCCCATCTTTTTGCTTCTGGGAGCAACATTTTATGTCTATTTCAGCCTGCATGCAGTAGATAAGATACTGCATTACTTCAAGATTAATATATTTGCCGACTGGTACGCAAAAGATCTTTCAACCCTGATAAATGGTGTGGCGGGGCTTCCTGAGGCCATTACCGCAATACTCGGGATTGAGATAACCACCCTTGCAATTGTTGTGCAGTTAGCTGCAAACAAGTATTCATCCAAAATCTTTGATCTGTTTCTTAAAAACAGGGTGAACGTTATCGTGATGTTCATTTTTATTTTAACTGCTGCCTGCACTCTTCTGGTCACTAATACACTCAGAGAATCAGAACCGCTGCCCGGGTTTACAATCACGGTAACCCTCTTCCTGATTGTTACAAGTCTTATCATAATAATCCCGCATTTCAATTATGTGTTTTATTTCCTCAAGCCGGAAAACTTTCTGACTTTTGTGAGAGAGGATATAACAAAGAAAATAAAGAAAGTAGCCGATGGTGAAAAGCCCTTTATAAAAGCCGATATTGAAGAAGTAAAAGAAGGCATCAATTTTATGGGGGATGTTGCCATTAACTCAGTGGTTTTTGGTGACAGAGCCGTTTCGCTTCTCTGCGTTTCAAATCTTCAGCAATTTGCAGTTGAGTATATAAATTACAAGAAGAATCTGCCTGAAGGATGGTTTAAGCTGACCGGAACAGAAGGTCTGGATCCTGATTTCTCCAGTTTTGCCAATTTTGTGATGTCTCGTATCGCAGAACAGAAGATTCTTATTGAAACAAAGGTTTTTAAAGTCTATGAACTTTTATTTGACAACTCCAGAAGAAATCTGAGAGATGTTGCTTCAGGAGTATTGTTTAATTCCGAGATGATTGCCACAAGCGCAATAAAAAGCGGTGACAGCGGCTCACTCAAGATAATACTTCAGTATTTTAATACATATATAAGAATAGGTATAAGAGAGCGTGACCCCAGGGCGGTATTCACAACGCTTGAGCATTACCGTCTTGTTGCCGAAGCACTTCTTGATTACAATCCTAAAAGAGTGGAAGAAGTGTCATTTTACTTTAAGTATTATGGTCAGGAGGCTGAAAAGAATAATGTCTTTTTTATACTTGAGACTGTCTCTTATGACTTATGCATTCTGAATGAAAGGGCGTATGAAAAAAACGTGCCGAACATAAGAGAACTGCTTGACATATTCCTTACACTTGATCAGCCCATAACCGACAAAAAGACTCCGGTTGCAGAATCAAAAGAGGTTTCACTCATTGGAGTCAGGATTGCGCAGGCAAGACTTGCCGCATTCTATCTCCGTAACAATGAGAACGATCTGGCAAAATTAATTTACGAAGATATGAAAGTGGAACCTGTATCACGTATAGAAAAGATAAAAAATGTTATATTCACCACGACAAATGAAGAATTTTGGGAAATTACGCCCCGTGGTATTAATTTCTACTATATGTCAGATTCCAGAAAAGAAGCATTAAAAACATTTTTCAGCTGGTTTGAAGAATAAAACTTTATTAATATTAGCTGAAATTGGATTTTAGGCTTTTAATTTAGCCGGAAAATATTTATACTTCTGCTTAATAAAACACTAAATTACTATATTTACTTACCCGAATAATTTTTTATTGTGATTTGGAGGGTATTAAACAAATCACATTTAAAAGATTTATTCTGTCTTAAATTGTAGTATACCTGTAAATTTTTGTCTTGGCTTAGTATAATTTAATACAATCAATAAACAATAATCTAAGGAGATATAACGTGGCATCAGGCAAAATCAAACTCAACAGCGAACCCAAAACCGGATTTGGCAAATGGATGGTTTATACTGTTATTCCTCAGTATTCGAATAACGTACAGGGTTTGGTATATATCGGAGCAGCGCTGCTTATTATCATCGTTGGTATCAGAGGTTTAGGTACTCTTGCCAGTGAGCTGGCTATTATTCCTTCAGCCATTCTTGATCATGAAGGTAAACTTAATGCAAACATAGTTATGATGGCACTTTTCCTGGAGTTTTTCCTGCTCCTCATACTCGCACTCGTAACATTCTTCACCCCTGAAGATATCAGCTACCACAAAGACGGACAAGAAGAGGGCGGAGCAGCCTCAGCACACAGCAGTGCCAGTGTTGTTAATGTTCCCAAAGGTGTATCTCAGGATCTTAAAAATGAGCTTGAGCAGTTAAAAACAGTTACTGATCAGCAGCTCAAAGCAATTGATGATTTCGTTGAAAAAGTAAATGCTTTAAACAGAAAGCTTACCAAAGTACAGCTTGATTCTATTAAAGCTCTCCAGGAAATGAGCCAGAACATTACAAAATAAGACTTGAATATTTTTTCTAAACCCATTAAAAAAACAGGAGTTTTCAGATGAAGAAAAGTCAGGTCTACTTTATAATGTACATAGTGCTCATCACCGAGCTGCTTGTTGTTATTACAGAGCGTGACGAACTGCACGAAAAAGAACAGCAGGTTAAAGCTAAAATGGTGAAAAGTATCGCTGAGCAGTACAAAAGACCTATTACCTTAGTGATACCCAATCCTAATACCACAAAAGAGATAAACGGCGATTCAGTTATAGTTGCCATGACTCCTCTTGGGCTGGTATCAGATGAAGAGAAAAAAGAAGTAAAATTCTTTGTTAATCTGGTTTCAAAAGGCGGTGACCCGGTAGGTTCATTCCCCGCAGGAGGACTTTCAGAAGGAATCACTGCAAACGGATACCAGATTGTTAAAACAGACGACGGAAATGCAAGATTTATAGTTCTCAAACCCGGCAGGGCGGGAGATTTCGTATTCTCTGCTTATTGTCAGGTAACAAGAATATTGCCTTCATATCTGCCGCAGTTCCTTCTCGATGAACTGAAAAAAGAAATTGGCACTCTTAGCGATGCTAAAAGCGAACCGGTTAACTTTACAATAAAAGTTACCGCTGCCAATAAAGGTGATGTTGATTACGTTCGTCCTTCACTTGATTAATTTTTAAGTTATTAGAGTACAGAAGTATCTTTATGAAAAATTTTAAATTACTGATTGCAGGTATTATCCTTTCTTCAGCCACTTTGTTCGGTCAGGGAATGAAGATTGAGGACACTATTAAAGTGGTCACAAATCAGCTGTTTGATGTCCCTAAAAAAGGCGCCACGATTATTTCAAACATAACCAAAGTGAATTCCATTACCGGTGCATTATATGATGCACAGAATAAAAAAATAAAGGACTGCAAAGATCCTTATCTGAAGCCATCGGCTGCAGAAGTTGCCCAGAGGGCACAGCAGCAGGGAGGCAGAGGAGTTACGGTTCAGATGGTTTTCACTGAGCAGTTAAGCGAAACCGGCACCTATTACCTGAAAATATCAGTTAATTGCGTTGGTGAAAATGGCGCTGCACTTGTTGGTGAAAAGAATTATATGATAATCGTTGAAAATCCCACACTTTCTGCCCCGGTAAAAATCAGAGAGAGATATTTCTTCTCTGAGCAGGAAGCCATAAGTTTCTCAATGGTTGAATATACTGAGCCAAACAATTATTCATACAAAATTACCGATGGTGTTAACGTTCTCGCCGAAGGAAAAGGTCCTTACGTTGTTCTGGGTGATATTCTCAATTCAGAGGCAAATGTAGGTAAAACTCTTACCATAACCGGTTATTATAACGGTCAGGTAATTACTTATAAAGACCCTGATTCCGGTGAGATGAAAAAAGCTGAATATCAGGTCTCAATTGCATTGCCGTCCATTGGCGGTTTCAGCGGCTGGGCACTTGTTTCGGATAAACCGGAAGAAAATCAGTCAGCATGGTATATAAGTGTGGATAATGCAGCCGTAAAGCAATTCCTGTTCGGCTATTTTGGTAATACTCCAAACGGATTTGTTTTTATTACTCCGAAATTTAACTCACTGAGAGTTACATCACGTCCCGATAATTTTCTTAAAGGTACTTCTGTAGGTAAAAGGGGACAATTCCCGGCGGTACAGATAGAAGTAAATCCTGCATTTATGGATGCAATGGCAGTTGGTGACGTACAGGATATTGAACTCGATATCCAGTTTACCACTCAGTTTGGAGAAAAGGTTGTTCGTAAATACAGAGCATCCGTAATTAAGTAAGGTGATTTTAATTAAAATAAGATGAGCTATGAAATATAAAAATTACTTATATCTATTTCTTCTCTTTTTGTTCGGAGCAGAGGCAGTCTTTGCTCAGGAGGTAGACGATTATATTTACAAGATCGATCTCAAATTAAGAAAGGATAAAAACTATCTTAATTTGTTCTACCTTGACGTACCGGGTAACGAGGCCTTCATAAGAGGATTAGGCACAATACCCCGCCAGGATGGTAGAGATCCATTCTCCTTTAAGAATTCTGAAGCTGTTAATTACAGATTCGTGTTCATTAAAGATGCTATTGGTCTCGATTCACTGATCGTTCTTTATGTTACAGAACTTGTTACCGCCGGAGCAGATACAAATGCCCTGTTTGCCGAAGGTACAGGCGAAGTGACAGATAATGTGGTTATACCTTTCAAAGATATGTACTATCTTAAGGTTACCGCGCCTGATACATATGCTAAAATATTTGAGCATATTGACAGGCAGCAGAGAATTGATCCTGAATTTAAGTATGGTACACTGCTCGGAATTGTACCTGACGATGAAATTAAAACATCATTAGGTATTACCTCCAGAGACAATACTGATTTTCTTAACTACATGAGAGCCAATTATAATCACTGGTATCCGCGTGAGGCTCCCAAAGTAGCAGGAAGAAGAGGGGGCGGTGAAACTGCAACTCAGTCATTTGCATACAGACTTGATGCAGGTTTCAGTTCGGTCAGTTTTGCACACAGATTCATGGACTTCTCGCTGGGCGGAGCCTCAATTGAGCTCGGCACAGAAGAACCGGTTCTCAATGTTCTGCCATATCAGGCAAACATTCTCAATTTCGGTTTCAGAACTCTGATCAGTGTGGCAGATAAAAAAACAGACTTATACAACGCACTTATTATTGATGCAAGATTTATGGGCAGAGTTGCAATGAACACCACAAGCATTGCAGATAATCTTCCCTTTATACTTGGTGGCGGTTCAAGAGTTAACGTTGGTACTTCAGCTGCAGTTGATCTGCACCTGACCAGACCATTCGGAATGCCCTTCCTGAATCTTTATGTTTCGGTAGGTTCACCCGGATACTCAAGCCCGTCAGTAAGATTTAACGATCCCAAGATTACTAACACAGAATATGCATACTGGAGCTTTACTCAGGCTGAAGCTACGATGTCATTTTACTGGAATACCAGTGATAAAAAGACAGTCAGAATGAAAGCTGATGTGGGTGTCGGACATTATGATATGCGTAAGGCTTATTATAGCAAAGGTTCAAAGACACAAAGATCTAATGAAAGTGTAAAAAATCTCGTTAGTCCTGTTGTTGCATTTTCTCTGACCTTTGTACCCGACGGAGTAAATGAATTGTTCGGCGGGAAGGTCAGAATCTTTGATTCTTCAGTTAAGGCAGAATCCTGGCTTAAGCTTCTTGAATTCCCGGGCGGACACACAATCAGATTTGCTGCAACAGTTGTTTCAGGACCACTGGGCAGAAGTCGTGATGACTGGGAGAGTGAAGGCGGGGCAATGGTCCAGCTTAGATACAGATACGGTTTTTAATTTTGTTTCATTAATAAGAAGTTGATGAGCCATGAAAAATAAGATATTTATAATTGTAATTGCTTTGTTCGCCTTCAGACTGTCGGCGCAGACGGGTGACCTGGGTGAATTAAAGCAAATCTACGAGGGTGTTGAGTATAATACTCTCGCATTCAATGATCTGAAACAGCAGTGGATACTTGATGATCCCACCCTTATCAGGGAGCTTTATAACAGATTCATTGTAAGAAATTCATTCAGACTTAACGGAAGGCCCGTTAAACTGGATGTTGTAAAAGAAAAAACAGCACTTATACAGGAAGGTGACGTTGTAATTCAGCTTCGTAAAAGATATTACGATGATGAAATAGAATATTTCGCCTTTATGCCGCAGGAAGAATTTGGCAAGGATAATCCTCAGCTTCTTTTTGATCCTGTGGTTGATGGTTTCTTCCTTAAAGAAATTGTCGGTCAGAAATATTATGAGAAGATTCAGGAATTATCTTACTTCTCAAAAGATATTACGAAATCAACTTTCGGTACCAAATACGGATATTACTTTGATCTGAACCTCAATATGCTCAATTCTGAGGTAATGTTCTGGAACACCACTTCAAATAACAGAAATAAATATCTGTTATCACTTTTCTCACAGTGGGGTAATGATTATGTTAATCTTCCCGGCTGGTACAGCAGAGAAATGATAGTGGGTTCAAGACTTACATACTTTAAGTCACTTACAAACAATCCCGATGATTTCACTTACAAGATATCAGTTGGTGCAGGCACACCTGCATTCGGATTATACAAAGATGACACAAAAGTTAAACCGCTCTGGGTTGCAGGTCAGTCAGTATATGGAAAGATTGAAGGATACATGCTCGGTTTTATAGAGTCAGATTTCTTCAAAAA
>JABWCA010000435.1 GCA_013359345.1 Ignavibacteriaceae bacterium
CTTTCTCATTCCCGAAACGGTCTCCTCCTCTGTCAGGATCCGGGGGAAGTCCCTGAGCAGCCCTGAGGGAGTCTGTCTTTCTTTTGTTTGCAGCAATGAGAGAATCTTTGTTGATCACTCCTATTGCAATGAGGCTGTCAAGTTTTCGTAAAGAATCTTTTCTTGCAAGTGAATCAAGATTAGTCTTTGCAAGCGGATCAGCAAACAGATCAAGTTCATCCCTGTAATATTCAACGGAATCTTTTACAAATTCTTCAGGATTATCGAGATAAAACAACTGCTTGTTGAAACTAAATCTTTCCTGACGCAGCTTGTCATACTTTTTAAAAAGTGTAGCCTTGCTTCTTATTTTCGGGTAATACTCGGCGTTTGAAGCAGAGTTTTCCGCTTTTTTGTAATATGTGAGTGCCGAATCATACTGCATGATGTAATTTTCAAACAGATCACCCATTTCGTATCTGGCTATCCCCTGAAAAACGTTATTGTTTTTGGAAGTATCAACTTCAACAAACTGCTTGTATGCATCATCAAATTTCTGCAGCTTTTTAAGAACAATACCGCGTTCCACTCCTATCTCATCAAAGTTATCTATGAATTTATTTTCCCCCTTCATGTCATCAAACACTTCAAGGGCTTCTTCATACTTCTGCTGATAAGCCTTAACTTTGCCAAGTTTCAGGGTTGTCTGAAATTCAACTTCAAATGAGGGAGTGCCGTCAAGCACTTCTCTGTATGCTATCTCCGCAAGGTCATACTTTTTAACTTTAAGATACAGTTCTCCCACCTCGTAATTGGCTTTTGATCTGTAATCTGAATCATCGGTGGTCTCTATAATTTCATTTAATTTGGCAATCGCTTCGTCATTCTTCTCAAGAAATTTGTAATATTTCACCTCCTCAATAAGAATCTCGGTGAGGATCTCATTATTATCCTCCTGAATTGCAAGCTCCCGGGTTTTATCAAGCAGCTCCAGCCCCTCGGTGAATTTCTTGGTCTGCATCTGGGTTTTTGCCATCCAGAAAGTGGCGTCAATTATATATGGCGATTCAGGCTGTGTGGCTATAAGCTCCTGGAACTTCCGGTAGGCTTTGAGGTAATTTCTCTGATAATAAAATGCCTTGCCTATCATCATGATGGCTTCATCAATATAGGCGCTTTTATCATGGAACTGAAGAAGGTTTGAAAGTTTTTCGATGATTTTGGGCATCTGCTGAAACGCACTCTGCGGTATGTTGGGTTCAACCACAGCAAAAACATCTTTTTTCTCGGCCTTTATCTGCTCTTCAGCATTATTGAAGAGTTCTCTTGCATTGTAATACAGGTTGAAGAACGTGGTGAAATCACGCCAGAGCCCGCAGCCCTGGGAAAGGAACATCAGTGTAACAGCAGTAAGTATCGGGGCGGTTAAAAACTTTTTGAATTTCAAATTGCCAACAGATTAATCAATTGAAAACTAAAATTAAATCAGACCTGCACTAATTTCAATGCAGTAATTTATCACAGGGCGTCTTTACCTGATTCGCCTGTGCGTATTCTTATTACGTCAGTTACATCAGAGATAAAGATTTTTCCGTCGCCCACCTGACCCGTTGCAGCCGTCCTCATGATGCAGTCAATTGCCTCTTCAAGTTTCTCAGCCTCAACAACAAGTTCAATTTTTATTTTGGGGACAAATT
>JABWCA010000148.1 GCA_013359345.1 Ignavibacteriaceae bacterium
TGGCTTCAATGAGTTGTTGTTCCATAAGTTTTTTATCAGTAAGGTCAATCCCGATCCCGATCATTGTTCCGTCAAGGAGCTTAACATTTGACCAGACAGAACTCAGATAATCACCCCATTTTGTCCTCACTCTGAATTCTTTCCAATCAAGCTTTGCCTTCATCATATAATCAGCAGCTTCCTTCCTGTATTCAGGGTCAGGATAAACCTCTTCCATAAGGTTGATTGAAGCAAGGTCCTCATTTGTCCATCCTATCTTTCTTTCAAATTCCTTGTTGAGGAACAAAAGCTGAGATGCGGGATCAAACCTGGTAAGTATGATAGGTATATGATCAAAAATCCGTTTCAGTGTCTCTTTTTCCACCCTCATTTTCTCAGCGTCGATTTTTACTTTGGTGACATCACGCGTAACGGTGACGTATCCGATGATATTTCCGCTTATATCGCGCTCAGCCATAGTATTGGCTTCTATAAATATTTTTTTGTTATCTTTTCTGTAATGGTAGACGTCATATCTGGCAAAGCCCTCAGAAAACACCTTATTTACAATTTCTTCTCTGGCAGAGTTTATAAACTCCGAGCGGAGCAGATTTCTGATGTCTCTTCCGGTTACTTCTTCAGTACTCCACTGATAGATGCTTTCAGCTCCTTTATTCCAGAATTTAATCACGAAATTCAGATCGGTCTCAATAACCGCATCACTTATGCTCATCAGTATGTTGATCTGTGACTGCTGTCTGGCAATGAGAATATCCCGTTCTGTTGCGGTCGTTATTTTTTGAGAAACAATCTCGAGGTCATCAGTGACCTCTTTCAGGAGGTCGAGTTCCTGAGCATCAAAAAAATTATATTCATCTGAGAAATAGGTTACGGTATAAAAGTATCCGTCCTTAAAATTGAACGGAATTATTGCAAAAGAGTGAATATTATGGATTATCAGATTTTTATCTGTGAGATTATTATAAACTATGGGCTCCATGGTTGTCATTAACCGGTCAAGGATCAATGTTTCACTTATATAAGGTTCAAATAATTGTTCAGCCACCTCTTCATCTATCTTATCAGAGACACTCATACCGAGCTTTGTTATACTCATAAATTCAGTGTCAATTTTGCAGAATTTTACCCCGGTGAAAGTACCGTGTTCAACACCAATCTGAGCTGCAGTATTAAATATCTCGTCAATCCTGTTTATTTTAAGCAGACGGGTATTCACCACAGAGAGGTAATTATAGAGCTGGTTTAGTTTTTTAATTTTCTGAAGCTGTTTTTTTCTTTCACTTACATCCCGCACGGTGCACAAAAATGCAGGTTTATCATTCCACTCTATTACATTTGCGCTCAGCTCAGCCGTGCCCATTAATTCACCGTTATTGAGCAGTTCAATTTCAGTGATTGATTCTTTGATGACCGGGTACCCCAAATTAGCCCCGATAATCTCCTCGTGTGATTTCCTGAAGAGCTTCACAGAAGGAGCGTTCGCATATTCAATAATTCCCTCCTGATTCACGATCAATATACTGTCGGTGTTTTCTTCAAGTATCGTGAGGAGTTTATTGTTGCGCGCTTTCAGATTTATTATAATCTGCCTGTGTGTAATGAATGAGTTGACCCTTGTAACAAGGTCCTTAGGATCAGTGGGGCGCTGCAAAAACCCGTCTGCCCCGAGTTTAATACCCGCAGCCTGATCAGCCGGGCTGAAGATTTTTGATGAAATAAAAACAAAAAAGATATCGTCATGTATTTTCTGATCCCTGACAGATCTTAGCAGATCGTATCCGTCAAACTCAGGCATAACCACATCCGAAAGGATAAGATCAGGCTTAAAATCATCAGCCAGCACTATTGCTTTTTTTACGTTCTCAGCACTTTCAACTGAATATCCGGCATTTTTCAATGTCAAAGTTGTTAATCTGAGTAATTCCGGATTATCATCAACAACAAGTATTTTGTGTTTCATTTTACCATTCCAAAAAATCATTCATCAAAAAGATTATCGAGCCGGTCAAAGTCACCTTTTTGGATTTTCTGCGGATTGCCGGAAATAATACCTGTCACATCCCTGAAGGGTTTACCAATATGCATTCCGTTGTTATCTATCGTAAACTCCCTTATATCCTTATCATGCATTGAGCCGCGCATTTTTAATACAGTTAGCCCTCTTCTCATTTCACCGAATGTTTCAACGTAACGTAAAAGAATGATTGAATCAGTAATTGTGGAAATATGTCCTTCAGTGATAGAAGAACCTCCCATAAGAGTAGAGGTGGTTGAAGTGAAAAGGCCTGCAATCTCTTTTTGCTTGATAAATGAAGTCACACCAATAATGAATTCTCTGAATCCTTTTATTGTGGAAACCCTTTCAAGGGCAGAAAGGCTGTCAATAGCCACCCTCGTTGGCCTGAATTCTTCAATGACCTGTTTTATTTCGATAAGATGATCTTCAAGCCCTGCCACTTCTGGGTACTCACACACAACTTTGAGAGTTCCTTCATTCTCAAGTTTTTCAAAATCAATTCCCCAGCCAGTCGCATTTCTGAACAATTGCTCCCTGCTCTCTTCAAAGGCAAAAAGGAGGCATCTCTCGTTTCCTGCTGCAGCGCCTGCCATGAACTCGGTTGCCATAAGTGTTTTGCCTGTACCGGTAGCTCCGGAAACAAGTATAACTGAGTCCCTGAAGAAACCGCCGCCGCACATTTTATCAAGCTCGGTGCTTCCCGAAGAAATTCTGAGATTTGAAGATTTTTGTTTCAGCTCAATTGCTGAGAGCGGAATAATAATCACACCCTTTTCAGGAGTAACAGTGAAAGGGAATTCACCTTTCTGATGAGAAGTGCCTCTGTATTTGAGAATTTCGATTGTTCTGCGCCTTTTCTCATCTTCAAGAATATTCCTGAGAATCACAACATTATCCGCAACAAATTCCTCAACTCCATATCTGGCAATTTCCCCGTATTCCTGGGTTCTTTCGGCTGTCAGCACTGCAGTAACACCCATTTTTTTAAGGGCAACGGAAATACGGAACAGCTCTCTGCGTATAATTGCAGAATCAGAAAACTGAGTAAAAATTGCCCCGAGTGAATCAAGTGAAAGTCTTGTTGCCTTCACTTTTGTGATTGCGTTTTCTATTCGCGCCAGAAGCGCACCCAGATCATACTCACCGGCAACAATTGAACTTTCATGCGGCTCAGGCGATGCGTCAACAAAAGCCCATTTATTTTCTTTTTCCCATTTTTCAATTTCCCAGCCAAACCCTTTCATGTTTCTTCTGATATCATCAACCGATTCTTCAAAAGTGACAAACACTCCGGAGGCAGTATTGGTTATGATACCTGCCGCCAGAAATTGTGCAGCAAAAACAGTTTTGGCACTTCCTGCACTTCCTGCCACGAGGGTGGTTCTGTTAAGAGGGAGTCCTCCGTTAGATATGTGATCAAATCCCGGGATCAGGGTTTCAAGTTTTATGATTTCATTATTCGTAATATCACGCTGCATCATTCACTCCCAAATTAACTGTGTAACATTTTTTCAAGATCAAGCCCGATCAGAACTTTATCTTTTTCTGACAGGTCCCCGATAATTCTTCTGATCGGGGGTGGTAACACTCTTATAAGAGTAGGTGTTGCCAGAATTTTATCTTCCTCGGCATACTGTGGATTTTCAATAACATCAATAACCTGTAATTCATATTCCTCATTGAGATAATCCCTGCAGATTCGTTTCAGATTAATGATGGCTTTCTCAGAGCGGGGTGTTTTGCCGGTGACATATAATTTCAGCAAATACTTTTTCATCTGCGCCTCTTCATGAATTGAGATTCCTGTAATAGGAGACAAGATACCCCATCAGTTCGATCAGGGCTATCCTTCCTTCTTCTTTTATTAAATTTGTTTTCTTTGAAGGTGTGCTCTCAGTCATAACTTTTATAGCTTCTTTATGAATTATAATGACATCACGCGGAGCGGCCTTCAAAAATCCCAGTTCGCCTGATAAGCCGGTCAGCTTATTTTTTGGCGAGTCCTGTACTTTGTAAATTCTGTTATCAACCATTACCCTGATAATTTCTGAATACTGACTTACCATTCTCTGAAAAATTTCCGGATACTCATCTTTTATCAGCCGGTTTCCGTAAATTTCAGCAGTCTGCTTTGACGGCATAGCCGAGAGCATATCAAGAAATTCTTCTTCACGCTTTTCTGAGTTCTGAATTCCCCTGAATGAGCCCGCATTAATTTTATCCCGGGCCGGCAGTGTGTTACGTATAATACAAAGGGCTCCTGTTACTCTTACTCCGTCAAATAAAGGTGAAGAAATCACCTCCGCTTTTATCGTCTTTTCTTCTATTCTGAGGCTGATGGTTATAAAAGGCGGAGTGATATTTGATTTGAGGAGTTTATGGAATTTTTCCCAGATTTCAGCAGAATCAGGATGTATGTATGATCTGATTGAGCTGCCTGTAAGCCTCAGGGAATCAGTTCTGAAGAGATTAAGAGCATAAGCGTTATGTGTCGTGATATTGCCCTCAAAATCAAGGGTGATTATTCCGTCACGTGAGAGATCAATCAGTTGTTTATATTTAATCTCAAGCTGCCTGTTGCTGCTGTTAAGCCTGTAAAGTCTGAGACATGAATTCACTCTCGCAATAAGCTCACGTTTTGAGAATGGCCGGCTGATGTAATCATCCGCCCCCACCTCAAGGCCGCTGACAATATCCTCTGTTCCGGTCATTTTTCCGGTCATGAGAATGATTCCTGTTTCGGCTATCACGGGATCATTTTTTATCTGTCTGCAGACTTCAATACCATTAAGATCAGGCATCACCACATCCATCAGAATAATATCAGGCTTCTCAAGTCTGACCAGATTCAGGCACTCTTTCCCGGAATGTGCTTTCATAAGATGGAATACAGTCTGATCAAGCATCTCATAAGAAACCTGAAGTATTTCAGGATTATCGTCAACAATCAGTAATTTGGGTTTCCTGTTTAATAAATTCATTTTTCTTTTTCTTCAAAAGGCAAGGTGAACCAGAATTTTGAGCCTTTCCCCGGCTCACTTTCCACCCCGATATCTCCGCCATGTTCGGTAATGATTTTCTTCGCGATATGAAGTCCCAGGCCGGTGGAGTGTTTTTTCTGCTCAGTCTGTTCATTTGCAGTACCGAACGGCCGGAACAAAAGTTTCTGTCCGTCAATGCTGAGGCCGGGTCCTTCATCAGTGACTTCAAACCTGTAAAAATTTTTTTCTCTTGTGAGTGCGAGCAGAACATCAGAATTTTCGGGTGAAAATTTTATGGCGTTGGAAAGGAGATTGTTAATGACCTGAAATATTTTCTGAAAATCAGCATGTAATGAGAAATCATCCCCTGCGGCTTCACAGGATACTCTTATGTTTTTAACTTTCGCACTATGCGAATTGAATTCAATAACATCGTTAATGATTTTAATAACGGATACAAGCTCTTTGTAAAGAGTGAGTTTGCCTGCTTCAATAGTTGAAACACTCAGAAAATTGCTGACAATTCCAAGACTGAAATGTGCAAAATGACTTATACGTGAAATAAATCCCTCAGCTTTTTCAGGGTTCTCTTTCAGTGTATCGGTGGTTATTTCGCAGTAATTAATTATAAGTGCGAGAGGG
Source organism: Ignavibacteriaceae bacterium (assembly GCA_013359345.1). Lineage (GTDB taxonomy): Bacteria > Bacteroidota > Ignavibacteria > Ignavibacteriales > Ignavibacteriaceae > JABWCA01. Next base: position 5,641 of record JABWCA010000148.1, read on the forward strand.
TTTCTGATATCATGAGCAGCCATGCCGAGAAAATTATTCTTCAGTTTGTTGAGTTCATCAAGCTCCCGGTTTTTCTTTGCAAGATCACGCTGCATGGCAGTGAGTTCATTATTCACTCTTGAAAGCTCCACCAGATAATACTCGGTTTCAGGATTAAAGCCGGCCGGTTTGTTAGTGGCTGCCTCCTTATATAAATCCCTTATCAGATTGGTCTGCTCGTTACTGATAACAAGCATTTCATTTAAAAAATTTGTGAAGTTAATATGCTGTTCAGTACCGGTGATAATGATGAAATCATCAACAAGCGCACCGGAGAAAAAAAGTGCAGCCGGCTTATTTTCTGTTTTAATTAAGAGTCTGCGCCCGAACTCGGCACCATTCCTTTTTATCGAGACAATAAAATCGAATGCACTCTCCGCCGATTCTCCCTGGAAAAGACCGGGAAAAAGAGAGAGAGTTTCATTCTCATTAATACCCGGAATTCCGCTGTTCCTGACTGAAAGAATCTCTCCGCGCAGTGAACATTTAAAATACAGACCATTTGTGTTTGAAGAAGTGATCATATTGAAAGCGAGTCTGCGAGGCTTAAAGCGGCCTCTATATTATCTGCATGACCATCTGCGCCGATTTTTTCCCACAGGCCATCACCCTTTGAAAAAGCATATCCGCCAACAATAATTTTGATCTGCTTTTCAGTATCATTTTCCCGTATTTTCCTGATAAGAAGTGCGGCGTTGCTGAGGTTATAAGGCATGGTAACAGACAGAGCAAGCAGATTGATACTGTATTTCTTTAAATAGTCAATGATGCCGGCAGCCGGTGTGTTGGCGCCAAGAAAATGTGAATCCCACCCTTTCATCTCAAAGAAATCCGAAATTATTCTGGGACCCATCTCATGCAATTCACCATTTATACATGTAACGAGTATTTTGTTATTGCCACGGTTGCCTGAAAACATAAAAGGATAAAGCCGGCTCATTATGAACTGGGTTGAGGCAGTAATGAAATGTTCCTGCGCAACGTTAATTTTCCCGGTTTGCCATAAAATTCCGGTCTCAAGCTGAACAGGGATAAAGATTTCAGAATAGATTTCTGATATTGAGGTTCCTTCAAAATGAAGCCTGAGTATCAGGTCTGAGGCAGGCCTTCTTTCGCCGTTAATAAGAAGTGAGAGATACTGTTCCGCCTCCGCTCTGAGTTTGCCGGAGCGGATCAGATATGAATCGGGTACGGGGGGAGGTGATTCAAATAACTTTCTTGCATCAGAAATCATTGCAGCAGCCTCGTCTGATAAACCCGATGGCAGAAATTCTTCCAATACTTTTTGAAAGAAATAAAGATTATCTGCACAATCTCTGAGATCAACAGCAATGCTGCTGAAAAATGTGTTTGCCCAGTTTATATAGCTCTTAAAGATGCCGGGTTCCTCGAGAGCAACAGCCTCAGCAAGATACATGATATGATATTCGGTATCCTGCAGATAATAGTAACGGTACCGATCGGTAAGCTTGCTTCCGAATGCCGGAGATTCATTTGTATGAAGTTCGAGTACTTTTTCAGCGATAAATGTTTTTTGCTGCAATAGTGTAGCTCTGGCAACAAATCTGTCTGTCATTAGTTCTTAAGCTGAATAAACGTCCATTAAAAGCTTAATTAAAAAGGAAATCACTTCCTTATTATTAAAATAAATTATTTTTAAGCTAATCTATTTTTTTATTAAAATCAAATTATTTATCACGAATTTGCAGGATTTTAGCACCGATCCCAAAAAAAACGAATTTAATCACCATGCTCAATAAAAAAAGATGCCAGAGGAATTTCAATTAAAATCTTAAATGCCGCACTGTTTGTTATATCCTTTTTATAATCATAGTACACACCCTCAATTGTTTGCTCAAAGAATTCTTTCTGACTCTGGAGAAAACCAAGCCCTGCGTTTACCATCAGTCCGGAAGGCAGAGTCACTCTCAGTCCTGCATATCCGGCAACATAAGTAAGTTTATCAGGTGCTGAAGATGCATCACCCCCGGCCTCTGCCGTTATTGTGAACTTATAAAATGAGCCGCTCCCGAAAAGAATTTTTGCATATACCCCAAGTTTAAGATGCTCAGGAACCGGCGACCAGGAATCTGAGTACCCGAATGTTAATGATGTCTGAACCATGTCATTATAAATTACCCCAAGCTCAATTCCTGCCCCCTGTGGTTTTCCGTAGCCTGCTCCGGCGAGCAGAATTAAATCAGTGCCCTCAGGGCTGTAAATAATCTCAGAACCTTTATCAGCCGAATCCGGCCCCGCCGTTAATTCAAATCCGGGGGCAGGTGTCTGAAAGGCAGCAGAAGCTGAAGTTTTTTCCGCTTCATTTTCATTCAGATGCTGAGGATCGGCTCTCAGCATTGCTGTTCCGACGGCAAGCCATAAGAGAGAAGTCAGGCCAATAGCAGAAAATATATCGAAATGTAGTTTCATGACAGAATCCGTTAATAAATTTTATGAGAATCCGGATAAATTTTAGTAAAAGAAGGGAAGTCTTTTGTCATGAAAAGGTAAAAATAACGTAAGCGTATCAGAATCTGAGCTTTTCTGACCGTCAGGATTCTGAATTTAAACCGGGTTTATAAAAATATTTATTACACTTACCCACGAAGAAGTTGAACTCAGGGCTGGGCATAATCAAGAGGAATCTCCAGAGTGAGTCTGAAGGCAGGAGTCAGTTTTTCAATAATGTAACTTTCGGAAAACGCACCACCGGTATAATGATTAATAGCCTCTCTTGAACTCAGCATTATACCAACTTCGGGGCGGAAAATTAATCCTGATTCTGATTCAATCTTAAAGCCAAGATAACCTGCCAGATAAGAACAGAGGTCTTTCAGAATACCGTGATAATAACCTGACACTCCGTAAAAACAGATGGAAATGCTTCCTGATACTGCTAGATCAAGATTTTCTGAGAATCCCGGGCGCTGCCACGTTTTGTACCCGGAAAAAGGATCATATAATCCGGATGGTCCGGCGGAAGCAAAATTATCCGGATGAACCCTTGAATGCGGAAACTCACAAATCTTCATCATGCCCCCGTTTGAATTTATTGAAATAATTACTGATGCAGGGAGAGGGGAGTTCTGGATTGTGAGTCTATCATCATCCGCACCTGACCGGGTTTTCGCGTTACGGTAATAAGCAGGTTCACCACCGCCGGAATAAATCATACTTCCTGACTGTGATACCGCTGCTGACTGCAGAACCAACAGCAAGATAAACGCTGAACCCAGCCTGTGTAACTTATAAGATTGCAAAGTAAAACCTTTGAGTGAACAGAATTGAATGTATGGTGCATTTTAAGAATCAAACGGAAAGGAATTGTCACAGGGAAGTAAATAAATTGTCAGACTCAGACTGCTGAGTTATTTGTATTAAAGAGAGGGGAAACAATTCTGATAACCGGGGTCGCATTTGTGAATTTAAAAAATAATACTTAATTTATACTATAGTTCTTTAATCACTGAAAAAGGAAACTGCGTTGAAGTTAAATCTGGTTTACGCGGAAATTTCTTTTCTTATTATTTTGCTCAGCACATACACACCATGCCAGACATATAACTGGATGAATGAGTGGAATGGCGGAGCAGGTAATAATGCCATCTATCACAGCAGCATAATGGACGGATCCGGAAATTACTATTTAGCCGGTAATATAAGTTTCCCCGGGTCAGGTTCATCACAAACAGTAGCCAAATTTTCATCATCCGGAACATTCCTCTGGAGCAGATATTTTGAACCCGGTGGTTATTCAAATTCCGTTCTTCTCGCTCTGGGGCCGACCGGTAACATTTATGTATGGACTGACAGAATAGTTAAAATATTCACTCCGGGCGGTGATTCAGTCTGGCAGTTCACTGTTAACACATCAAACCATTTTGCAATACACGTAACCCCTCTCAGCGAAGTCATTCTGCTTGATTACTGGCAGGACACACAGACTCAGAAAATCGGGTTTCATATCGCAAAACATGATTCACTGGGAGTAAGACTCTGGGATAATACATTTTATGAACCGGCTGCCGGAGATAATGCAGCAATCTCTTCATTTAAGGTGGGTCCGGATTCCTGTTATTATGTGACGGGATATTCAGCACGTTCAGGCTCATCAGTTATTGTAACCTCTAAAATTCTGCAGAACGGGTTAGTCGGCTGGCAGAAATTCTTTAACCGCGGTGCCACACCTAGCAAGTGACGGAAGTGTGGTGGTAGGCGGTGCAGCGGGCACAACAAACACAACTTCCACATTCAGAGCACTTCTGCTACGATACGGGCAGGCGGGTGATCTCCTCTGGGAAAAATTCCTGGATGCCGGAACGTCGGAAGACAGGATCTACAATACTGCAATTACGCCCGATGGAGCAATATTCTGTTCGGGCTCAAGTACGTCAACCCAGGCAAAACGGGCAATGCTTTTGAAATACTCGGCTGCAGGTGATCTTCTCAACCAATATCTTCATGAACCTCTGCACTGGATTACGTTAACTAATCCTCAGGGTACCCTTAATATCGGATTTTTTCTTAATATCACATCGGGAAAAGTATATATCTCGGGCACAACCTTCAGTCAGCAGGATTTTCATAAGGTCACCGTACTGAAATTTAACGAGCAGGGAAATTTCCTTGATTATGTTAAAGGGATTTCTGCCGAATACGGAATATTTGCAAGTAATTCATTTTACAGGAACGGGTCGGTAACAGTCACCGGCAGGCTCACCCATGTGCAGGATCAGTCGATGTTCTACCTGGTCAACTACACTGATCAGAATATTACCGATGCATCAGATATTGTTCCGGGTACAGGGGATGGTTTCGCACTTCTCGGAAACTATCCTAATCCGTTTAATCCGGCTACTAGAATAGTTTTCAGAGCCGACAGGGCTGCAGTTTATGAAATCAGATTCTATGATCCGACCGGGAAGGAGATTGCACCTGCTGTAAGGCAGGATTTCTCCGAAGGTGTGAATTATGTTGATTTTAACGGGGATGAACTTCCCACGGGAGTTTATTTTTACTCCGTAAGTTCGGGATACACATCGAAAACAGGGAAGCTGATTTTACTTAAATAATCATATTACAAGAGCGGCAGTTACACCCTGCCGCTCCTCTTCAAATCCGAAAACTCTGAGATTCTGCCATATTATCATTCTGAAGCAAAAGCTTTAATGGCATTCAAACTAAGTCAATTCTTCACGGCTAAATTTTTATCACCACATTCCCTCTTTTATGTCCCGAATCAACATACTTATGAGCTTCCCGGATCTCAGATAGGGGATAGATCTTATCTATAACTGCTTTATATTTCCCTCCGGCTGCAAGTTCGGAAAGATGATCAATGTACTCGGGTAATTCTGATGCCGTTCCGCCAATCACTTTCCTGCCCGAGGTAAGACCGGCCCGGATCCCCCTGAAAATGACACCGGGTGACATATGTACTGCGCGGAGGTATATCCCCCCTTTTTTCAGCGCCTTAATACTTTCATCAAAGGGACTTTTCCCTATTGTATCATAAACCACATCAAATACACCGGGGTAAAATTTTAATGAATCTTTGGTGTAATCAATAACAGCTTTTGCCCCGAGCGATTTAACCAGCTCTTCGTTTTTCCCGCTGCATACGGCAGTCACATCAGCACCCATATTCACAGCAAGCTGAATTGCCGCAGTACCGAGACAGCCTGATGCACCGTAAATAAGGAGTCTGGTTCCTTTCCCGACATTCCCCTTCTTAAGAAAATAAAGAGAAGACATTCCGCCAAACGGAATTGCCGCCGCCTCTTCAAAGCTGACGTTTTCGGGTATCAAGGAGAGAGGACTATCCTGGCTGAAGCATCTGTACTCAAGATAAGTGCCGGGCTTAAATCCCACCGGGCCATATACACGGTCATTAACCTTGAACCTGGTTACTCCGGATCCCACAGCCTCCACAATCCCTGAAAACTCTGTTCCGAGCACCTGTTTTTTAGGATTCGGGAATCCCATCAGGAACTTTACCATAAATGGGTCAGCCTTGCGCATCCGCAGATCTGCAGTGGTCACTGTGGTTGCAATTATCTTTACAAGAATTTCATTCTCTTTCGGCTGAGGTTTTGGTAATTCAGTGAATTCAAGAACCTCCGGACCGCCATATTTTCTGTAAACAACTGCTTTCATTAAAAAACCAATTTTTATCATAAAAGAAAAACCGGAAGGAAGCTGATTATAAAATCAGAGCATTCAATTTATCTCTCAAAAAGAAATTTAACAGAGGAAGTATTATGAACGGAAAAAAAAAGGGATGGAGATCAAAAATGTCGGGTTATTAATTCAAGCTAACCGCTGATGTCAGAATACCAGCCTCAAATAAAGAGATAAAAATTAAGAAACAAGAAATAATGCGCCGGATAAAAATTGGATATCTGAAATTTCAGTAAAATGACGCAGAAAAGTTTAACCAGCAGTTGTTCATCTTTAATTATCTGCACTCTGGTCGAACTGTTTTAAGGATATCTAAAACCAACCAAAATCAATAAGTTATTAGCTGTAAAAATGGTGTAACAGCGTATAAGGGAGAAAAGTTATCTTGACAAAATGTAAAGTTTACTTGACAACTAGTAAAGAATGTGTTACTTTTGAACGAAACATTTTAAAAGTTATGAAAACAAATCTCAGAAAATACCGTTTTGAAAATGGAGAAATGAGTCAGCAGGATTTGGCTGAAAAAGTTGGGGTTTCCCGTCAGACAATAGTATCTATTGAAAAAGGGGACTATAACCCGTCGGTAAAGCTTGCCTTACTATTGGCTAAGATTCTTAATGCCACTGTTGAGCAATTGTTTGAACTTGAGGAAGAAATTAAAAATGACAAAAAGTAAAATGAATTATTTTAGTTTTATCTTGGCAATACCGGCAGTCGGGATGCTTTCAAACGGAATGGAAGAAGGGTTTCTGATGGTTGCTGTATTACTCTTATTTCGCCAGATTCTTATTCAATCTGGCAGAGTTGAAAAATTAGCTGATGAGAGGGAGTCATTCATAAGATTCAGAGCAGGGGATTTCGCCTTTTTAATTATGATGTGTGGCGCGATAGTTCTGTCGTTAATGCGATTGCAAAGAGGATATTCACCAGATGAACTCTATGAACTTATGATGCTTGGTTTTATGTCAAGAATATTGTATCTGAAAATAGCTGCCGGGAATTATCTGGCTGCGGCAAAGGAGCTGATGTCACTGGCATTTTTAATTATGTCAATGTTGATTTTCTTTGAGGGGGGAATAACAACCATATCAATAATAGGGTTAGTGGTTCTTGGCATCGGGGTGGCATTATATTTTGCTGCAGGTAAATATCCGCTGCCGGTTGCAATAGTTTTATTATTTGCCATTGCGGCACTAATACAGTTTTTCAGCCTTTACAGACTCCGGGCAGTAAACACAACTCTCTGGATTATGATAATCACTCCGTTGCTGATTTCTGCTATAACTTTTATACTTTCGGTTTTAGAAGAAAAAGAGCATTTTAAAGTAATCAGAAACTTTACCGGCGGTTTAAGTGCGTTGTTTCTGATTGTTGTTACACTGCTCAACCTGCTTATTCCAGAAACTGAGACGCGACATTACGAAAAATCGGTTGAACTAGCTTCAAGTGAGATTCAGATCATGAATGGTTATCCGGTAACCGGGAAAGTGTTTTATTATGATAACGGAAAATTGAGTTCTTGTATACTTGCACGTGAAACTTCGGTTTTTGGGAATGTTCTGCCGGCCGGTACTCAATTGAGTTTTACATTTCAGGGTGAACTTAAGTACGTTTGTTTTCCGAATAATACTTATATCAGAGGTGTCTTGTGCAAAGGGGAAGGACCCAATACGTGGCATACACAGTTTTATCCGGATGGTAATTTTAAGTTGTTATGGTCTGCAAAAGATCAGTGGATTAAAGGGGTACCATGCAGGGAAGCCAGTTTCTGGACCGATGTGTTTGGTGGCGGAGCCGGCGTTTATTTTTTTGAGAATGGGGGAATTCAGAAATGTAAACTTTTCATGGATTTTGAATATATGGGGAAAAGATATAACAAAGGAGAACACCTCGAACTTGAAAAGGATGGAAAAATAAAAATCTGAGAGGAAACCATTCCACTGGCAGGGTAATTTTTATTATAATTTAGGTTACTCTGCCTTTTTTCACCTTGGGAGTTCAATTGTGCCGTTAAACCATTTCTTCTCACCATAATCGGATACCTTAAAATCTGACATGAAGAATTGTGATAAATCAGCGTATTGTTTCCCATTCTGACCACGTGATTTCCCTGCCCGGATATGCGGGATTTTTGAAAGGCCAGTAATCAGCGATCCGCCTTTTTGCTTCAGAAAATAAAATTTCATCTGATTCTGTAAACATGTTACTTACCCACATAAAGACTGCAGAATCATAAACCTTTTTGCCCCCGGGTTCTATATACAGACACCCGATATAGTTTTCCCGTGATTTATTGAAAACAGAGTAGACAAAAGCGATTCTGTTATTAAATTCGTGTTCATGCCTTCGGAGATCAGCTATGTTTTCATCAATGGACATATTATCCCGGGGCCATTCGGTCAATTCAGCAAAAACAGTTCTCAGTCTTTCTTTGCTGCTCATTACTGCATTATAATCCGGCTCTGCAAATTCAGGAATTAACTTTGAGAAGTAAAAAGATTCTGTTTCAAAAGAATCTGGAACGATGAAAGAATCAGGAACAAACATTTTCAAAAATTTTCCTATTGATTGATAAGAATAAATTATCAGATTTCAAAATAGGAAATTTTATAGGAAATAATCAGAATTAATTTGGATAAGAATCCTGTTTTATCTATATTTGAAGTCTCATTTATAAATAATGATAATGGATACCGCGGGGTGGAGCAATTGGTAGCTCGTCGGGCTCATAACCCGAAGGTTGTAGGTTCAAGTCCTGCCCCCGCTACTAGGAAAATAAAGCACTCAATGAGTGCTTTTTTCTTTTTAAACAATCTGTTGAGATGAAATGAATCATGTATATGTTATTCAAAGTAAAGAGGGGTACCAATATATAGGTAGCACAACAGATTTAGAAAAAAGATTATTCCAGCATAGGAACCATTTAGCAGGCTGGACGAAAAGAGGGACTGATTGGGAACTGATTTACCTCGAAGAATTTGAGACATATTCCGAAGCAAGAAAACGAGAAAAGTGGCTAAAAACGGGAGTCGGAAGAGATTATCTTAAGTCCAAATTGGCAGAGGGCTCATAATTCGCCGCGGCGAATTGTAGGTTCAAGTCCTGCCCCCGCTACTAAGAAAATAAAGCACTCAACGAGTGCTTTTTTCTTTTTAAACAATCTGTTGAGAAGACAGGCTTATAATTAGGAAGGTTGTAGGTTCTCCCGAAGGGATCCCCTTGGGAAATTCGCCGCGGCGAACTGCCCCGCTACTAAAAAAAAGCCTGAATACGAAAGTGTTCAGGCTTTTTGATTTTAAAGTAAATAATGAATCATAGAGCAAATTAATTGAAGAAATTTTATGTATATGTTATAAAGAGTGATGAAGGCTTGAGGTATACAGGTATGACAGAGGATCTTGAAAAGAGATTAGCTGAGCATAACAATAAAGAACTTTCATTCTGGACCAAAAGGGGAAACGGCTGGGAACTGGCATACTTTGAAGAGTTTGAAAATAAAGAAGATGCATTAAAGAGGGAGAAGTGGCTTAAGACAGGAGTGGGCAGGGATTTTTTAAAAAATAAAGGTATCTAACCCGAAGGTTGTAGGTTCTCCCGAAGGGATCCCTTTGGGAAATTCGCCGCGGCGAACTGCCCCCGCTACAAAGAAAAAGCCTGAATACGAAAGTGTTCAGGCTTTTTGATGTTCGCCCGGCATGGGCGATAACTCTAGGGTGGAAGTCCCGAACACGCCTTGATAGTGGGAAGTGTTAGCTAAAGACAAGGGTGTCCTC
>JABWCA010000149.1 GCA_013359345.1 Ignavibacteriaceae bacterium
GCTTATCCTTGCCTCTGATATTCTTATTCTTTTTGATGCTGTTTCTGTCTCGGCAAGAAGATAGTTTTCAATCCTCTCATACAGGTTGTGATACTTTTTATGATATAAAGTTGAGAGTACAAATTCTCTGAGGGCATCATTTGCCGAAGGGAATATCTTTTCCTCGGATGACGAAGCCCTGTAAAACCTGGCAGGAAGAAGAGTAACCTCATGATCTTTCCCCACTGATACAGAAAAAGGGGTGTGTTTCAGTTCATCAATAATCTCTTCGGCGCTGTTTATACATGATCTTCTCCCGATCTCGTTTATGATTTCTCTTCCGAGGAACGGATAAGCAGACTTGTAATGCAGGAGAGGATCATCAGCATCAGCGGGCGGAATATTAAATTGCCTGCTGAATGGCTCTGAGGTGAATTCCGTTAACTTAATATTTTCCGCAATCGCTTTCTCTTTTTCAGCAGATTTTATTTTTTTAAATGAACTTTGCTGCCCATTGATGGTTTCAAAGATAATATTTGAGTGGGGACCTCTTACAAAGTAATAAAAAAATCCTTTTTCAAGTGAAATTCTGATGATTCTGTCATCGGATGCTATATCAATACCTGTTACGGCTGAATTCAGCGCTTCAGGGAACAGATCAGCGACATTTTTAGATGCCCTGGATGCCGAATCCCTGTAAAATATAAATGGCATAGAGGGGTTAACACAAAGTTCAGCCCAGATATCCCTGCCATCAGGATGACCAAACCCGAGTGTAAGTATACTTTTTGACTGCGACCAGCATTCAACCAGCACCGCGCCTTTTACTGCCCGGTTAAGTTCATCTGCAAGCCTTGCAAATATGAAGTAGTTTTTAAACATGCTTATGTATAAAAAAAGCCGGATTTACTTAAACCCGGCTTCTGATCTCTTTAATTTTATTTATGATTTCATGTGCTCAGCCATAACCCTCTTAAGCCACTTAAGCATAAAGAAGATAAGAGCTGCTGCTATAAAGGCACCAATGAAGTTAACAAGGAAGAAGTAAACCTTATTATCATAAGTATCCCATAATCCTGAAAGCACACCGCTGAGTTTATTGCCTATTGATGTGGAGAGGAACCAGCCGCCCATCATAAGCGCTGTTAGTCTCTGCGGACTCAACTTGGAAACAAGTGAAAGGCCCATAGGACTGAGGCAGAGCTCACCAATAGTCACTACAAAATAGGTGCCCACCAGCCACATGGCAGAGCTTTTATCGGTGGCATTGCCTGAGAATACAACTGCCAGCATCATTACCGTGGTTGAAAGTGCTGTTATGAATAAACCCAGTCCGATTTTACCCGGTGTGGATGGTTCTTTTTTCTTCCTGCGTGTGAAAGCCCAGAACCCGACAACAACAGGAGTAAGAAAAACCACAAAGAAAGGATTTATGGACTGGAACAACTCAGTTGAAAGAAGTTTGATTTCCCGGTCATCCGGAACGGAAGCCAGTTTTTCTTTATCATAAACCCTGAAATACTCTGTCAGTTCTTTTGTAACCGTTTTCCCGGTTGTATCAACGGATGAATACTGTTTATCGGTTGATGAAAGTTTGTAATATATCTTACCATCATCAGAGGCGCCCGGTTTAACATAAATCAGCGGGAATTCTGCAACTGATTTACCGGTTGCAGGATCAGTTACGGCCAGTTCATATTTAGAAACACTCTCAGTCAGATTAAGTGCACCGGCTACTGATTCAACCGAAGCGGGGAGCTCTCTGCCTGTGTAATCACGCGCCCATATTGTAAGGGCAGCACCGTTCTGGTGAAATATTGCCCAGAATACTATAACCACCGCAAAAATTGAAAGCAGTGCAGCAATGGGTCCTTTGTCTTCTTTTGAAGCTCTTACCCAAAGAGAGAAATAATATAAAACTATCGGGATGCTCGCAAACAGAAATGCGTCGGTAGAGGGGGAGAAGAGTGAGTGACCCAGAACTGCCTTTGGTCCGAAATAACCAACCAGAGCAAACACTATTGCCGGAATAAATACCTGTACAAAAAGCTGGGTGAATGAAGCGTCTTCTTTCTGTGCGGGCTTCTTAACATCAGCTTCTTTAATTTTGGGAATTCCTAAAATAAACCATCCCACTCCGATGAACATACCTACACCTGCCGCAGCAAATGCGTATCCCCACCCGAATTCATTTCTCATGTATGCAGCAATAAAATTGCATATAAATGCGCCGATATTAATACCCATGTAGAAGATATTGTATCCGCTGTCTTTAAGATCGGCATATTCTTTTTTGGAATAAAGATTGCCAACCAGTGTTGAAATATTCGGCTTGAAGAAACCATTCCCGAAAATAACGAAGAAAAGGGCAGGCCAGAATAAGGTTTCACCCGGTACCGCAAGCATGAAATAACCAATACCCATAAGGATACCACCGATAATAATCGATTTGATATATCCTAAAACTCTGTCTGCGAGCAATCCTCCGAGAAACGGAGTCAGGTAAACGAGGGCAATATATGTACCATAAATATCGGAAGCTTCGGTTGTCGATTTATTAAGACCGTCTGTGGCAGTCATATACAACACGAAAATTCCAAGCATAAGATAAAAACCGAATCGCTCCCACATCTCCGCAAAGAAGAGGACCGGCAATCCTTTAGGATGGTTTTTAAACATGATGTTTCCTTTTTTATTTTAGTAGCTTAACCAACCGTACTTTTCTTTAAGACGGTCTATAAATATAGGTTATTAGGTATTTTTTTCATAACATTAAGAATTCAAACGTCAAAAAAGTCAGTAAAAAACGTTAATTTTAAATTCTGAATAAAAATATTTCCGGTACAAATGTCCCCCGAAAAAAGAAAACAACTTTTAACAAAGTCACTGTATATAATAGTACCAGCTGTTTTTGCGGTGCTGCTGCTCAATTATCTGATCATGCCGCTGTATGTAAGTCTTTTTGTCAGCGAGGTCCGTGTTCCCAAAGTGACCGGAATGACGGCTGATCAGGCATCAAATCTGCTTGAAGAAAATGATCTGGAGCCCGTTGTTGCAGATACTGCAAATGATGAAAATAAGGCAGTGGGAGAAATTATAAATCAGAGGCCTGCGGCTGATAAAGTGGTTAAATCAGGACGAAGAGTTTATCTCGTGGTGAATGCCGGCCCTCCGACAGTTTTTGTGCCTAATCTCTACAAAAAGTCGTACGCAGATGCTGTATTTGAACTTAAAGGGATAGGTCTGGAGCTGAGGGTGGCATCATACAGGGAAAGTAATGAGAAAACAGGGAATCTCGTACTGGAACAGAATCCCGCATCGGGCACTAAAATTACTAAAGGCGGTTTCATCAGCGTTGTGCTCTCAAAAGATAAACAGGAAGAAGAGGATTCACTTCTGATTGAGATGCCGAACCTTGTAGGGCTTACACTTAATGCTGCAAAGCAGACCCTGCGTGATAATTCTCTTTCTTTCGGATCTCTTATTTTCCGTAAAAGCAACACTGCCACGCCAAATACAGTTATTGAACAGAATCCTTTACCCGGTAAAAAGGTTAAAAAATGGTCGCCGGTAAGGCTTACAATCACAAAAGACGATGACAGCGGTGTTAAGGAAGAAAACCCCGGAGACCATAACCAGTGAAATTTTTAGCGCCTTCAATTCTTTCAGCAGATTTCACGAAACTTGCCGATGACCTGAATAAAACCATAGAGGGAGGAGCCGACTGGATTCACTGCGATGTAATGGACGGCATCTTTGTACCCAACATCTCTTTTGGCCCCATGATTGTGGCAGCAGTTAACAGAATCACAGGCCTTACCAAAGACGTGCATCTTATGATCAAAAACCCTGATGCGCTCATACCGGAATTTGCAAAAGCGGGAGCTGATTATATTACCGTTCACCAGGAAGAAGTTGTTCATCTCCACAGAACGCTTTCCCTTATTAAATCCTGCGGCGCAAAAGCGGGCATAGCAATTAATCCGGCCACCCCTTTCAGCACACTTACAGATATTGCAGAGTATGCTGATCTGATTCTGGTTATGACGGTTAATCCGGGCTTCGGCGGACAGTCATTTATATCATCGTGCCTTAAAAAGATTGAACAGGCGGCTGATTTCAGGGAAAAAAACAATCTGAATTATCTTATTGAAGTTGACGGCGGAATAACAAGCATGAATATAAAAGAGGTTTCTGATGCAGGCTGCGATGTATTTGTGGCCGGCTCATCGGTTTTCTCTTCAGGAAATATTATTGAAAGCACTAAAACATTAAAGAATTTGATTTAATTATCAGAGGAGTGAGTTTTGAAATTAGCGTTAATCGGCGGTAAAATTGTAACCCCGTTCAGAATAGTGAACAATGGCACGATCGTAATGGAAGACGGTGTGATCACTGAAATCGGGAAGTCAGCAGATGTGAGAATTCCTGATGAATGTGAAGTCATAGATGTAAGCGGCAGCACCGTAACCCCGGGATTTGTTGACCTGCTGGTTCACGGAGGCGGTGGAAGAGGTTTTGCAGACGAGGATCCTGCAAGCACTAAAATTGTGGGAGATTATTTCTTAAGGCATGGCTCAACCACAATGCTGGCATCTCTTTATGCCAAACCGGAAGAGCTTCTGCTGGCAGATTTGAGAAGAATTGCGGATTATATTAAGGATAACCCCGATTCAAACATAAAGGGTATACACATGGAAGGTCCCTACCTCAACCCCGAACTCAAAGGGGCAATGAATGAGGATTATCTCTGGAAACCCAGTGTTGAATCATGGAATAAAATGTGGGAAGCGTCAAGAGGTCTTATAAAACTTATGACCATTGCTCCCGAATTACCCGGAGCATACGATGTTATGAGAAAGGCAGCACTTGACGGAGTTGTTCTTTCTATAGGCCATTCAATGGCAGATTTTGAGCAGGTGGAACTTGCAATAGATTACGGCGCTGCACACGTAACTCATATTTTTAATGCCATGAGACCTTTCCATCACAGAAAACCGGGTGTGATTCTTGGTTCGCTTCTTAAAAATGAGCTGAAGATAGAACTGATTGCTGATACGCTTCATGTGCATCCCGCAGTTATGGAACTCATTCTTAAACTTAAAGGCCCGAACGGCATTATTCTGATCACCGACTCAATAAGAGCCGGCGGTATGCATGAAGGTGAATATGAATTTGCAGATCAGAAAATATTCATGAAAAACAGCAAGGCATTTTTACCCGACGGCACACTTGCAGGGAGCACGCTTACCCTTAATATGGCGATCAAGAATATGATTAAAAAGGCGAATGCCAAACTGACCGATGCAGTAAGAATGGCATCACTTAACGGCGCCAAAGTGCTTAATATTGAGAACAGAAAAGGTATTCTTGCCGTTGGTAAGGATGCGGATCTTGTTGTTCTCAATGATGAATTTCAGGTTGAAATGACAATTCAGCGCGGCGAGATCAAATATTCCAGAAAAATGGAAGACTGATTAAATCAGAAAGTATCAGAAGGCGGCGTTGCACACAGCAGCGGCGCCTTTTTTTATATTAACATTAGCGACCAGTAAAATGTATAATTTAAAGCCTTTGTTTTCCGGAAACAACATCAGGGGTTACCTTAACAAGCGATACCCTGGTTTCAGTGCAGATGAAAATGATTACGGATTTCTTTATGAACTGAAACCGGCTGGTGATAATTTTTCTGCTGCAGAGTTCGGAGCGGTTGCTGAAAAATGGGCCGGAAATGCACATAACGGCCTCTATGCAGTATTGATACGGGATTCTGAACTGAGGAAAGAATACCTCGTAAAAAAAGACAATGCGCTGCATTCTGTCTGGGAATTAAAAGACGGCAGGGAAATGGATTTGTCGCGTTTAATGGTGATGGGCATACTTAACGTCACTCCTGATTCTTTCTCTGACGGTGGACTTTACAATTCACCCGGAGAAGCTATTAAGCATGCTGCAGCAATGACTGAAGCCGGCACTGATATAATTGATATCGGAGGGCTTTCAACGAGGCCTGATTCAGCCGAGATCCCTGTTGATGATGAGATTGCCAGAGTGATACCGGTTATCCGCCATATAAGAGAATTCAATAAAAATGTTCTCATTTCGGCCGATACTTACAGGAGTGAAGTTGCAGCTGCAGCCATGGAGGCGGGAGCAGATATAATCAATGATATCTCAGGCGGAGCATTTGATCCCGCAATCAGAGAGGTGGCAGCACATTATGATGCTCCATATATTATAATGCACACACCGGGCAAACCTTCTGAAATGCAGAAAATGACGGATTATGATGAGCTGATGAGCACCATTTATCATTATCTTTCTGAAAAGGGGAAAGAAGCAGAGGCAAAAGGGGTTAAAAGGATAATCGCAGATCCCGGAATAGGATTCGGGAAAACCATTGATCAGAACTTTGAAATTTTATCAAGAATGGAAGAGTTGTTATATTTAGGATATCCTTTATTAATTGGTCTCTCCCGGAAGTCATTTATAGGTAAAACTCTTGATCTGGATACCGGTCAGAGAGATATACCTACATCCATCCTTGAAGGATTCAGTGTATCTTCGGGAGCCCGGATTATAAGGACTCATAATATTCTTCATGCTTCTTATCTGAAGCAGCTGATCAACAGAATCTTGCAATACTGATGTTAGAGATATTTAAAGTCGGCTTTTTATCATTCACGCTTCTTGACCTCCTTGATATCACGGTGGTTGCCTTTATTATATATAATCTTTACAGATTAATAAAAGGCACAATTGCCGCACAGATTCTGGTGGGTCTTATCATAGTGCTGATACTGAGCATTTCCGCACAGGCAGTAAACCTGAAGGCAATAAGCCTGCTGCTTAAATTTATCACTGATATATGGCTTATTGCATTTATTATAATTTTCCAGCCTGAAATAAGAAGACTTCTGGTTATTCTCGCGACCAACCCTCTGCTGAAATTCTCAAGCAAGCAGCAGAACATCGAGAATGAAAATGTCACTGCAATAGTTGAAGCCAGTTTTCAGCTTTCTCAGTTACAGTACGGGGCTCTGATAGTGCTTATAAAAACAAGCGGAATGAGGGGCTTTAACGAGACCGGAACCATTATTAACGCAAGACTGAGCAAGGAACTGCTGGTATCAATATTTTTCCCCCGTTCACCCCTGCACGACGGTGCAGCAGTGGTTAACGGTGATCTTATAGAAGCTGCAAAATGCACTCTCCCCATGGCTCAGATCACCGATCTTCAGGGAGTGCCGTTCGGAATGAGGCACAGGGCGGCAATAGGTATTTCTGAACAGGCAGATGTTCTGGTGATTGTTGTCTCTGAGGAGAGCGGACTTATATCGGTTGCCGAAAACGGCAAGCTTGAAAGAGGTTTTTCTAAAGAACAATTAAGAAAAAGAGTAAACGATGCCATGAGAGTGGGCAGAAAAGAAGGCTCACTTTTATCATTATTTAAAAAATCGTAAAATGAATACTGTTATTGTTCCGTTTTACAACGAGAAGGAGACACTCAGAAGTCTCTGCTCCGAAATAGAAAAATACACTGATCTGATTATCTGTGTGAATGACGGCTCTGATGACGGCGGTGAACTGGAGATTGAAAATCTTCCGAAAGTTATTCTGGTAAGTCACACAGAAAATCTGGGGAAAGGCATGGCCATCAACACAGGCATTATGAGGGCCATCAGGCTGAAAGCTGATAAGGTTGTAATAATTGATGCCGATTTTCAGCATGATATAAAATATATTCCTGCGATCTTTGAGATGCTTGATAAGACAGATTTTGTTCTTACAAACCGCCGGCAGCGGTTAAGAATGATCTGGCCCCACAGAATTCTGAGCAACTGGCTGACCTCTTTAATTTTGAGTAAAAAGCTCGGCGTAAAGATAAGTGACAGTCAGTGCGGTTTCAGGGGATATACAGGCAAAACTCTTAAAACAATCGTTCCCGATGAGCCCGGATTTGAAGCAGAGACAGAAATGCTTATAAGGGCTGTTAAAGGGGGATTCAATTTTGCCACTCTTGATATTCCGGTGCTGAACAGGAAATCAGGGAAGAGCAAGATGCAGAACTGGAAAACAGTTAAAGGATTTTTAAACGTTATAAAAAAATATTAAGGAGCTGCCTTATGAAACTGAAATACTTCTCACACTCGGCTTTTCAGGTAACTGCAAATTCAGGAATAAAAATTCTTATTGATCCTTTCCTTGATCACAACCCCACCTCTCCGGTTAAATCTGACGATGTGGATGCTGATTATATAATTCTTACACATGGTCACAGCGATCACATCGGCGATGCCTTCAAAATAGCCAAAAGATGTAATTCAACCTTTATCTGTGTGAATGAGCTTGCAAATTACTGTGCTGCAAAAGGCTTTAAAGCCCACAATATGCACATAGGCGGATCATGGAAATTTGAATTTGGCAGAGTTAAATTCACGATTGCACATCACGGCTCAATGACCGATGATAATTATTATGCCGGAGAACCCGCCGGTGTACTGCTTTTCATTGATGATAAGATTATCTATCACACCGGTGATACAGGATTATTTTATGATATGAAACTCATAGGCGAAATGAACAGGATTGACTATATGCTTCTTCCAATAGGCGATAATTTCACAATGGGCATTGATGATGCCGTTAAGGCAGTTGAACTGGCTTCACCTGAGGTTGCAGTGCCGATACACTACAACACATTCCCGATGATAAATCAGGATCCCGAAGAATTCAAATCAAAAGTTGAAAAGGCCGGCAAACAGGCAAGAATCATGTCTTTCGGTGAAGAAATCGTCATCTGATAAAATTATAATGTACCGGGGGAATAGGTCGTTTTATTCCCCTCAATTCTTTATCTTTGGTTTTTCTTTTTTAGATTATTCGGAAAATGGCAAAAATAATATCAGTAGCTAATCAAAAAGGCGGCGTGGGTAAGACCACAACAACAATTAATCTTTCCGCTTCACTTGCTCACTACGGAATGAAGACACTTGTAGTTGATATAGACCCCCAGTCAAACTCTTCATCCGGATTGAATCACAGAAATAAAGACTTCAGTATTTATGATGTTCTTATTGGTACGATTCCGCCAAATGCGGGATTGATTAATGATATATTACCTAATCTCAGCCTTATTCCGGCAAATATTAACCTGGTTGGCGCCGAAATAGAAATTCTTGATATGCCCAACAGGGAATATGTTATGACCGAAAGGTTAAAACAGATTTCAGATCAGTTTGATTTTATACTGATTGACTGCCCGCCGTCATTGGGAATACTCACCCTTAATGCACTTACCGCATCAGATTCGGTGGTGATTCCCGTGCAGTGTGAATATTTTGCGCTTGAAGGTCTGGGTCAGCTTCTTAATACCATTAATATCGTTAAACAGCGTTTTAATAAAAAATTGTCGATCGAAGGTGTGCTTCTCACAATGTATGACTCACGGCTCAAGCTTTCCGAGCTTGTTGCGGCCGAAGTTAACAGATACTTTGAGGAGAAGGTTTATAACACCAGAATCCACAGAAATGTGAGAATATCTGAAGCGCCGAGCTATGGCAAACCGGTAATGTATTATGACTCATACGCATCGGGTGCACAGAATTATCTTGATCTGGCAAAGGAATTTTTGGAAAGAAATAACGTAGCCGTCAGTGCATGAGTAAAATAAAACATGGATTAGGCCGCGGACTTGACGCACTGCTCTCAGGCAATAATCCTGCAGAGGCAAAACTGAGTCCCGAGCTCACCGTAAGAGATAAAAGCGTATCGCAAACCGATAGCAGCAGAGCACAGGTACCGGGTCAGACAATTCCCGTTGAAATGATTGAACCTAATCCGTTCCAGCCGAGAACTAATTTTGGAACTCAAAAATTCAATTATCGCAAACGGACTGATTCAGCCTGTTACTGTAAGAAAGAACGGCACCGGCTACCAGCTCATTTCCGGAGAACGCCGTTTAAGGGCATTCAGGGAGATCGGGTATAAAGAGATTCCCGCCTATGTGATAGAAGTTGCTTCCGATGAGTTAATGCTTGCCATGGCGCTCATTGAAAATATACAGAGAGAACGCCTTAATCCGATTGAAGAAAGCCTTGCATATAAGAGGCTGATGGATGAATGCAGCCTTACTCAGGAAGAAATTGCAGTGAGAGTGGGGAAGAACAGAACCACCATTGCAAATTCTGTAAGACTGCTCAAACTCCCCCCTGAAATACAGGATAAGCTGATAACTGAAGAAATCACTATAGGGCACGCCCGGGCGCTGATAAATCTTCCGACTGTAAAAGAACAGATCAGAATACTTGATGCCATTCTTACAGATAACCTTTCTGTAAGACAGGTTGAAAATCTCGTGAAGCAGGCCGGTGATATTGTCAGAAAGAAAAGCAAAACACCAACTCATGCGTCTAAAATCCATGAGAAAGATGTCTCTCTTAATTCAATTGAAGACGTTCTCAGAAAAACACTCGGCACTAAAGTTATCGTTTCTCAGAAAGTTAACGGTTCGGGTGATATTTATATAGAATTTTATTCACATGATGAACTTGACAGATTGTTAGACCTTTTTTCCCTCATTGAAAAAAATAATTCTTAAATTCTCTTTATTCCTGTTACTCTTTACAGCACCGGCTTATACTCAGAGTGTGGCCGTAAATGATTCTGCAGCAGTATCTGACACTGTTTACATTATGGCAAAATCACCGTGGGGAGCTGTGGCAAGATCTGCAATATTACCCGGATTGGGGCAGTATTACAATGAATCTTACTGGAAAATTCCGGTTGTATGGGGGTTTTTAGGTTTTTTCGGATGGAACAGCATAACAAATCACAACAATTACGCAGATTACCGTGATCTTTATGAAACCTCAGGATTTCAGAATGAGAGTTATAAAAGGCTGCGTGATTTTTACCGTGATCAGAGAGACTACTACCTTATAATTATAGGGTTAACGTACCTTCTGAACATGATTGATGCTTATGTTGATGCCCATCTTTTTGATTTCAATGTCACCGATGACCTCGGAGGAACAAAAATGAATATCGGCATAAAGGTTAACCTGCCATGATAAGCGTAACCTGTCCCAATTGCGGTATTGCTAATTCAGTTTATAAAAAGGTCTGTAAGTCATGCAGATACTCAACAAGAGATAAAATACCGAATATTGATCTCTGGGCAACTGTTTC
>JABWCA010000436.1 GCA_013359345.1 Ignavibacteriaceae bacterium
ATGCGTTCAATTGAAATACTTCTCAGGTTTGATATGAATGTGAAGGTTGTTGACCTGGGGGGTGGTGAAGATCCCGATTCTTTTATTAATAAAAAGGGAACGCAAAGCTTTCTTGAGAAAGTGGAATCGTCTGTTAATTTTCTTGAGTTTCAGTCGGAAGTTTATAAGAGGAGGGGTGAGTTCAGTGATCCGGTAAAAATGTCTGAAGCTATAGTGAAACTTGCCGAGACGATTGCATGGATTAATGATGATATAAAGCGGGATCTTTTTATAAAGGATCTTGCCAGAAAGTTTGCCCTGAGGGAATCGATTCTGGAAGATGCCGTGCAGAAAAAGATGGCAGAAAATCAGAAACTTGAAGCCCGTACGCTCCGTCAGCCTGAAAATCCCGCAATGCCATCACAAGTGCCTGCAGTTAGGAGGGACAATACCGGAAGGGTGGTTGAAAGGATTCAGGTTGCAAAAAACGATCCTGTTCTGCTGAACGAAAAAGAGCTGATCAGAATCCTGCTTGATGCTAACAGGGAAATGTTTGAATTTGTTTTTCACTATGTAAGGCCGGAAGATTTTTATAACGAAAACCTGAGGCAGATTGCAGAACTGCTTTACGATGGTCATTACGGTGGAGAAGTGCCAAAAGTTGACACCCTCATGACATATATGGATGAGGCGGGAAGAATACTCCTGAGTGAACTCGTCATTGAGCCGTATAAGTTTTCCCGTAAATTTGATGAAATGCTCCCTAATGACCCCGTGAAGATTTCAATTAAATCAGCTATTGATGTTGTTAAGAGATTCCGGATTCTCAGAGTGGATCAGGAGATAAAAGAGCTTCGTGACGACCTCAGGAAGGATTTCAACGATGAGAGGCTGCATGATATCTCTCAAAGTATTAACCGCCTTATGACTGATAAAAAGGAACTTGAAACTGAGTTGAATGAGCTGCGGAGCAGGGTGAGGTGATAAGCTGTTAGCCTGTCCGCCAGTGGCGGATTGAAGGATGAACTTAGATCGTGGCAGGAAGAACGGGGGGTTCGTGGTTTGTTTCGGGAATCAGATTCTGCGGAAGTTCAAACATATTATTTTGTTTTTTAACGCACTTCCTTTTCTCCTGAACTGAACCGGCAGCAGGCTGCAGGGGGTGGAAATTACAAAATTTTAAGTGTTAATTCGCTTCATAATTACTTCAACAATTCTTATTAAATCTGTCCGGCTCAGCAACTCTGTGCGCAGCTTACCTGCATTGCTGTATCGGAGCCCCGGGCTTTACCGGTTCCGGGAAGGATAAACAAAAAAAGGCTGCCCCGTATAAACGGAGCAGCCTGATAAGCTTTTTATAACTTCGGGAATTACCCTCTGATGAGTTTCAGAAGTTCTTCCGTTTTTAATTTCATTAATTCTTCATCATTACGTGCTTCAACATTGAGTCGGATGATGGGCTCTGTATTTGACATCCTGAGGTTGAATCTCCAGTCATGATACTCAACGCTCACCCCGTCTGTTTTATCAACATTGCCGCCTGTGTAAAGAGCTTCAATCTCTTTAATCTTGGCTGCGGGATCGGCAATTTTCGAATTGATCTCGCCTGAGCAGGGGTATTTTTTCATCATTTCGCCGACGAGTCCCGAAAGAGATTTTCCTTCTTCAGACATAAGCTGCATTGT
>JABWCA010000437.1 GCA_013359345.1 Ignavibacteriaceae bacterium
AGGCATCCCCTTGGGAGCTGAAAGCATCCCTTCGGGAGTTGAAAGTATCCCCTCATGAGCCGAAGGCATCCACTCGGGTAACAAGGTCATCACTGCGTGAAGAATCCCTGGCTCTCCGCAACCTTTATAAATGGCAACAGACATAAATGTTTGTTGCCATTTTTGTTTAGTAAACGTTTCTAACATTCTCTTTGAGCGAGCAAGTGCGGCCCGCCCGGGTTAGTTCCTGCTATCCTTTCCTTAACGTGAAAGTGAATTTTGAGCCTTCTTCACGTTTGCTGGTTACAGATATTGTTCCGCCGTTTTTTTCAACGAACTCCTTGCACAGAAGCAGACCCAGCCCCGTGCTTGGTTCACCTTCTGTTCCTTGCATACCGACCTTTGTACCCATTTTGAAAAGTCTGTCTGAATATGATTCCTCCATGCCAATGCCGTTATCTGATACAGACAGTCGGATAGTGCCGTCTTCATTTTCACCGGCTTCAATATTCACGTTTCCTCCTCTTCGGGTGAATTTTATCGCATTAGTCAGGAGGTTGAGTAAAACAGAATTAATCATCTTGGGATCACAGTACACATTCAGTTCATTCTCCACTGTGTTTGATATTGTGATTTCTTTGTTTTTACTTGTGCCGTCAAGAGTTTCGGTGATGTCATCAACCATTTGCCTCAGAGAGTGGGAACCCGGATTAAAGGAAAATGTACCGTTCTGCATCTGTGCCCATTCAAGGAGATTTTTAAGGAGATTGAACAGGTTTTTTGCGGAGAGATTAAGAGAACTGCTCATAGAGGCAAATTCCCTGATGGTGAGTTCTTCAGCTTCCTCTGCCATTATTTCTGTGAGATTAAGAAATCCGGTAAAAGGACTCTTGAGATCATGCGCAATGATAGAGAAGAATTTGTCTTTTTCTGAATTAATCTTCAAAAGCTCCTGATTCTTCTGCCTGATCAGCTCTTCTTCCGCTTTCCGGTACGTAATATCTTTCATCAGTGCCAGAACATGCTGAGAATTGTTCAGTATGATCACTTTTGCCGAGATTAATACAGTGATAAGAGAACCGTCATGCTTGCGGAGGTTTGTTTCAAAGTTCTCAATAAATCCGCTTTTACTGAGATTCCGGATAAAAGACTCTCTGATTTCGGGCTTTTCCCACAATGCGAGATCTTTTGTGGTTCTGCCGATAACCTCATTATCTGAAAACCCCATCACCGAGGTAAACCCGTTATTTACGGATACAATTCTTCCATCACTCAGATTTGTTATCACCGCGGGATCAGGATTAGTATTAAACAAAAGTTCAAAGTAGTTTTTGGTTTTTACAAGTTCAGGAATTACCGCATTTTCAAGTGACACCGCTATCTGGCCTGAAAGCAGATTAAGAATATGAAGGTGGACTGAAGTGAAAGCTCCCGGCAACAGTGAATTCTCCAGACAGAGCAGTGCCTTGAGGTCACCTTTGTGCAACACCGGCATACAGAGCACAGATTTCGAATGATTTTTTCTGATATATTCATCATCGGTAAAATCACCCTCTGATTCTGCATTGTTAAGAAGCACGAGCTCTTTTTTTGCGATGACATAATGACACAGAGTCTTAGGGATATCGTCAGAATCATCGAGTTGTACCGATAGGGGAAGCACTTCATTATTGTTT
>JABWCA010000438.1 GCA_013359345.1 Ignavibacteriaceae bacterium
GGGATTTGCCCTGAACCGTGCCAATAACCACCTTTATGTTGCCAGCCGTAACGGCGGTAATTTTATAAAAGTGCTTGATGCAAACACCGGTGCAGATCTCGGAGATATCAGTACAACCGGGCTTACAGGCGGCACACTCGTTCTTAATGATATGAGCTGTTCATGGGATGGCACTAAAATATATGTTTCAAATCTTGCTGCCAGTGCATCCGATGTATTTAAGATTTACAGATATGACAATGAAAGCGCCCAGCCGGTTGTTGCATATGAATTTGCCGGATATGGCGTTTCGAAACGTCTTGGTGACAATATAAACCTTATCGGGAATGCATCAGATAATTCAATGAAAATCTTTGTTCCCGATCAGACAAACAATAAAATTTACATTCTTGGCACAACAGACCAGGGCAATACTCTTGTAATGCAGGATTCAGTTGTTCTGCCTGCAACCACATTCGGCGGTGCAGCATCAGTTGCCCCTTCTGTAAGAGATAATCAGCTTTTCGGATATTATGCAAATTCATCAGGAAAGAACGCAACCCTTTACACCCCTGCAGGCGTTCTGCTCGGCACATATCCCGGCGGAGTTATTTCAACCGGAACTACAACAATCCGTTCATTCTATATGTATGGTCAGGAATATATTGCAACATTCCAGTTCCAGACCCATTCAGTTAGACTTGCACACGTTGTGGGGCCAATCCAGAATTTAAGATCGTTTGCAGTTACTCCCAATCTCGGAACTACAGCAAACGGTAACGGTACAGGCGATATTGAAATTGCAACCAGACCCGACGGTAAAATTGATCTTTATGTGCTTGCAACCAATAACGGTCTTGCAAGATACACGGTTGATGCTCCTGTTGCAGTTAACGGCAGACTCAATGAGAACTACACAATGATAGGCACAAAACTCAATTCCAATCTGGGTTTTGGCGCAAACATTGATGTTAAAAATATCAAATACGGCTATGATTCACATTATGTATATCTTGGCCTTGAATCAAGACTTGACAGAACAAACGGAAACGGTATTGCAATTTTCATTGATGTTGAGTCGCAGACCGGTTCACCGGCAGGAACTGCTCTTGGTGCTGTACCCGGCGGCGGACATTTATTTGGTGATGCAAATAATTCAAATTTCAGAGCAGACTTTGAAGTTGATTATGCATTTGTCTTAAATCCCGGCGGAAATGATTCAATTGTTTATGTTGATGCAGCCAAATACGTTGGCGGAAAAGCCGGTCAGTATCTTGGCTCAACCTATAACAGCGGTTCAGTTGCCATGGGACCCTCAGCCGACGGAATATTCCCTGCAAACACAATTATGATGGCTTTTGATTCTGCTTACGGCGGTGCCAGAGGAATTGAACTTGGTATAAAGAAATCATCAATTGGTGCCTCAGGCTCAGACAGAATTAAAGTGTTTGCCGTTGTGGTATCAAGTACAGCATTCTTCAGTGATGTGACGGTACCCGGCAACGTAACCGGCGGCAACCCCGGATTTAACGTTAACTTCGGTACAATCTCCGGCGGGCCTTACAATACCGGGCTTCATATTGTTCCTGTTGAACTCACCTCATTCACGGCAAAAGCAGATGGTAAAAATGTAATTCTCAACTGGGCAACCGCTTCAGAACTTAACAATAAAGG
>JABWCA010000150.1 GCA_013359345.1 Ignavibacteriaceae bacterium
ATGCAGGGTTTCCGTAGAGACGCAATGCTTGCGTCTCACTTCTAATAAATTCCTGATTGCCGATCCTCTCTTGCCGTTGGCTTCAGCCGACGGAAAAAGGAAGCTGTGACAGCAGGAATCAGCACAAATGTGCCGACATCCCGAAAAAATCGGGACGGCGTTACAGGCATGCAGGCGTAATTCTTTCTATATCAGATTTGGGTTAGTTGTGAGAGTATTTTCAGCATGACAGTCACCAGCCAGAAGGCTGGCGGTACGACAGGTCATCACAGCACCATCATGATTCTTCAGCGTGACATAAGTAATCTGATCCTCGGCGGCATCTGTCAGGGATGCGATGCTCGCATCCCCTGAAAAATTACAGAAGCTCCCGTAAGCACCAACTGAAATAAAAGCAGAAATGCCGATCCTCTCTTGCCGTTGGCTTCAGCCGACGGAAAAAGATGCAGCACAAATGTACCGACAGGAATGTCGGTGTTACAGGCATGCGGGTGTAATTCTTTATGTAATGGGTTACTATCATCGTGAGAGTTTTACAGCACAAATGACCAGTCGAATGGGTGGTGATACAACATACCATCACAACTCCAACAGGATTATTCAGGACTTGAAAGGCATAAATGCCGATTCCTCCCGCATAGGAGGAGAACCGGCATAATAAATGCTTAATCAAAAGATTATTTCAGGTAAAGCACCTTAAAGAATGAGCTTTTTCCGTTCATGATGCATCGCAGGATATAAAACCCGGTTGCAGCTCCGGTGCTGCCCATATCTGCGGTGAATTCATAAGTGCCGGGTGCGGAGATTTCTTTTCTGCTTTCAGTCAGAACCTCTCCTGTGGGGGTGATCAGCTGCATAAGTAATTCACCCGCCCGGGATACATTAACCTTCACCTTGGTCATCGGGTTGAACGGATTCGGGTAGACGCTTTCTATCCTGAAATCACCGGGAGTGCCGGCAATTTCATCTTCAACTCCCACCGGAGCAAACATATTTTTGTAAGCTATGAAGTTGCCGTCGGCGTCACCGATCACGAGATCAGGCCTGGTATCGCCGTCAATATCGGCTGCAAACGGAACAGAGCTCTGGTCTCTTTCAATATTTCCTATTATCTGAGTATTCTGAACCCACACAGGGAGTTCGGGTGTGCCGGTGTTTTCATAAAACTTAATAGTGCCCCAGAGCGAGCCGATCAGAAGATCCTGATCACCGTCATTATCGATATCTGCAAAAGACGGTTTGTTATATGACCCGAAATTCACGCCGCTCATAAAGCTTGTATTGAGTACGTAGACATTATTGCCCGTGTTTTCATAAAACTTCACATCTGCATTTGCTTCTGCTCCCACCAGCATATCAATATCACCGTCATTATCAATATCAACCGGCGCCGGCACGCTGCTCCATCCTATATCCACAGTTCCGAACATGGAGGTGTTCTGTGAATAGCCTGAACCATTCTTAAGATAAACATATATCTTCCCGTCAAATGCACCTGAAACAATATCGAGATCACCGTCTTTGTCAATATCAACAAACCGGGGAAAAGACTGTGAGGAAAACGAAATATTCCCCAGATTGCCCGCCGTGAGTTCAAATGCCGGCGCTGTTGCTGTTCCTGTGTTCCTTACAAGCCTTACCTGACCCAGATCGGCTCCGGTAAGGAGATCAAGGTCGCCGTCACCGTCATAATCGGCAAGGGATACCGTTGAATTGCCTGATACCTTGGCGACAGGGAAGAAACTGCCGTTATATGTGTAAACGGGAGAAGTTACGGTGCCTGTGTTCTGATAACTTATGATATTACCCTGATCTGTGCCGTATACCAGATCATTGTCACCGTCACCGTCTATATCTGTAAAATCGGGATTTTTCCAGTAATGTGAATTTTCAACCACAAAAAGATTACTCTGGGATACCCACACCGGTTCATTTACCGTACCGTTGTTTCTGAAGTAGGTGAAAGATGAAAGATCTCTCCCGAGCAGCAGATCAAGCTTTCCGTCACCGTTCACATCAGAAAGTGCGGGGTATGAATTGCGCCCGATATCCGGAAGCCCGGTAACAAATGCCGGATATAACTCAAATGAGGGAAGAGAGTTTGAGCCTGTGTTTCTGAAACCGAGGGTAATGCCGGGTTCAGGTCCGCCGAGCAAAGATTCACCTGTACCCACAAGCAGATCAAGATCACCGTCACCGTCAAGGTCACCCAGTTCCGGCTTGGCATCACTCCCTATAAGTGAATTCACAGGCACAAAAAGGAGTGAATCCTTAATCCAGTCGGGCTGCGTAAGCGTTCCTTTGTTGTAAAAAAGGGTGAGTCCGGTAAACCCGGCAGTTATAAGATCGGGTCTGCCGTCATTATCAAGATCGGCATGCACTGCATAAGAATAATATTTGTTTGGCTCAAGCAGCGCTATCTGAGCAAGATATGCCGGATCGGGAGTGTATGAGGGTTTACCGTTTACGGGGTTGTTAATATAGAGCACACCCCTGCCGCTTAATGAACAGAGTGTGAGATCAATATCACCATCGTTGTCATAATCAAAAAAGAAGGGAGCAGTAAAATGCTTCATTTCAAGCCCTGTCGGACTGAATAAACCCGGCATTTCCTGCCAGTTCTGTGCAGATGAAACTGTCGATAATATTAAAATAAGAGTAAGAATGTGTTTCAAAGCTGTCCTTTTCATTGGGGTTTTTTTGTTCGTTTTTATTGATTTAAATCAGTTTTTGGCGGATAACCGGACGCACCAGTTTTACAAATTTCGGAAAATAAGAATCATACATTCCCGGCAGAACTATCTGCTCAACTTGATCGCAGAGGGCCATCTTTATAAGGTCTGAAAAATATGAATCATAATTGCCTGTGCCATTCTTATCCTGATCAGGGTGGGTGATCTCGGCATCTTCGGCGATAACAAAATCATATCTGCTCAGTGCCTCCCTTATAAAAGTGCGGCTGTCAGAGAATACCATTATCTTTTCACCTGTCTCCTCATGCGCCATCCTTACCTTTCCGAGACTCTCAGAAATGAGTTTATCTTTCAGGGGGTGCTCTGCAGAGTTTATATCGGTGAAATCACCCAGGGCGTTCCTGAATCTGAACTGGAGGCCCTTCTTAAAGCTTTTGCCGGCAAGTGAGGCCATCCCTGTTCTCTGAAGAAAAGAGGGGTTAAATTCGAAAAGGTCATCAAACACATCGGCAAATAAAAGATCATTCATTCCGTTGAGAAGAAACGGTTCAGTATTACAGTACAAGTGTATCTGAGAAACTGAAAGTGACCGGGCGTTAAAGGAATTAAGGCGTTTTGCAGATGCATCAATAAAATATACGGGACGGCTGATCTTAAGATTATAGATCAGTTCCTCATCATTCACAGCCCACCTGATTCTGCCCGGAACAAGATAGTCTGTCAGTCTGAACGGAAAACGGTGATTTATCCTGAAATCAATTCCGCTCAGTGCGGCAAAGCGCTGAGCGCATAGCATCCCCTTAAGCCTGTCTGTAATCCCGCCGTGAAGGGTTTTGCCGTCTGCCATATAAATCAGCATCTTCTTATGCCCGGGGCTGCTGCCGTTTTTCAGGCTGAGGTAATCAGGCCAGAGCCTGATATAGTTTATCAGGGCGTTTTTATATTCAGATAATAAGGGTCTGAGCATTCTTTCTGATTTTTTCTTATTCAGGAATCAAAGTTAACGAAAACTTACGGAAATGCATTCCGGAGGAAACTTTGGGGCATCAGTACACAGACAGGTTTTTACCGGGGGGAATCGCGTTTTGAGTGGTGTTTTACCGCAAACATTATTAATGAATCATTATTCGTCAATTTTCACGGGCTGTAAGTCTTTCCGCTTAAATGACTTAAATGCCGCACGAAACGGTTAAAGCCTGATCATACCAAAACAGATTTATCCGCTTTACATATTGTGTAGTTTTGAATCGTCAGTCAGCTGATTTATGCTGACACCGGATTTGAAATCGAAACAAATATTAAAAAATTTATTAAAAGATGAGGTTGTTATGAAATTCAGAAATTTATTTATCGTTCTTTTTACTTTTGCTTTTATAGCCACGGGCACACTTTCAGCAAAAGAAAATCCTGTAAAACCAATGACAAACAAGGCAAACACAGAGCTCACTCTTCTGGGCGGACTTCAGACAGATAATGACGGCGTAAAATCAGGTTCTGCCTATATGCTTGGCGAGCTTAAATCTGATGCGGCTGTTATTCCCCTGATGACCCTTCTTCACAATGATCAGAATGTAAGAATCAGAGTTGCAGCAGCCCTGGCACTTGTCAAGATAGGTGATGCAAGAGGACTCTATGCAGTAAAAAGAGCGTCAGAGTTTGATGACAGTGAATATGTAAGAACCTTATGCAAAAATTTTATGAACAGTTTGAGCAAATAAATACACTCCTTCGGGTTTAACACCCTTCAATATCCCACTCAGAAAGGCGAAGAAAGCAGCGGCTTCGCCTTTCTTCCTTTTAAATAATCGTGTAAGGATTAAAATCGAGAGTTATTCTTATCTCACGGCTGCCGTGTTTCTCCAGAAATGTGTCATAGCTCTTCTTAACCACTTCCCTTAAAACCGAACCCGATTTATCTTCATCCTTTCCGGTCTTCAGAACAACCTGAAATCTGTACTCACCCCTGAGTTTGGCGATCACTGCATTTGTGGGGGGAGAAATGACTGCATATTTTCTGAAAGCGCTCAGAATCTTGTAGTATTCAATAATAAGCTCTCTTGCTTTCTCCTCATTTTTATCCCTGAACTCAACCAGGCATATATTTGCAAACGGCGGATATTTTCTCACCTTCCGTGATGCAATTTCCTTTTCGTAAAAACCTTTGTAATCATTCATGAGCACTTTCTGAAGCACAAAGTTTTTATCGTTCTGTGTCTGAATCACCACTTCTCCGCCGGCGGTGCTTCTTCCTGATCTTCCCGATACCTGAGTGAGCAGCTGAAAAGTTCTCTCATCCGCTCTGAAATCGGGCATCCAGAGGTTGGTCTCAGCAGAAATAACGCATACGAGCGTCACCCTTGGTATATCAAGCCCCTTTGACACCATCTGGGTGCCAACCAGCACGTCAAGTTTTCCCTCCCTGAAATCATTAAGCATCTCACTGAAACTGGCCCCCTCCGCAACCGAATCCGAATCGACCCTCCCGGTTCTGATTCCCGGAAAATAAAATTCAAGCTCATCTTCAACTTTTTCGGTTCCGGTTCCGGTGAATGTTATCGATTTTGATCCGCAGTGGCTGCAAACCTCAATCAGACTCTTTTTGAATCCGCAGTAATGGCATACAAGAGTATTGTTTTTAATATGGTGCACTAGCGATACCGAACAGTTTTCACACATCTCAAGCTGCCCGCATTCAAAACAGTAGGCCTGTGTGGCAAATCCGCGCCTGTTCTGAAGAATTATAATGCCTTCCTTCTTCTTCAGCCTGTCATCAATTTTTTCAAGCATTGTGCGCGAGTAGACATTCTCCATCCTCTTGTTCTTTTTCTCATCGGTGATGTTTACAAGAAGAATTTCAGGGAGACTTGCACCATCAACCCGCTCGGGGAGATTCAGCAGTTCATATTTGCCGCTTCCGGCATTGTACATTGATTCCATTGAAGGGGTTGCTGAGCCAAGCACAACAGGTGCGTTATAGATACTGCCAAGCATTATTGCACAGTCACGGGCCTGAAAGTATGGCTGCATTTCATCCTGCTTATAGCTTGAATCATGTTCTTCGTCTACAATTATCAGCCCGATATCTTGAAAAGGAGCAAACAAAGCGCTTCTTGCCCCCGTTACAACTTTGACTTTACCGCTGTTAATGCTGTACCAGGTATCGTGCCGTTCTCCCGGTTTAAGCCTTGAATGGATTATGGCAACTTCATCCCCGAAGTTGTTTATAAGCCGGGCGCTCATCTGCGGTGTGAGAGAGATCTCCGGAACAAGCAGAATTGAGTTTTTGCCCTGTTTTATTGCCTCTTTAATCAGCTCAATATAAACCTGGGTTTTGCCGCTGCCGGTTACTCCGTGAAGCAGAAATGTTTTGAAGATGTTCTGATCAAGAGCTTCTTTAATTTTTCCGACTGCGTTCTGCTGATTGCTGTTCAGAGTGAGGTTTTTATGCTCTTCATTATAAAGTTCAGCCGATTTTCTTGTGATCTTTTTATGAAAGATCCTGATTATTCCTTTTTCTTCAAGCTTTTTTAATGATACCCCGGTTATTCCGGTCTCAGCCGTGAGGTAAGGAACGGGAGCTTCATTTTTTGACGTGCCGATAAGTTTAAGAAGCGCTTCAACCATTCTGGGTGATTTTTTTTCGAACATCGGGATGATTTCATAAGTGTCTTCCACCGAAAGAGTGAGGCGTGCATACCTGACGGTTTTATGGCCCGTTTTGGGTTTCTCAAGGTCCCTCTTTATTTCAATAACCCCCTCTTTTTCAAGCTCCCTGAGGAGGTTCCCGATATTGCTTTTCCCGGCTATCTTCTGAAGTTTTTTTGCGGTTGCCTCACCATTTTCTGATAGCCATTCAAGTATCTTAAAGCGCAGGGTGTTTTTTCTTGTTATGTTTTTAAGCGCTGCCAGAACTTTATCTTTATCGGGGGAGATGTGCGTTTCAGATTTTACGGCGGTGCCGTAGGGATCAGAATTTCTGAGGGCATCATAAAGAGTGCTGAGGTAATAATCTGATATCCATTTATAAAATCTGAATTTGCGGGAATCAAAGACGGGCTGCTCGTCTATGATATCTTCGATTGGTTTGATTTTGCTTTCATCAGTGAGCCCGGATTCATCTCTGATGCTTACGATGAATCCGGTCACAATTCTTTTTCCGAACGGTACTGCGGCGCGCTTACCAACTTCGGCAATTTTCTGCAGTTCTTCCGGTACGGAATAAGTAAATTCCCTGTTAAGGGCTACAGGAAGAACAAGCGCGGCATACATAAGAAAGTTATTTCAGAATTCCTTTGAATGCGGGTACCAGATCACGGGTCTTGGCTTTTGATGTATTGTAAAATTCAAAGTTAAGGCTGCGGGCTCCTTTTTCCCAGACAACCCACTTAAATCCGTCTTTTTCAATCACTGTGCCGTTGGTTTCACCCAGACGCGTGTTTTCATTATTCACCCTGAGGTAGTAATACTCGCCGTCATACTGAATTGACTCAACATTTTTTACGCTTTTAAAGGTGAACTTGCATGAACCGTTAAGTTTACCGTCTTCTATATAAAGATGTCTTTCAAGAACTTCACGCCCGAATTCCCTCATATAGTCAAGAAACCCGTCGCCTCCGTTCATATCTGCAAGGAGCGCAACATCATCATCAAACTCTTTATTGCCCACCGCATCAGAGCTTACATTAAAAGCAGTAACTACAGCGTACCCGGTGGTATCGCTCATAAGTCTTACATCGAAAACCATTTTTTCAACTACAAGGCAGCCCTGAAGGAAATAAGCCGAGAGTACCAGTAACACTATCAGGCCAGTCTTTTTCATAATTCTCCGGTTTTTTATTTTACTGTGTTTTCTAAAATTGTTAACGTCCCCTCACCTGCATCAAGTTCCGCCCTGATTCCGAAAGGGATTGTGTATTTGTTTGATACGTGTCCGAATCCGAAACCATAATATGCGGGTATACCGAGGTGTTTAAGCCGGTCGGTTAATACTTCCCTGAAGCTGAATGATCCTGAAAGCCCCGATTTTTCCTCATTTGAAACGCATTTGGTGAAAATTCCGGCAGCAATGCCCTTCAGCTTTTTCAGACGTCCGGCAAGGAGCAATTGTGTCAGCATTCTGTCAATTCTGTAGGGATCTTCCGATACTTCTTCAATAAACAATACCGCATCTTCGTAATCGGGTTCATATGGCGTTCCGGTCAGTGATACAAGCACAGAAAGATTGCCGCCGATAAGCCTCCCTGCAGCCTTGCCCGGGTTTATGATCATCGGTTTGTATTCATCCGCCGTGCCGGTTCCGCCTTTAATGACGTAACCTTCTGCCTTGTTCTCCGAAAAAAGAAGCTGTCTGACCGAAGAGACGCTGAGCTCATCAAAAGTTGAAATACCAACGGGTCCGCTGAATGATATAAGTCCCGCTTTGGCAAATAAAGCATAATTAAGGGCGGTGATATCAGAATATCCTATCAGAAGTTTGGGGTTTTTTGCCACCAGATCAAAATCGATATAATCAAGCATTCTTGAACAGCCGTAACCGCCTCTGGTGCACCATAAACCCTGAATTGTTTCATCAGCAAACATTGAATTGATATCTTCGGCGCGCTCTTTATCTCCGCCCGCCAGATACCCGAACTTCTCAAGGATGTGTTTTCCCCGCACAGGTATAAGTCCGAGATTTTTAAGGTTAGCCTCAGATTCAAGCACCTGCTTTTCACTGACAGATCCTGCCGGAGAAACAAGGCCTACTCTGCTGCCGGCTTTAAGTCCCGGAGGAATCAGAACCTGCCCGTTAAAGCTTTTCTCACGTGAGAACGCCATAATTTCGGATTTTCCGGCGACAGCCATTCCGGCCGCCGCAACTGCTGAGCTGAGAAGGAATTTTCTTCTGTTCAAGTGGCTTATTCTCCGCTCATGAGAGATTCGTAGGTTTCTCTTTCCTTGATCACCTTGTACTGATTGCCGTCAACAAGTATTTCATAGGGTCTGGGTCGGGTGTTGTAATTTGAAGCCATTACGTACCCGTATGAACCGGTGCTCATGACTGAAAGATAATCACCTCTTTTTACGGGATACAGCTTTCTCTCTTTTGCCAGGTAGTCAGAAGATTCACAAACGGGTCCGGCAATGTCATAAACCATCATCTCTTCACCCGGTGAAACAACGTTATTGTAAATTTCATGATATGCGCCGTAAAGTGCCGGACGCATAAGCTCTGACATGCTTCCGTCAATCAGAACGATATCTTTAGGTCCGTTTCTTTTTGTGAATAGGACTTTGCTCACAAGAACGCCTGCGTTTGCAGTGAGATAGCGGCCCGGCTCAAAATAAATGGTTCTTTCTTTACCCGGGAAAAGGTTCTTCAGCTCGCTGCTCAGTTCCCCGAACGGGAAATCATCGCCGCCGGTGTATGATACTCCGTATCCTCCGCCGAGATCTATATGCTTTATAAAAACACCACCCCGTTCAATAGATTCAATGTAATCACGGAGCTTTCTTACAACGGTTACATAAGGAACGGTGTCAAAAATATGAGACCCCAGGTGAACATCTATTCCTGTGAATTTTAAGTTCTGATACAGCCCTGCGCTGTTGTAGATCTGAAGCGCTTCTTCTGCATCTATACCAAATTTATTTCCTGATGCCGCCGTTGAAATATGCGGATGAGTGGGCACAATTATATCCGGATTCACCCTGAGGGCAATTTCCTGCACCATTCTCAGTTCGCCGGCATAATGATTAATTAACTCAACTTCTTCTTTTGATTCTGCCTTTAATATGGCAACGCCTGCCTTAAGGGCTTCCTTAATATCGGTGTCTGATTTTGCAACGCCCGACATTATCATATCCCTGGGCAGCACTCCTGCTTTAAGCGCACGGGTCATTTCTCCGTATGAATTTACGTCAAAACCAAGCCCTTCGGCATGAAAAAGCCTGATTATGCTGATGTTTGAATTTGATTTAACGGCATAAAATATTCTGTGTTCAAGCTCTCTGAAAGCTTCACGGAAGGTCTTCAGCCTTTTCAGCATTGACTTTTTGCTGTACACATACACAGGGGTTCCGTACTTTTCTGCAATATC
>JABWCA010000151.1 GCA_013359345.1 Ignavibacteriaceae bacterium
TAAGCAAGAAGGCCTGCTTTTGATGCAGAATAGATGCTGCTCTGGGTAAGAACCTTTGTTGCGGCTATCGACTGTATATTAATGATATGCCCGC
This sequence comes from Ignavibacteriaceae bacterium, assembly GCA_013359345.1. Taxonomy (GTDB): domain Bacteria; phylum Bacteroidota; class Ignavibacteria; order Ignavibacteriales; family Ignavibacteriaceae; genus JABWCA01. The sequence goes on from JABWCA010000151.1 coordinate 95, forward strand.
CGCCTTTCCTTATAAAGCCTGATAACACCGCTTTAATGCAAAAAACAGAGCCGAGCAGGTTGGTGTTAATGACGCTCAGAATATCGGGCAAGTTGTCGTCTTCGGCTTTTTTGAACGATGTTATTCCCGCGCAGTTAATAAGCACATCAGGATGTGCCTGCTTTATGATTTCTTCATAAACTCTCTCAACTTCAGCATGATTGCTGATATCACCGGGTATTACAAATAACTTACCGGGCATACCGGCTGTCTGCTGAGCAATCTGATCAAGTTTTTCCATGCTTCTGGAAGTGGCAAAAACAGTGTGCCCTTCTGATACCAGAAGTATTGCTGCTGCTTTCCCGATTCCGCTGGATGCTCCTGTTATCCAGAATGTCTTTTTCATTACTTTAACGTTCCGGTTCTGATGAGACTGAAAAACTCCGCTCTTGTTCTGGCATCCTCCCTGAAAAGACCGTGAACTGCGCTTGAAGTGGTTGATGAGTTCTGCTTTTCAACGCCTCTCATCATCATGCACATATGATATGCCTCTGATACCACCGCAACACCCTTGGGCTCAAGATATTCATTGATTGCATTTGCAATTTCCTGTGTCATTCTCTCCTGAACCTGCAGTCTTCTTGCAAACACATCAACTATCCTCGGAATTTTTGAAAGGCCTACAATCTTACCGTTCGGGATGTAAGAAACATGAACCTTGCCGTAAAAAGGAAGCATATGATGTTCACACATACTGTAAAAATCAATATCCCTTACAATCACCATTTCATTATAATCTTCTTTGAAGATTGCTTTGTTAAGAACCACATCAATGTCTTTTGTGTATCCGCTGGTCAGAAACTGATAGGCTTTTGCCACTCTGTGCGGTGTGCGCAGCAGGCCTTCCCTTTTTGGGTCTTCACCAATTTCTTCAAGTAAGACCTTTACAAGGTCTTCAACTTTTTCAAGATTCAAAATTTATTCTCCTTTATATTCGGCATAGTTATTTTCAGTCTCGTAAATTTTCACCGAGTAAAGCTTACCCTGCGGAATGTGACTAACGAGCTGATTCCAGATTGCCACAGCAAGATTTTCTGCCGTCGGGTTAATTCCCTGCAGGAAATCAACATCAGTGTTCAGATTTCTGTGGTCCATTTTTCCGATTACATTTTTTTTCATGATGTCTTTAAGATGTTTCAGATCGATCACATAACCTGTGCGGGGGTCAATATCACCTGCAACCACAACCTCAAGCACATAATTGTGCCCGTGATAATTGGGACTGAAACATTTATCATAAAGCTCATAATTTTCTTCATCGCTCAGTGCGGGGTTCAACAGCCGGTGGGCAGATGAGAACACTTCGCGTCTTGTTACGTAAACCATAATTAACCTTGTTTACAAGCTGTTAAGTACGTCGGCAGCGTGACCGTCAACTTTAACTTTGTTATAAATTTTTGTGATTATACCGTTTTCATCAATAAGAACCGTGGTTCTTTCAATACCCATATACTTCTTGCCGTACATGCTTTTCTCAACCCACACGCCATATTTTTCAAGCATTTCCTTGCTTTCATCGCTTAAGAGGTCAAAGTTCAGATTGTATTTGCTGATGAATTTTTTATGTGATGCAATTGAATCGGCAGAAACACCCAGCACAACTGCATTGGTTGAATCTATCTGTTCACTTGCATCCCTGAATGAGCATGCTTCTTTGGTGCATCCGCTGGTGTCATCCTTGGGATAAAAATAAAGTATTACCTTTTTGCCTTTATAGTCAGAAAGGCTAATCGTCTTTCCGTCCTGATTCTGCAGTGAGAATGCAGGTGCCGGTTTACCGGTTTCAATCATTTTATCGTCTCCTGTAATATCTTTCGTGACTCAATTTTTACTATATATATGTAAACGGTTTTTACGCTCCTGTTAGTTCAACTGAGCTATGATTAAATATTGCTGCGGGTGCAGGTCCTGACTGCCTTGCCTGAAGCGGAATTCATTAAAACACTGCTTTAAGAGTTCTTTTCTTTCAGAATAATGAGTAACCTGCGCGTCCGCCCGTCCCCTTCGGCCTGAAGAATCATAATATTAATTGCGGCTCTCTTTGAAATTTACTCCGCGGCGAATATATTTTGCAGTCAGAAAAATGTAATTGCTGAAATTTCCACTTTCTAATAACCGGAAACACATTGAACAAAGATAATTCATGCCCGGTTTGCCGCTCTTCAGAGAAAAAGCGAATCGGCAAGCCAATGAGTAACCCGACCTCAGAAAAATTCCTAAGATATGATTTTAATGTCGTGCAATGCAAAGCCTGCCAGACTTTTTATGTCGACCCCCTGATAGATTTCACACCCGATGAATGGAAACAACTTTACAACTCAGGGTACTTCGGGTATAACACAGAATGGCTGATTAATCAGAGAGAAAAAGATCTGCAGCACAGATTTTCGCTGCTTGATAAAATGAAATCAGGCGGAGATGTTAATTTTCTCGATATAGGGTGCGGTGAGGGCAATGCACTAATGCACGCGGTAAAAAGGAACTGGAATGCCACAGCCGTTGATATCACAGATCTCAGAAAACCCGCGGCAAAAAATAATCCTGCAATTAAGTTCATTGAATCAGATTTACCGGGTGCCGGGCTCGCCGCAGATACATACAATGTGGCTTACCTTGATTCTGTTCTTGAACACGTTCTCAACCCGCTTGAATACCTTAATGAAATTAAAAGGATTCTTGCACCGGGCGGAATTGTTTACATAGGTATACCAAATGAAGACTCCCTGCTTAACACTGCCAGAAAGCTTGCCTTCCTCCTGAAAGGAAGAAGCGGGTACTCTGTTAAATTAAGGCCGTTTGATGCCCCGTACCATGTTGTGGGGTTCAATAATTCATCAGCAAACAACATTATCAGAAAAGCGGGACTTAAAAAGGTTTATTTCCGGAATTTCGGGCGGAAATTTGATTTTCTCGGGTTTAAACCCGGAACATTTGAATATTTTCAGGCGCTTGCAATGCTTCCTGTTGAGTTCCTGGGGTGGGCTTTCAGAAAAGACAATTATTTTGAAATGATTTTAAGAAAAGAATAAAAAAGGGGGCACAGGCCCCCTCCTTAAATACTCAGAGAATTCCTTCTCTCTTTGTCCATTCCTCAAATCCTTTTTCAAGCTGCTCAAAAGAATCAATCATGAAAAGTACAGGCTGCAGATGCCATACTTCATATTCCTGATGAATTATTGATTCGGCGTTAAAAGGTTTAATAACTACTTCTTCTCCAAGAGAATGATCAACTTCATGAAGTGATGAGAGAATTCCGGCACCATAGATATTTCTGTTATTTTCAGCTTTAATGAGTCCGAACTCGGCTGTAAACCAGTGAAAACGCTCAAGAAAAATCTGCTGTTCACCTGCGGCATTCAAGGCAGCCTCACCAAACTTCTGATAAAAATTTGCAAAGTTCGGGTTTGTGAGCAGCGGCATATGCCCGAAAATATCGTGAAATAGATCAGGAGCAGGAGTATAATTAATTTCGTGTTTGCCTCTTATGTAATCTGTTGACGGGAAGATTCTGTCGCGCAGCAGCCTGAAAAAATCCACTGCCTGAATAAGCCCGGGTACGCGCGCCACTCTCCACCCTGTTTCTTTTTTAAGATGCGCACTCAGCTCTCTCAGGGCGGGAATTCTCTCCGGTTCAAAGCCGAGCAGGCGGGTGCCGTGCATATAATCATCACAGGCTTTCCCTTCAAGAAGATTCATCTGACGCGCATAGAGCTGAGCCCAGGTGTCGTTGTCATCATCTGAATAATCGGGATAAATAATTTCGTCATCAACAGGGGGCGGGGATTCAAGCTTCTGAGGAATGCATCTGGGATCAATCCCTGATTCTGCAGCCTTTTCATAAGCTCCGATAAACTCTTTTAATTCAGCCATTTTTACCTCTCTTTATTTATAAATAGCCTTAAGGTACGAAGTTGTAACTTTCCTTTCTTTATCAAATTTAGTGTAATCCTGCGCAAGATCATACATATTCTTGTTATGCGGCTTACTGGTAATCATTGTTTCATGCAGGCACCAGATCTTTTCGGGATTGCAGCCGCAGTCGCTTGCATCAACGGCAACCAGCTCAGACTTACTCCCGAACATCGCATAAAGCATTAATGATTCTTTATGCATTGCAGATATTGTAAGAGTGCTTTTATCAAATGCGTATACAATATACATTCTTGCCAGCTTATTCACCATGGCCGCCGTAAGGGGATACCCTTTTGGCACACCGGGATCGCCGTCAAGCTGGAAATAGTGTATTCTGCCTGCAGTAACACCATTTTTGTCTTTGCCTTTAACATATAACTCATCAAGAATCTGATGTGCCGGAAAAACCCCTGATGAATGCGCAATGATCAGAATTCTGAATTTTTTCTTCTCCGCAGAAAGCGAATCTGCGAGTTTCACAACTTTATTAATAAGTGTGTCAACTTTAATTTCAAGTTTATCATAATATTCCTGATCAGGACCCTTAACCGTGAAAACATGCTTCACCCCCATCGTATCAAGCGCTGAACGGTACAGTTCATCTGTCCATGCATCAACCCACTCTCTTTTGGCACCCATTCCCCCTATCATTATCACAATATCATTACCCTCTGCCTTTGATTCGGCATAGGAAATATCTTTGTTCAGCAGTACTCTGGGGTAATTTGCGGCAGAGTTGGGTTCAATACCATGGGAGCCTCCCGCCGGAGCCTCCCCGGTATTTTTATAAGCGTCAGATTTCGTTTCGCTGCATCCGTGAGCCGCTGCTGTCATAATAAGCAGTATTACAAACAGATGCAATGTCCGGTTCTTCAATAAATATTCCTTTACCAGAAATAGAGCCAGAGAAAAAAGACCGGAATGGCTGTCCCGATCAGTGATAAAATTAATCCTCTCCAGACAAACCCCTTGCTTCCTTTTACCATTATGAGCCCGCTTACAGCAAGCACAATAAGCAGAACGGCAAAAACATCAGCAACGTATGTCCAGACTTTTTTAACCTCATTTTTGTGAAGAACGTTAAATTCTTTCAGGAACCATCTCTTCTGAATTTTAACCTGCGAGTATTCACCTGTGCTGAGGTTGAACTCAACTTCGTTTCCTTCAAAGAAGATCTTGAATTTTTCTTCGGTCTCCCTGAAGGAAGTTTTGTACTGTTCGGTTATATTCAGTTTATTTATGATTATCTGAGCCAGCTGATCATCATTTTTATCTCCCGGATTAACAGGATCCGTTTTGCCATCAATTTTTTCAACACTGTAATTAGGATTCCAGTCATCTATATGGTTAACTGCAACCCCCGAAACCGAATAAATTATGACAAGTACGGCAATGATGTAGCCAATGTCCCTGTGATATTGTCTTAAATATTTTCTTGTTTTATCTAATCTTGTCATGAAACAAAAAAGTCCGGCAATTCAGGAATTAACCGGACTCTGAAAACCTTTCTAATAAATTTCGGCGCCAAAACCTTTAAGCTGATAAAAAGTAACAGGACCTGTCACAGTTTTAGGATCAAATTTCTGTTTCTGTTCCTCTGCCTTATGCTGATAAAACTCAATGGCTTCTTCTTTTGTAAGTTTAAGCTCCTGAACTTCACCTTCAACTTTTGCCCAGCTTCCTTTTTTATCAAGCGGGAAAACAATTTCGCCGTCATTAACTTTTACGCGCATTGTCTGTCCCGGTTTGTCGCTTTTAACTTCCATCCAGCAGCCTCTCTTGGCGCATACATCAACAATATGCCCTTCAATAACAACTTTCTTACCGATGTATTGTGAAGGATTGGAATAAATTTCAGATATTTTGGTTGTGGTCTTTACCGTAAGATCTTTACCGAATTTTTTGGGATCGCCGCTGTAAAGTGTAACTGCAGTAAGCAGTACTAAAGTTAAAATCACTTTTCCTAACTTCATTTTCTCTCCGTTATGTTTTGTTCGTTTTGATATTATAAAATAACACGGGATATGTTAATAAAAAAACAGAAAAATCACCCTCACTGCACACTTCCCAGCTTAAGATACAGAGCTATGATCTTGTCATCTTTGTTCAGAACCCTGAAATCACCTTTTACTGAGAGAGCTTTTTCCTTGAGTTCAAGTATTTCATTTTTGTGTTCAGTGATTATATTCTGCACAAGGGGTGCACTGTCGGTTTCCATTCCGTTATAAATATTAACAAGAAGGCTGCAAGCCTCATCCTGCATTGCGTTTTTTATGAGATAAAACTCTTTGTTTTGACCCGCCACCGAGGCAGAAAGTTTAATCATGCCGTTGAGAATTTCACCGGTCTTAACGGCTTTGTTTCTTATGGTTATATCGCTTTCAACCGAAACCGACACAACCCCGCCTGAGTCGTCACTCTCTGCATCTATGTAAAATTTAATGTATTTTGAAACGAGTTCTGATACACGGACAACCTGAACCGGGTCAGAATCTTTTTCCTCCTCCTTAAGCAGTGAGGGATTCTCAAGAAAACTCATCATTTTTCTTACCGCTGCCTTATCCTGAATATATTTGCTCAGGAACTCCTCCGGAGTAAGTTCAGGCGCGGGTGCAGTCTGCGGTACTGCGGTTTCTGAAGGTGTATCTTTTCCGGGAAGAATGAATTCTGTCAGCACCATGCTTTCTGAGGCTAATCCGGTGTTGTACGGCTTGATAACAACTGTCACAGGGGTATCATCAGGCAGCCTGAGTCCGCTGATTCTGTTATTCTCAGCAAGTATGAGAGATGTTCTCAGTTCAGTTACAGGAATATCATCACCCATTAAAATTCTGAAAAGCCCGGCATTGTTTTTTCCTGTTGCCGATGCAGCCTGACCGGCAGCCTTAACAAGGGCTTCGTTTGATTTAACTATGTTCCCGAACTTATCAACAATGGCAGCGGGAGTGTCAAAAAGCTCAATGAGATTATAATCGGGCACTCTTATGATCTCGGGTTCTGCAGGAAAATCAGCTTTTGCGGGTGAGTCTTCAGCTGATCCCCCTCTTATCAGGGTTGAGACAAAACCGGCAAGTTTTGAAGGTCTCCCCTCATCATCATAAATCATCTTTGCCCTGGTGTTTATCTTCCTGTATTCACCTGTTTCTTTATCCATTATGCGGATAATTTCATCATAGCCGTCAAGGTTTTCAAGCAGCTTTGAGAAAGATGAAGAGAGAATCTCCTTATCCTCCGGGGCAATAATATCATTGAGTTTATCCTGCAGGTCAAGAAGCGCCTGCTGACCCATAAGACCCTCAGGTTTCTCAATTCCGTAAATTTCGAATATCCTGGGTGAGAACCAGAATTTATCCTGAAACAGGTCATACTCCCAGAATCCTGCCTCAGATAACTGCTCAATGGTTTTTATGGTCTGTTCCTCACCTGTTTCAAGCTCTGAATATCCTTCATCGCGTTTCTCATCGTGAAGAATAACAAACGCCCCGGTAATTTCATTTTTCATACTGAAGATGGGCGAAACAACGCCGCTCACCGGAATATCGTTGCCTCCTATTTTCAGCACAGAACCCGGCTTCACAAACGATGCCTCACCTGCGGCAACAACTCCGTTAACAACGGTGATAAGGTCAAGATAATTATCTTTTTCCTCAACCTCGGTTATTTCCGAGATCTTTTTACCGGTCATCTGATCAAAGCTGAGATTTGATTCAAGTTCTGTTCTGTAGTTAACATAAGTGACCAGCCCTACTGTATCAGTCATAATGATCATATAAGGATGATTATATACAGTTTTAAGGAGGTCTTCATAAGCATTTCTTATGTCATTTTCAATCTGCTTATAGTATGTAAGTTCCCTTTCAATAAGAAGGAGCCCCACAACCGCCTGGGTTGCATCTTTTATCAGTATGAATTCTGACTCAATGTAATATTCAAACCCGTTTATCAGTCTGGGTCCGTCAGATACATAAGCACCGTCTTTCACCACACGCTGTATGATCACTTCAAGAGAGCTGTCATCAATCCAGTCAAGCACGGCAAGATTCTTAGCCAGAAGTTCTTTCTGGGGTTTCCCCCCGAAAATCTCCGCCCTTTCATTCACGAGTGATAATTTCAGATTCCGGTAAATCTGAGCAATATCTTCAGCACTGTCACCGGCGAGTTTTATCGGCTCATCGGCTATGAAAAAGTATAGTGCGTCCGTTACGGTCTGAACCATAATATTCAGAAACGAAGCCAGGGTTTCAGGATTCAGGGTTGACGCTATCAGCGGAACGTTCATATTCCGAAGCGGTGCAGGCAATGAATCCATTACTGAATTACTGTTTTCCGAAGACATCAGTTTTCCGGTTACTCTTCTATAAATGTATAAATACTTACAAATCCTCTGTTAAGCGACTCTTCATTGTATGACCATGTTTCAGGTTTTGAAACAATCACCTCATACTCACCCGGCTGAAGTACAACACCGGGGGTCACTTCCCATATGACATTCTTTTTATTAAACTTTCCTTCAAGCCCCTTTGCATCCCAGGGACCGAACATTTCTCCCGAGGGGCCCCGCAGACTTATTGTTCCGGGTTCAGAACCATTGCCTTCATTCCAGTGATAAGTCTTTATTTTGGAAATCTCAGTGAGAGAATCAACTATGAATGTGGTTCTGGCCACAGGCAGGTTTTTTACGGTGAATTCATTTTCGGTGGTGAATATTCTGTACTCCCCCCGTTTGTTCACCGAGCACCCTGAAGCCAGCAAAACTAAAAACAATAACACTGATAAAATTTTGTACATACATCCCGGATTCAGGTTCTCTTAGATTCTGACAGCCTGTTTAAGCCGCTGATTACCCCGGAAAACCGTCTGTTTAAAAAAACTTTTGAATAAACTTAAATATAAATATATATGTTAACGATAAAAAATTTCCTTTCATTTTGAAAGAGTTCAGATATGTATAAGAAAAAATTAGTGATAATAGGCGCCGGATTTGGCGGACTCACACTGGTTAAGGCATTAAAGAATGCCGATTTGGATATTACGCTTATAGATAAAACGAATCATCACCTTTTCCAGCCTCTTCTTTATCAGGTGGCAACTGCAGCGCTTTCGCCCGCCGATATTGCCGCCCCGGTGAGAGGCATTCTCAAAAAATATAAAAACGTGAATATTGTTCTTTCCGAAGTTACTCAGATAAACCGCTCAGAGCGCTGGCTGATTGCAGATAATCATAAGTATGAATTTGATTACCTCGTGCTCGCTCCCGGCTCAAGGCACTCTTATTTCGGGAACAACAGCTGGGAAGAATTTGCCCCCGGGCTGAAAACCCTCTCTGATGCGCTTCACATACGTGAAAGCATTCTTCTTTCATTTGAGAACGCAGAAAAATCAGAAGATAAAAACGCGATAGAATCTCTTCTCACATTCGTGATTGTGGGCGGAGGCCCCACAGGAGTGGAACTGGCCGGCGCAATTGCCGAAATTTCACGCGAAGCGCTTGCTCAGGAGTTCAGAAAAATAAGACCCGTTCACACCAGGATAATTCTGGTTGAAGCCGGATCAAAAATTCTTCCCTCGTATGACAGTCCGCTCAATGAAAAGGCGCTTGAATCTCTCAGAAAACTCGGAGTTGAGGTTATAACCGGTAAAACTGTAACGGGAATAAATGAGGAAGGTGTAACCCTTTCGGACGGGTTTATACCGACTAAAAACGTAATCTGGGCTGCCGGCAA
>JABWCA010000439.1 GCA_013359345.1 Ignavibacteriaceae bacterium
ACAAAAATTAAGACCCGGCAGGTTACATCTGTAAGTGTTTGCGTATAGGGCGGTTTCTGCCTCATTCAGGTAAAACCAGCCGGGTCACCGGCAGTCGTTTTTTCTTCCTGCACATAATGGAAGTATTTCTCCGTCTCTGAATCCGGACGGAGTCGCACAATCTCCTGTTCCTGATTACCGGAATCCCCCGTGCCCTTCTCCCAACATGTGAGGGAAGGATTATCCCTGACTTTACTGCAGTTTAACCATAATTATCCCTTACTTTACTCACATTTATATAAAAAATATCCCTTACTTTACTCTGTTTTTATTGAATATTATCCTTGACTTTACGCCAGTTTTAATATAAATTATCCCTTACTTTATACTTTTTAAGAAACATACATAATGATACCAAGAACTAAACTGACTGAACTCAGGAAATGGTCCTCTTCTGAAAACAGGAAGCCTTTGATTATCCGGGGAGCAAGGCAGGTCGGCAAAACGACTCTTGTCAGAATGTTTTCAAACGAATTTAATCAGTACATTGAATTTAACCTGGAGAAAACTGAGCACCGTCAGTTATTTGACTTAAGTAAAGATATCAATCAGCTGGTTGATTCGATATTTCTTTATTCGTCAAAATCAAAATCTGCAGGCAGAACACTGATCTTTATTGATGAAATCCAGAATTCATCAAATGCAATTTCCATGCTTCGGTATTTTTATGAAGACTACCCGGGATATTACATAATTGCGGCAGGGTCATTGCTTGAATCTCTTCTGGACTTTAAGAGTACATTTCCTGTCGGCAGAGTTGAGTTTCTCTATCTGTACCCTCTCACTTTTAAGGAGTACCTGCTCGCTGCGGGGAAACCGGGTTTAGCAGAAGCACTTGATACAATTCCATACCCTGAGAATCTCAATCAGGCTTTTTATTCGGAATACTCAAGATATGCGCTGGTGGGTGGCATGCCTGAAGCTGTCAGAATCTACACCGAAAAAAACGATTATTTCGAAGCCGGGAAAGTTTACGAATCTCTTCTGTTATCATATATGGATGATGTTGAGAAATACTCTCCGGCACAGAAAACATCTGCTGTGCTTCGTCACGTTATTCAGTCATCGTTCCGTCTGGCCGGGAGGAGAATAACATTTGAAGGATTCGGCGGCAGCACCTACAGATCGCTTGAAATAAAGGAAGCATTTCAGTTGCTTGAAAAAACCCTTCTTCTGCGCTTAAATTATCCTTCGTCAAGTGTTGTTCCGCCCATAAGTGTTAATATGAATAAATCGCCCAAAGTGCAGGTTCTTGATACCGGTTTAATCAACTATTTTGCAGGAGTAAGCAGCGAATTTGCCTTAAACAAAAGCCTTGAAGATGTTTATTCCGGGATAATAATTGAGCACCTTACAGGTCAGGAGTTACTTGCAGCTCAGAAATCGGCTCTTACTCCGCTTACATTCTGGTCCAGAGACAAAAAGCAGTCGTCCGCAGAAGTTGATTACATCATTCAGTGCGAGGGAAATGTTATCCCCGTTGAAGTTAAATCGGGCAGTGCCGGCAGGCTGCGTTCAATGATGCAGTTTACAGATGCAGCACCTCACAACCTTGCCGTTAGGCTTTATTCCGGCACTCTGAGTATGGAGAAAGCCAAAAC
>JABWCA010000152.1 GCA_013359345.1 Ignavibacteriaceae bacterium
GGGGGAAGCTTCCCCCGAATGGGTAAAACAAACTTACCCCGTTACCCCTCATACCCGTTACCCCTCATACCCGTTACCCCTCATACCCGTTACCCCCCATACCCGTTACCCCTCATACCCCGTAGCCCCCATTTCTTATTAAACCGCTTAAGATGTAACCCCGCTAAATATTTTATTCCTGCATAGCATGATTACCTGCCCTAAATGATACGATTTGCAGCCCCTGCTTTGCTTGCTGCATTAACCTTGTCAAAACACTTTCCGGCAAAAAAAAAGGCAGACCGTAAAGCCTGCCTCTTTTGAATTATTTACTATAACAGATCACTTCAGCAGAAGCATTTTGTTTGTTAATACTTTTCCGCCGCTTCTCATTGTGAAGAAGTAAATTCCGCTTGAGAGCTGTCTGCCGTCAAATAAGACGGAGTGCTGCCCGGGCTCAAATTCTTTCTGACTTAATACAGATTGTATAAGCGCACCGTTGACATCATAGACATCAAGTGATACTTCGCTTCTTACGGGCACATAAAATCTTATCAGAGTTGAGGGGTTAAATGGATTCGGGTAATTCTGATAAAGTGTATAGTCCCTGGGAGTCTGTGCTGAATTATCATCTACATCCTGCACATAGTCTCCGTTAGTCTGCAGGTTATCAAGATAAACTGAACCTGCTGTTACATCGGGATCAGAATTTTTAACGGCAATACCCTTGAAACCTGCCATATCTGAGCTGAGAGAATAGTTGATGAATTTCCATCCGTAAAAATTAAGTTTCCAGGTTTGCGGGTGAGTCATAATATTACCCGAGCCGTTACTGTATCTGAAAATGAGGTCATTATAACTCAGATCGCCAAAAACCCAGAAGCCGAGGCTGGTTTTACCTGAAAGATCAAGAGTAGTGGGGCGGTCAAGTACAGCGAGATTGTTCTGAGAATATGAATTGAATTTATAGTTAAGCTGACCTGATGTCTGTCCCGATCTCTTTCTGGCTGCAGTAATGAAGAATTTCGTATCAAGAGTATCGATATTAACAGAAGAACTGTTTGACTTGGGTTCAATCCATCCCGCGTCAAATTCAAAGCGGTCAATAACGGTGCCTTCGGTATACTGATTCAGGTCTGTTCTGAACTGAATTAGCAGATCGGTGCCAAGCTGATTGCCGTACATATCACTGATTGATGAGAGGAGTTTGAGTGTATAGGCAGTGTTGGTTTTGAGCAGAGATGCAGGCCTGAAAAGCAATTCTGTTTTATCGTCTGTGACGTTTACCACCAATCCTGCAAGATTAACAATCGCACCTGCAGAATCAAGTAAAAAGATTTTATTTGCAACGCTGCTTATTTCTTCATTGAATTTCAGCTTGAATTCAGAATAAACAGTAACCACAGAGTTGGCAACAGGGAAGTAGTTAACAAGAACAGGTGCCTGGTTATCGGGGGCAACAGTTGAAAAATTTATAATAAACGGATCGCCCGCTGTGCCGTTGCCGTCGCCGTCAATTGTGGCACCGAAAATATTTTTGGCCGTTGTGTCTATTTTAAACTGATAAGAGGTTGAAAAGCCCCAGTATGGTGCAGGTTTTACTTCCAGTGTAGTGATTCCCGTCCACACCAGGCTGAAAGGTGCCGCGGGTGTGAATGATATTGCATTTCTTACGGTGGCAGTATCCATGGGGCTGCTGAATGTAAGTTTTATGCTCTTATAAGCCTGAAATCCGCTTGTTGAATTTACAGGAAATTGTGATTCCACTTTAGGGGGTATGCTCTGAAGCAGTGATTTCACAGCAAGCCTAACTGTGGGGAGAAGATTGAACATTACTGTTCCCGGACAGTCTGTTGAACAACCCTGTCTGTGTCCCGAGATGTGATCAATAACCAGTCCTGAAGAGCCATGCAGTGAAACTCCGAGAGGATCAATGCTTCTCTGATCGGCTTTCCATGCAAGAATTTTTGATAATGAGGCAATGGCGTTATTCGGAGGAGCTACTGTATTATATGTGCCAAGCATACACACACCCATGCAGTTACCGTTATAACCGCAGAAATGGGCGCCAACAACATTATCTCCGCCACCGCGTCCTTCGTAGATCACTCCGTTAGGATCGATAAGGTAATTATACCCGACATCACACCATCCGTTTGACTGAGTGTGGTATGTATAAATTGATCTTACAACGGCAGCCCAGTCTGATGCTGAGTTAGCGCCTGCCGAGTGATGCACGATAAGATGAGTTACAGTAGTATAGCTTGAAGAGCAGTTTGTACCCTGGCCAACCGGGCTTCCCCACTGAGTTCTCGTAACCACGGGCGGTTTAGGATAAGCCATGCCGTCTGATTCAGCCGAAGATTCAGAAACCTTTTTGATTTCTTCAAGATCGGATTGAGTGGTTTTCCCCGGGTTAATAATTACAATATTAAATGTGCGGAAAGTAAAGTTTCCCTTTGATTCAAGGGTGAGGTAATATTCGGCAGCATCATTGGGGAGAAAAAGGGGTTCTGAACCAATGACAGGCTCACCATCAGGTGCATGAGATGAAAATATAAAATCTTCTTTCTTCCATTCTCTGTTACCTGCAGTTCTGTAATAAACAGAGATGCTGACATTTTCAAATTTCAGATTACCGTTCTGAAAATTAAGTCCCATCAGATAAAACGGAGCACCGGTAAATCCTTCGATTCTGAGTACGGGTGTCTCATATACATCAGGGGCGTAACCTGATGAAAATATCGACTGCGACTTATCAGAATTCAGCAATGCCTGAGCATTTACCGGCACATCCTTCTTTTGAATATCATATTGAGAAAAAACAGCGGCTGAGCAAAAAATGAAGATTAAAAGAAAACTTTTTATAAAACGCATACTTACCTGGTTTACTTTAAAAACAATAGTTTGATAGTTTTTGTAATATTAACCCCAAATATATCTATAATATTTAATCTGGCGAAATACACTCCCGACTGCACTAAAACGCCGGCTGAATTTTTACCATCCCAGGTAATAGTGTAATTGCCCGCAGTAAGCTCCTTGTTTACGAGAGTGCTGATCATTTCACCCTGAACATCATAAAGGGAAAGGTTAACATCCGAAAGTGTCGTGACATTAAAAGTCAGGTTAGTGAGCGGATTAAACGGATTCGGGTAGTTCCTGAAAATCAGATAATCTGAAGGCTGCGGAGTATCCTCCAGATCAGATGACGGAACAATGAAGTTGATATTTTCAAATTTTGAAGATGAATCAGTAAGTGTGATCTGATTACTGTAAAGTGTCACATCACCGGGTCTTTCGAGAGCGACCTGATATGTGCCAAGAGGAAGCTGTTCAATTTCATACTCATCATCATCATCGAGCAGACTGGATGCAACCGGCAGGAAATCGGGCAATTTATATGCTGTCACGGTAAATCCTTTCAGCCTGGGATCGCCCGGGGTCATGCCCTGCACCAGCACTCTGCCTTCAATTTCACCATTACCGTAAGCAGTATTTTTAAGGAGCACGATATCTTTACCGCCTGTATATCCTGATGGTAATATTGAATCGGCATTATTCCAGTTCGGGGCATAAGTGAAACTTGTATTGAAGTAACCCGGAGCCTTGAAGCTGGCATAAGACTGAACCAGCAGAAATGAACTCCCTGAAACATCTTCTGCGGAAAAGGAACCGTCAGAAAGAGTGAGTGCCGCAATCTCTTCGGGTGCCACAGCTCCTGATACCGGCAGATCAGGCGATGTGGGTGTGTGTTTACCTTTTCTTGTCACGACAATACCCTTATTTATAAGGTTATTATTTCCGGCAGTTTTTAATTTCCCGGCGATCGTGTTGCCGGTGGAAACTCTCGGGATTATCTGCAAAATGAGCTGTACCGATTGCGGAGTGATCAGGTTATACAATACCGACCTGAATGGTGAGGTGGTTGAAGGATAAAAACTCAGATAGCTGCTTCCCGTTTTTGCCCCGACAAGATATTTGCCGTAAGGAATATACATACTGAAATACCCGTCGGTATCCGTTGTTGTACTGTCAAGAAGGATATATCCGTCCCTGAAAAAATAGACTTTGGCATCAGATACCGGGTTTATACCGTCAGTGACCGCACCATTCAAATATCCGTACTGAGGTGCCGGTATTGTAAGGTTAACACTGATTGGTAAACTTTTCTGCGGGGTCTGAGAGTTATTGTAAAAAATGACATCCTGATTCACCCTGTAGTATCTGTAGATGTTCCAGAAAAAGCAGTCCATAACAAAACTCTCCCCGGGCTGAAGCGTAACAGGGAAATTTGCTGTTATATTGTAATCAACTGCATAGAGGCTGTCATTATACCCGATACTGTCAATTATCAGCGGCTGATTTCCTGTATTTATTATTTTAACAGAATCAAGCCGGTTGAAAACATCAGTATATGAAAGTGAAGCCGGAGTAAGTGTTATCTGCGGCTGGGCATAAAATTCTGACGCCAGTACAAAAAAAAATATAAATAGTAATACTGCAGGGGAAGTCTTCATTCGGTATTATTTAATCTTTCTAATCTCTTTTGTAAGTTAAACAGATAAGCATAAAATTCAAATATAAATAGTAGTATGTTTTTTTAGTGTTACTTTTATATAATTGGTGACACTATTTGGAAAAATTAACAAAGTAATCTTACTGATGGCTGAAAATTTTATTGAATTTGATAAACGAAAACTGGAGGATCTGTGTGCAGGCGCCAAATCAGGAAATGAAAATATGCGCAATGCGCTTTTCGGTATGGTGCATGATATTGCCTACAGTTATTTTTTATCAAAGTTTAAGCTTAAAAAACTGAAATCAATTGAAGATGTTGAAGATCTGTCTCAGAATACGTGTCTTACCTACATAAATAATCTGGAAAAAATTGAAAACCCTGAATTCTGGCTGAGAAGGGTGGAGTTTCTCATCTTTGTGAATCATTACAAAAAAGCTCAGAAAGGTGCAGCGCTTTCGCTGGATGAAAAGATCATAGTCAGGAAAAAGGCTCCGCAGGATGAGTTTGAGGCGTTTGACAAGGAAAAAGCGGTCGGGCTGATCAATAAGCTGAAAGGGGAGAAAAAACAGATTGTGCTTATGAGAATCTGGGAAGATCTTAAATTTCAGGAGATTGCAGATAAACTGAACAAAAATGAACCTGCGGTGAAAAAAATGTTTTACAGATGTATGGAAGAGATGAAAAATCTTCTTGAAATGTCACGTTAATCACATGCCGGTTACTATTTCTGTAACGAAGAACACAAAAATCCTATTTTGAGGAATTGATAGAATGAATAATTTTGACAGATTGCTTGAATATCTGGAAAATGAAAACGAAAAACGTGCCGAAATTGAGGCTCTTGCTGCTGAAGATGTTCAGATAAGCGGGTTTCTGAAGTTTTGCGATGATGTCAGAAAGCTTGGTTCAGAGCTGCATCCTGATTATGAGATGATTGCAGATTATATTGTTTATGAGGATCAGTTTGCCGAAGGTAAGGCTTTCAGACACACACTTAATCTCACAAAGCATCTGCAGTCATGCCATGAGTGCGCAGAGATTTACAGAGAACTTAAATCAGAATACAATGAGGTTGAGTTCCGTGAGGAGCTGCCTGTTTACAGCATTGAATCTTCTCCTGCTCCCCGAAAAACCGGATTCAGTCTCTTCAGGAATTACCCCGTGATCAGATATGCGGCTGCTGCATCGGTATTCTTTGTGATCGGATGGCTCGGGCTTGCAATGTACTCTTCCGTTTCGATGCCACAGTATAAGAAGATAGCGGGATATAACCCTGTTGAGGATATTTCGCAGGTAAGAGGCAGAAGCAACAGCTACTTTGACAAGGCGCTCTCAGAAATCTCACGCCAGAATTATGACAATGCAATTGCACTGCTCAGTGAGGATGCCTCAGTCAATTCAAACGATAAGACCATTTTTTACACCCACTACGTCACCGGCTTGCTTTATCTCAGTAAATCTGAGAGCAGCGTTCTTGGTATGATGAAAAATTATAATCAGGATGACCTTAAAAATGCCGTTAAACAGTTTGAAATGGTAATAAGCAAAAACAAATCGGGTAAATTTGATAATGTGACCTTTGATACTTATTATTATATTGGTAAAGCGTTTTTATTGCTCGACGATAAACCGAACGCCCGGAAATACCTGAAGCTGGTTATTGACAACCGCGGAAGCTTCATGGATGAATCACGTAAACTGATTGATATGATTAACTGAGAACTTTGCTGTCATCTGAATTAAAATTGTTAAGGATTCCTGTTTTAGCACTTCTGAGTGTTGTACTTACTGCCTTCGTTTTCAGAAACGCCGGAAATGTCACTGAAAATGATAAAAACCGTAAGGAGATGGCAGATTCCCTCCATTTTGCACTTAAAAACAAACTTCAGGCTTCACCGCTCACATACGGATGGTATGATTTATTCAGGGAGGCCGTACATCTCAGGCAGGAGAATAAGTATGAAACCGCCTGGGCAAGGTTCCGTGATGCATTAAAGTATACTCCCGAATACCCGGGATTCTACGAAGAAGCCCTTGTTACGGTAAACAGCTACAATAAATATGACGAGTTTACACGGCTGACAGAATCCCTGATAAAAACCCCCTTTTATAAAAACTATGCATTAAGTCTGGCTGAATTCAAATTTGGTGATCCTGCAAAGGCTGAGTCGCTGGCAGTTGAGGCCGTTAAAATCCCGTCATCAGAGACAGAGAGAATTTATTCCGCCATTAATTATGCGATGATTCTGAGGGCAGCAGGTAAATATGATGAGGCGGTAAGGATTTTAGAGAAGACAGAAGCTGATTTTGCAGGAAGTTATAATTATCAGCTAAGATACAGGGCAAGAGTTCTGAATGCAACCGGATCACTGTACCTGCTCCTGGGTGATTATGAAAAAGCAGGAGCTTTGTATAAGGCAGCTCTTGAGGCAGCAGGTAAAAATTCGGATAAGACCGAAATTGCCAAAGCTTCTGTTAACCTGGGAATTATCTCTGATGAAGAAGGAGACCTTGACGGCGGCTACAAATTGCTTAAATCAGCATATAATACGGCGGGAATGCTTGATGATGATGAATTGCGGGCAATTGCCGCATCTGAACTCGGGGTTCACTTCACATTTAAAAGCGATATTGTAACTGCGCGCAAGTTCTATTCTGAAAGCTATAATCTGTTTGTCAGAGTTTTTAACAAAGGGAGACTGGGGATTCTCTGCAGCAACATTGGCAGACTTTACGGAGAGACAGGAAACTATGGGGCAGCGCTTTATTATTTTGAGGAGGGGCTGAGATACAAAAATTACGATTTGAGGGGAGCATTCTCAAATTTAACCGGTCTGGGTGATATCTATTCAAACCTTGGCAATTACGCCGAAGCGCTTAAATACTATGACGAAGCAGAAAAACTCTTCAGAGGGCTGGAATCATCAGGAGCAGATGCGGAAATTTCACTCGGAAGAGGGGCCCTTCTTTATAATCTCGGAAGATATAAACTCGCAGAAGAAACTTTTGCGGTGGGTGAGAAAGCGGCGGTAAAAGCCGGTGATGACTATCTGACCGCTGATCTTAAGCTCAAGAGAGCTCATGCACAGGTGAAGCTGGGTGATGTAAAAAATGTCACAGAGAACCTCAATTCGGCAGTTACAGTTTTTAAACTTTATAATGACAGGGCAAAGGTTTATGAATCATATCTCCTTGAAGCCGAAATGTTTTTTGATGCGGGGGACGATGCGGGTTTATTGCGGGCTTTAGCGGGAATTGAAGCCATGGAAGGCTATGCCGACGGGAGCCATAATCATCTGCAGTTTCTGCTGCTCAGATCAGAATATCAGCTGAAGAATTCAATGATAAAGGAAGCGCGGCTTAATCTGAAGGAAGCGGAAAAAATTGCCCTGAAAACGCGTAATTATGTCAGCCTTGCAGATATTTATATGAAGATGGGAGAGGCTGAGATTTTAACCGGTGCAGGCAGTGAGGTCACTCTCTATTTTGATAAGGCTCTTGAGTCACTTGAAAAACTCAATAACTATCTGTATTCCAACAGTGAGATTCAGATTGAGTACTTTTCAAATTATGTAAATTACTATAAAAGAGCCGCGGAATATTATTTCGGAAAAGGGGACTACACAAGGGCCTTTCTTGCGCTTGACAGATCGAGATCAAGGAACAGTCTCCAGAATCTGTTTAACATAAAACTCCAGTCGGTAATGAAAGACCGTTACAGGCTTGAAGAGTTTTATGATAATATGTGGAGGCTTAATCACGGGCTTGTACCTTCCTCACGGGAAGATGCGCTCAGGAAGAAAACGGAGGCCGTCATATCAGAAGTGCTGTTAAGATCGCCGGAGCTCAGAGAGTTTATCACTCCGGGTCCTGCCAGCTTCACAGTGCTGAACAGAAGCATACTCACCGATAATGAATACTTCCTCTCGGTATCGGTTATTAAAGGTCAGCCTGTCTTTTTTGTTGTTAACAAAGGCACGGTAAGTGCTTATAAAAAAGACTTTAACAGCGATTCGCTTAAAGCAGGTCTGGAAAAAATAACTCCCTATTTCAGTGCAGAAATTAAAAACGGAGAGTTCAACCTTAATCAGGATCTTTTCGCATTCAACACAATAGAGGCCTACAGATTTTATAAGACCTTTCTTTCAGATGTGATTTCTTCAATACCGGAAAGTGCCGGAATAATCGTATCCCAGGAGCCGGAGCTGACCTATATACCTCTTGAATTTCTGGTGACCGATGACCCATCGTCATTCGGAGCTTATAACTATTCCAGAACAAAATTCATGGTAAGCAGAAACGTAATTTCTTATGCTCCTTCGCTTCTCGTTTATGCTAATCTTAAGAGCAGGGAATCGCATCCGGTTAACAAGATTCTGCTGATGGGTGATCCGAGAATTTCAGCTTCGGATGAATATTACAGTTCAAGGAGAGGCGCGCTTGATCAGGATGAACTTTCGCTCAGAAGTGCCAATCTTTATCCGCTGATGCACTCCCGCGATGAGGTAGAAAAGATTGACGGCATTCTGAATGCGGGCGAGACATATCTTTCTGAGAATGCCAGCGAAACAAATTTTAAGAAGCTTGCTTCGGGTGCAGAGATAATACACCTTTCCACGCATTCATTTCTGTTTAAAGATCAGCCGCTGATAGTGTTTTCTAATACCAATGACACTCAGAATGACGGATTTCTTGAAGTCGGTGAAACAGTGAAACTGAATCTCAAAACAGAGCTTGTAACTCTGAGCTCATGCCGGTCAGGGCTGGGAAGAATTGACAAGGCAGAAGGAATCCTGGGAATGCAGAAAGCATTTTTTGATGCCGGTGCCAGAAGCACACTCGTTTCATTATGGGATGTGAGCGATAAATACACCTCGGTCTTCATGGAGCTGTTTTATAAATCACTTCGCGAAGGCAAAAATAAATCTGAAGCACTTTCAATTGCGAAAAAAGAGTTCATTGAAAAGTATTCTGCTAATCCCTATTACTGGTCGGCCTTTATCCTGGCCGGGAACACATCAGGTCTGGTAATCACTGATTCAGAAAGATCGGTTCTTTACACCTGGATAACATACGGATTTCTCATACTGATAACCGCTGTAGCGATATTTATGTCATACAGGCTTATCAGAGTGCCCGCCAAAGCTAAATAATCAGTTCTCTTACTTAAAGATTTATCCGTGTGTAAATCTTCTG
>JABWCA010000153.1 GCA_013359345.1 Ignavibacteriaceae bacterium
AACCGGATAAAACCGAAAGAAAAAGAATCACCTTATCGGAGCCTTCAGAGGATGGAAGGACCGTTCACCGCTTGAAATATCGTGAATGGAGTGCGGAATATTATATCGATGGGGAGGATGTAATAGTCTTGAGGATTACAGCCGGGTGATTGACTGAACTGTAAATTTTACTAGCAGGAGCCGCGGACTTTCAGGTCTGCGGCTCCGCTGCAATTAAGCATCAACTGATTCATCTCTCCGGTGAATCTCAAATCCGGCTTTTTCAACCGCACTTATAATCCCGCTGTCATCATCAGAGAGTGTTTTTACGGTTAATATTTTCCCCGGATTTTTTATATCAACGAACCAGTATTTCACATCTTGAACCGCATTAAGACCGGGAGTGACTCTTGCCACGCAGCCGCTGCAGTTAATGTTTGTTTTATAGGTCAGTGTTTTCATGACTGATATTCCTTTACATTTTAGTTAATTTAAGTTTCAAGCTGTTTGTCACCACACTAACGCTGCTGAGTGCCATAGCCGCACCTGCAATCATCGGGTCAAGCAGGAATCCCGTGAACGGATAAAGAATGCCTGCTGCCACGGGTATCCCAATGATATTATAGATGAAAGCCCAGAACAGATTCTGCTTTACAGTTGCCACTATTTTTCCGGATAAAGTAATAGCCCGGGGAATCTTCATCAGATCAGAAGAAATGATTGTCATTTTTGCGACATCCATTGCTATATCGCTTCCTTTTCCCATGGCTATGCTCACATCGGCCTCTGCAAGGGCATTACTGTCATTTATACCATCGCCAACCATAGCCACCACCTTTCCGCGGCTCTGCAGCTCTTTAATAAAGAGCGCCTTATCTGAAGGGAGCGCTTCTGCTTTATAGCCTGTCACTCCGGTTTCTCGTGCAACGTAAGACGCCGTTCCCCGGTTATCTCCGGTGAGCATCCAGACTTCAATATTTCTGCTCTTAAGATTTTTTATTGCCTCTTTTGATGTCGGTTTAATTACATCGGTGACCGCAAACATTCCGAGAACATTTTTGTTATCTGAGAAAAACACTACAGATTTTGCCTGGCTGCTCCAGATATCAAACTTCACTCCGGCTTCTTCGCCGGGGTTAATTCCCACTTTCTTCATCAGCTTGTGGTTCCCTGCATAATAGGTTTTGCCATCATAAACACCGCTCACACCAAAACCTGTAATGCTCTCAAATCCGGTGATCTCAATACGGTGATGTGCCTTCAGAAACCGGGTTATCTCAACCGCCAGCGGATGCTCAGACCTGCTTTCAAGCGAGGCAAGTATGAGATCATTCATAACGCCTTTATCAAACCAGACTACATCTGTAACAGAGGGGCGTCCTTCAGTAATCGTTCCTGTTTTATCAAGCACCACAGCATCAATCTTTAAGGCGGTTTCAAGGCTTTCTGCATCTCTGATAAGGATTCCGTTTTCGGCAGCTTTACCAACACCAACCATTATTGCCGTGGGTGTTGCGAGTCCCAGCGCGCAGGGGCATGCTATAACGAGAACAGTCACCATGGCAAGCAGACCCTGAGTGAATCCGTTTTCACCTCCGAGAATTATCCAGGCAATAAGGCTGAGTACGGCAATCACTATCACAACAGGCACAAAAACCGCCGCTACTTTATCAACAAGTTTCTGAACCGGGGCCTTGCTTCCCTGTGCATCCTGCACTGCTTTTATAATCTGTGAAAGAAGGGTGTCTTTTCCCACCTTCTCGGCAATCATCTTAAAACTTCCGCTCTGATTTATGGTGCCTGCAAACACCTTGCTGCCCCGTTCCTTTTTCACGGGTACGGGTTCACCGGTAATCATGCTCTCGTCAATACGCGAGCTCCCGCCGGCAACGGCACCGTCAACCGCAATCTTATCCCCGGGTCTCACCAGAATGGTATCTCCCTGCTGAATCATTGAAACAGGGATCTCTTTTTCACCGCCCTGTTCATCTGTTAAGGTAACGGTTTTAGGCTGCAGGCCCATCAGTTTTCTCAGTGCCGATGATGTGTTCCCTTTTGCCTTTTCCTCAAGCATTTTGCCAAGCAGTATAAACGAGATAACCACCGCAGCCGCTTCAAAATATACATGCCCATGAATGCCTCGTGAATGCCAGAATTCAGGGAATATTGTATTGAACACGCTGAATACATAAGCTATGCCGGTACTCAGTGCAACAAGAGTATCCATGTTGGCCGATCTGTGTTTTGCCTGTTTCACCGCATTAATGAAAAACAGTTTTCCGAACCAGACTATAACCGGCGTTGAGAGAAGCCACATAATGTAATTGGCATAAGGGATATCCATAAAAAACATCCCGATTATCACCACAGGCAGCGTGAAAATTCCTGCCAGGACGGTCTTTTTTCTGAGCGATTTGTAACGTTCTTTCTCCAGTTTTTCAATCACTTCATTGCCAGCTTCAGGGGCATCAGTAACCAGATCATAACCTATTGACTGCACTGCGGCTTTCATCTGTTCAGGTGTTATAACTCCGGGAAGATATTCAACCTTTACTGTTGCCGAAGCAAAATTAACCTCGGCAGATAAAACTCCCGGCTGACTCTTGATTATGCTTTCCGTACTGATTGCGCATGATGCACAGGTCATACCGGTCACCGGGAAAGTTTCTTTAACTGAACTTACATCATACCCAAGATCCCGTATCTTATCAACTGCTACGGGTAATACCGCAAGTGCATTCTCAGTTGAAATAACTGCGCGCCTGTTGTTAAGCTCCACTTTATGCTCAAGAACTCCGCTTACCTGCGTGAGTCCCTTATCCACTATCAGAGCGCAGTGTTCGCTCTCAACACCTTCAAGAGGAAGGTAAAATAAATTGTCGTTTTTCATAATGAACCTCAATTTGTTAAACTTATGGTTCAAAATTAATTAACCGGCAAACCGCATATATTACACTATTCCCGGAATGATTTACACTTATTTTGAATCGGGTGATTCTGTCATGATTTTCCGCATCCTTCAATAAAACACCTTTAACCGGAGGCGATTTAAACTTACACGGAGTGGTTTGCTCTGAGAATTGTAATTAAACGGGAAAATTGTTAACTTCTTATTTATGTTATTGAGATTATCACCGCTTATAAAAACTATCCCCGGTTGCATGATCAGGGTTAGTTTTAAGTAAAAATTCCAAAAAACAATATCAAGAGAGGTAATATGAAAAAAGCGAACTTTTTAAGCATGGCTTTGTTTTTCCTTGCAGTGCTCAATGTTGCTGCATTCTCACAGCCGTTCATAAGAATCGGTAATGTTCCCCTTCCCTCACCTGAAAATGCAGGCTTTGGCAACGTGCTTGCCGGTCTTGACCTTGACGGCGACGGTAAAAAAGAAATCTACGCAGTTAATAATAACTGGTCAGATACCGGTGCAGAACTTATCCCGACCATTTATAAATTCGAATTTGATGAAGTAAGCCAGTGGGTACAGGTCTGGAAAGCCGTTCTCCCCATTCCGAAACAGAACACATGGCCCGCGCTTACAACCGGAGATCTTGATAATGACGGAAGACAGGAAATCATCTGGGGTCCCGTCAATTTTGCAGAAACAGGCAATGAAAACCCCTGGCGCGTTGTAGTTTTTGAACAGAACCCCGGCCAGGAGAACCTTGGCATTCCCGATCCGAACGTTACCGGCAATTTCCTCCCCAACGCAAAATGGACAATGACTGATCAGCAGCTCTATAACTGGAGACCTTTCCGCTGGTTTGTTCATGACATCGACGGCGACAACACAAAAGAAATCGTCTTCGTATCAAGAGCCGTTACCGCAGGCGGCAACAATATAGGTGTGATGTCTGTCAGTGACGTTCCCAATACTGGCAACGGCAGTGAAACGTGGACAATGGAATTCGCCGGCGGCGGAACAACCGTGTATTATGATCTCGCATTAATTGATAATAAAGCTATCTGCATTCCGCAGTCAGGAACTATTTCAGTTCTGAGATATGCAAACGGAAGCTATACACTTCATGCAACTACTGCAACAATACCCAACGGAAGCTGGAACTCTGCAGCAGTGGTTGACCTGAATAATGACAACGTTAAGGAAGTTCTTGTTGCCAGCGGAACATCATCATCATCAACCAGCAACAGAAATGTTTATCTCCTCACCCTTACAAATGATACCGTGGTTACAGTTAAATCGATCGGCAACATGACTCCCCATGTTTCAACAACCGGCATTCTCATGGGTGCAAAAGCAGGTGATGTAACAGGTGACGGCAAAATTGATTTCGTGATGGGATCAAGAGGCGCGGCACCAACTGCTAACATTACCATGCTCAGCTATCTTGGCGGTCCGATAGACACATCAGACAGCTATACAACCCAGATTATTGACACAAACTACACTGCCACAACCACAGGCCGCTGGATGCACATTGCAATCGGCAACGTTGATAATGAACCGGCACTTGAAGTTGTATACGGTGAAGGCACAGGACTTGTTGCTCCCCTCGTTATTATTGATAAAACAGGTATCGTTCCCGTTGAGCTGAGCTCGTTCTCCGCTTCAGTAACAGACAATAAGGTTAACCTTACGTGGGTAACAGAAACCGAAACAAACAACTACGGATTTGATATTGAACGTAAAACCGCAAACGGCCAGTTTGAAAAAATCGGCTTTGTTGCAGGTAAGGTTAATTCAACCGCAAGAACAGTTTATAATTTCACTGATGAAACAGCAGCTGCGGGAGTTTACTCCTACAGACTGAAACAGATTGACCTCGATGGTTCATTTGCAGTTTCACAGGTAATTGAAGTCGATCTGAATGCTCCGTTTGCATTCACACTTGATCAGAACTACCCGAACCCGTTCAACCCTGTTACAACAATCCGCTTCGGTCTTGCAACAGATTCCGAAGTATCACTGAAAGTGTTCTCAATGACAGGCGAACTGGTTGCAACTCTTGTCAATGGTGAGTTCAAAAATGCAGGAAGTTATGCAGTTGCATTCAACGCCGCTAACCTTCCCAGCGGAACTTATGTTTACAGACTTGAAGCAGGAAATAATATCGTCACAAAGAAGATGACACTGCTCAAGTAATTTTCAGATTTTTCTGAATCAAAAAAAGCGGAGCCTCAAAACTCCGCTTTTTTTTTGCCATGATCCGAAGTTTAGCGGCAGAAGGCAGATTATTTTTCAGGGGTGCTTGGCCGTTGACTGAAGTCAACGGCAAGAGAGGATCGGCAGGAGGGATTAAATTTGAGGTGAGACGCAAGCATTGCGTCTCTACGGATACCACCGATTTCTTCAACAATTTATGCAGCGACGAAACACGAACCACAATCAACGTCTTTCTGCATTGCGTCTCTACGGATGTGCGGATGAATCTCCGATATGTCGGGAATATTTTGTTTGTCAAAAAATCGCCGCTTCGGGTCATAGGGGGTGGGGTGTCAGGGGGAATCTTTTCTCTACAGATATTCAACCCGTCCCGGGTTGATCCAGTGTTTTACAAACGGTATCTGTAGAGACGCAATGCTTGCGTCTCCAGAAAAAACACAGAATCCCCCGTAAGCACTATCTGAAAAAAATGCATAAATGCCGATCCTCTCTTGCCGTTGGTTTTAACCCAGTTGACGTTGCCACAGCCTGTCCGCCCGTGGCGGATTGCTCGGTGCAGAACAAATTTACTAATCATCTCCCCATACCAAAGAATCCCGTGTAAGCACCACCCTTTTAAAAATGCATAAATGCCGATCCTCTCTTGCCGTCGGTTTTAACCGACGGAGCGGATGCCCTCAATCCCGGTTCTGCTTCAGCCTCATGAATAGTCTATTCCCGGCAAAACCATCCGCGGCAACCTCCGGGGTTTTAGAGGTATTGTATGAACAAGTTTTGACAGGCTTTTAGAACAGGGAGTAAAGCCAAGTTAATATCATCGTAGCCTGTCCGCTGTCAGTATTCCATTTGCCGCCATCCGCCAAATCCCTAAAAGCTCTTGGATGGTTGCGCAGAAAATGATTAAATGACTGAAACTGTACCGAACTTGCGGGAATCTCTGGATCAGTTTGCTAAACTGGCACACCCGGATTCCAAATCGTCTGAGTTAAAAATTTACCTGTTTCTACTTATACAATTTTTGTAATTCCTTCAATGGATATTTGTTCAGTGGCAGGAAAATTCAGGAATTTGATTCTTCAACCACCTCCTCATCCCAGTTTTCAATTGTTGGAGATAGAGGCAATTGAGTTGTCATGAAAACCCGACTTTTCAATCTTTCCTTTAATTTTGACCTGCGCTTCTCATAGAATTCTCTGAATGCTTCAAACTCTGAGCTGATTCCATCAACCAGAAGGTCTTGTGCATTCAGGTTTACATTCGGGTCATTGAGCCAAACGGATAAAGGCCTGTCATTCTTTGATAAGTTCTGCGAGTGATTGAGTAAATGAAGATTTGCAATAGAATTCCAATGTCCTGCATCAGAAAAGAATCCAAGCAATGCTTCGTCACTTTGCAAGAATTTGTGAGACTTGAGGGCCCTTTCTTCAAAAGCACTCCGGGGATGCAGATGATCAATGTGAAATAGCTCAGTCGATTTCATCTCGGGGAAAAGAAGATGCAGAAGTGCCCTGCAACGTCCTTCTCCATGCTGAATGTCCAGCAGACTTTCAATGTAGTCATCATCGAAACGAAGGTCCTTATTAGTCGCTTTGAAACGCTCAATGATCGATTCCAAAGGAAAAACTGTTTCTTTAATATTGTCACTTATAACATCGCGCATGTTCGACAAAATTGAATCTGATTGACCTCCAAACACTCCTTTTAGCAGGGCCATATAAAACCATTGGCTAATCTTTGACCGCTGCTCCTGGTACTTAGCCAAATTATTAATATCATTGTATAGAGACTGCCTGCCTTGTTTATGCTTGTAAAGGTAGTAGCAAATCGGGATTACAGCATTTTTGGATGTCAGCGACTGTGGGTTAATGCCAAGTCGCCTTACAAGCAGAAAAGTGGATTTTATACATTCTTTTATGGATTGCCACTCGGACTGAATTCTCTGCACCTGCTCAGAATTGAAATTTTTAACTTTGAAGCGAATATCCGCTTCAGTAAGCATCAGGCAGGTTTTTAATATCCAATCCCTCTCAATGTAAAATCCCAGGTTAGTGTCTTGAAGAATATGTTTTGTCAAGTCATCGAGTTCTTTACGAAAATCACCGTCCCAGTTTGCAACAGCGATCGACATCAGTAAGTCTGAAAATGCCAGTTTGGTTCCGCCGCTATTGGTGCGGATGAAAATGTCCAGTATATGATCAATTTCCTGACTGGTTTCATTGAAATAATGGATAATCTTCTGCACCCTGATCACAGCGTAGAGTTGGGAGAGGGTATCTTGAGCAAATTCGTTATCTGATAAGCCAACAGAGTCAAGAAAGGGTCTTACTACTACTGTTTTCCATATCTGGCTCACTCCATCAATCTGTGGGAACTCTAAAATCTTGTGCAAACAGAACCAGTGATGCTCTTTTGGTTCAGCCAATGAATCCTGATATTGTTTTTCTGTCAAGAACCGGAAATTGTATTTCATCAGCGAATCATCATCGTCTGAAATCACTGGCTGCTTGAGATCGAGATACAGCTTTCTCGGCGGAAGTATGTTTTCATCCATGGTCCCAGGCCACCAAACCCGAGGCTGCTTATACGCATATGTACTGCACAAACCTATGTACAAGGACGTCAGCCTTTGCTGTCCATCGATTATAGCTTTGAAATCTTTGAGGCCGGCGAAGGTATTTGCGTATGGATTCTCTTCATTAAACCTCTGGCAGTAATACTTCAAAAACTCATAAAATTTATATTCGTTTTTGATCTTGTCGCTATTGATTTCCCACATCATGAACGTGTTGATAGGATATCCGCGCATAATCGAATCGAACAAAACGCATATCTGATGACTGCTCCAAACAAATTTGCGCTGAATGGCTGGCAATAGGTAGTCCCGGTTATTTATAGCTTCAATCGCTTCCTTGATACTAATTGCTCTTTCATATTCACCCGACATAAATCATCTCCAATTTGAGTTTAATAGTCTTTTATTGTTATAGGAGTTCATTCATTCGCTGCTTGAAATAGATTGGGTATTTCTCCATCACCGCCCTGGCTCCGTCCCGATCTTTTTTCAGCGCCTTCAATAGATCCTTCTTCTGGGTCGCTGCCAGGTTCAAGGATATGGCGAGGTCCTGAGAGATGACCCGATCAGAAAAGCCAAGTTCATAAAGGGTAATGGTGGTTTCGGTGGGCAGGCCATATTTCAGTCGCTTTTGAAAAAACTGCAAACGATTGATCAGGTCTCCGGTTCCATCTTGATTGAGGGTTACGATGAATTCAGTCACAGCGCCTACAACCAGCGCACCTTCATAAGCGAGTGTTCCTTCACAGACGTCGACGACATGGTCGATTTTGAAGTCACTACGGCGAGTACCCCATATCATCTTGACATCTTGCGTACGGATGATTTCCAGGAGATCGCAGAAGGGCTTTCCACTGATCCACCCATGCGCGATTTCTTTTAGTACCTCTGGTTTATCAAACTTGGTGAATAAACCACTGTTGATCTGCCAAGTGAGCAATGGCCACAAGAAGTCAAGCAATACTGATTCATCTACAATCGAAAGCAGGCTGGCGACGTTGGCTTGAACCCATCCCTCGATGAATTGAGCATCATGAACACCGTAAAGCGTTCGTCCAAAGCTTTTTCGGCGAACCGGATCGATGATTTTTGATGAAATATTTCGGGCCAAGAGTTGAAACAGATCGAGAATATCAGCTTTTCTCTGGTCATCGGCCAGGAAGAAAGCCAGCGTCTCTTCGGCCAGGTGGGTCACATCCGCTTCCGAAAGACCATCTTCAGATTCATCCCAATGAGATAGCAGGAAGCTCTCAACTGCACATATGAGACTTATTCTCCAGGCAACTTGCCGTTCGACACCATCTCTTGAAAAATTTTTGTCACCATGTTCGGCAGCTATCCCGACAGACAATTTGGCAAATTCATCAGGAGCATCGATATAGGCTTTCGCAAATTCCAGCGCCTCCAAGGGAAAGGTAGATTTCCCGTCATCACTCTTGATGGGATCAAATATCGATAGGAGATTGCTAATGCATGGCTCAGAATTGCGTGGTTCTAATAGTTCCTTTACCTGATTCCAGCGCCATTTATCATTGCGAGTTTTTCGCTTGTCGTAAATAGCCGGATCAGCAAACAGGATACTGCCTTCGGTATACATCCCGGCTCGGCCCGATCGGCCAATGAGGTTATGGAAATCGCGAACCTTGATACGCTCCATGCCCTGGTAGACACCAGTTACGATGAGATATCGAATCGGAAGGTTTACGCCCTGCGCCAAAGTGGATGTACAAACAACGAAACGCACAAGATCCTCACGCATGGCGTGCTCCACCGCCAGCCGGATACCATGCGGTGTATTGCCATGATGGGAAAAAATTCCGTGTGCCGCGCTCTGAGAGGTAGGAGCGTCAGCGCCAAGATTCTTGACATGCAGATGTGTCAGTCTTGCAACTTCCTGGGCGGCTGAAAAATCTGACGGCAAGGTCAGCGGTGCGCCTCGCTCGATAATATCGACGGCCGTTTCACAGATGCTTGCCGCTGTCGACTTCAGCCCGCAGAAAACAGCGAT
>JABWCA010000154.1 GCA_013359345.1 Ignavibacteriaceae bacterium
TCCTTTTTGCGCCCCGGCAATCTGCATTACAATTGTCTGTATTCTTTCAAGAAGCCTGTCAAGAATAACTTCTCCTGATATAGCCTGTGCAGCATTCATCAAAGCCAGAACATCAAGTCTATCTGCTGATAATCCCTGAGTTATCTGCACCCCGGTATCATGAGAGAATTTGCGGATGCGCGGGTGTTTCTTTTCCAGAAACAATGCAACAGAATTAGCTCCCCACATGCTGTAGGTTGAATAAGCAAGATCAAAATAGGCCTCAGCTTCAATGGCTTTATTCCAGTCGGAGTAGAACCCGGCTGTCAGCTCATAGATAAGTGCCAGATCGTTTATGAATTTATTCTCTTCTGCGAGCCTTGCAGCGTGATGATAGTTTTCAATTGCACCGCTGAAGTTTAAGGTTACCCGGCATCTCTCCGCTTCCACCAGATGCCATTTGTGCATGCAGTTCTCAGGTGAGTGATCAGCCCGTGTTTTCAGTTTGCCCTGGTTCAGCAGTATTGATGTCATCAGAGTGTCTTTAACAGAATCCGGCGAACTCTTATATAATGCGAGTTTAATAAGGCAGTTGTAATAGAAGACCAGCGGAACCCCTGCAAGACCTATTGCACCGTTAAGACACTGATCTGCTCTGTTTATAAACTCTTCAGCATTTTCATAATTCCTGAATGAGTATTCCAGCATCGCCTTGGAAGAATAAAGACAATAATAAGTTGTAATCTCATTCTCAGGAATAGGTATAGTTTCATCAAAGAAATCACCTTTAATCAGCGTAGGTGAATCCGATTCACTCAGAAGGTTGGCAACAGTCTGTCTGTAAATATTGGAAAATTTAAGTGCGATTTCCTGCTTTACATTTCTCATGATATCGGTGTAAAATTTCATCTCTTTTTCTACATCCTCGAGATTATGTCCGCAGTAGAAAATATGCTGGAGATACCCGAGTCTGGTAAGTGAAGAATATTCAAAATCACCCATCTCCATTGTAATGGCTGAACTTCTCAGCATATCATCAAGAGTTTCGGCAAGATGCACTTTGTGATGTTTTACATTATTGTTGAAAAGGAAGAGGATTTTTCCGTAGATTTTTCTGGCATCAAGCTTTAATGCAAGTTTTAATGACATCTCACCGAATTTATAACCGGAGTCAAAATCTTCAAGAAGGCCGGTGAGAATCATGGCATAAGTCATATATGAGAAAGCGGAAAGCCGGCAGTTTCCTGATTCAAGAGAAAGATTCACCTGTTCAAAAACGACCAGAGGAAACAGAGCCGGGAGCGACTGGTAACAGGGCGCGCTGATATTCACGAGAATCTCCATTGCTGCAAGCCTTGCAGGATCTTTCATCTCAGGCAGATTCAGCAGATCATCCATCGAAAAATTTGCAAGTTTTCCTGCAGTGTTCTGCAATGCTGCCCCGATCTCTTCCATTCCGGGGTTTTCGGGGAATGTGACCCCAAGCTCTGTGAGAACAGGCAGAATTATCTTAATTCCGTCAAGATTCCTGTTCTGCGAAATGTAGACATTTGCCTTTGACATATACACCGGAATCTTATCGAGAATGGTAAGAGCTTTTTCAAGCACTGTTTCCGCAAGTGAATCGAGCTTCTCAAAATTTCCTGCCAAATATGCTGCCGTCACTGCCGAATTAAAGACATCAAGTGTAAGCGAATAATCAGTGCTCCATGAAGCGGCATCAAGAAGAGAAATGGCTGTGTCAAAATAATTGAGGGCAGCGCCGTAGGCAATCGAGTTGACCGCTTTTTTTCCGGCTCTGAGATTAAGCCTGCAAACCTTCAGTTTTTCAGCGGGATCAGTAATCAGCCCTGTTACCTTGTTAAAATGTTCTGTGACATCAAAAAGCTTTTCTTCAAGCTGAGATTCGTTATAGTTTTCCAGTAAAAGCCTGCCAGTCTTCAGATGGAGTTTTTCTCTTGCTTCAGAGCTGATGACTGAGTAAGCAGACTGCTGGAGGCGGTCATGCGCAAATCTGAAATTATCCCCGCTTTCAATTATTATGTTCTCTTTCTGGAGGTCCATGAGACTGTTCAGAACTGTTTCCTTCTCCTGTTCAAGAACAATGGCAAGAAGATCGGCATCAAAGGTGTTCCCTATGGCAGAAGCAGTCTGCAGTGAAGTGCGGGCTTCTGCGGGCAGTTTGTTTATCCTGACTGCAAGCAGTTCAATTACATTTTCAGTGATATTTATGTTTTTGAGCCGGGAAATTTCCCATTTCCAGCATCCTTCAGAGATATCCGGGAAAAACAGACCCTGTGAATGCAGTGATTTGAGAAGCTGGGATAAAAAGAAAGGATTCCCATTTGTCTTCTGTTTCAAGAGCACGGCAAGCTCAGCAGTTTTTTCTTTTGGTGCGAGAAGTGTGTCTGAAAGCAGTTCGTTTACATTTTCTGTGCTGAGAGGTGAGAGAGTGATAAACGAAGTCTTAACTCCTGCAGATTTCAGATCCGAAATTGTTTTAACAGTTGGGTGAATATCAGATACTTCATTTTCACGGTACGCCCCTATTATAAGAAGATGGTGGCTTTCGGGATCAGTAAGCAGAATCTTTAAGAGGTTAAGTGAAGCAGAATCTGCCCATTGAAGGTCATCCAGGAAAACAACGAGAGGGGAATTGTCATCGGTAAAAACATTAATGAAATCTCTGAATACGAGATTAAACCTGTTCTGAGATTCTTCGCCGGTGAGTTGAATTACCCCGGGCTGCTCTCCCAGAATCTTTTCCATATCGGGTATCACATCTGTGATCACTTTTGCATTTATGCCCAGCGCTGAAAGGATTTTATTTCTCTTATATCTGATCTCATCAGGTGTGCCCTTCAGTATCTGATTAACAAGCCCGTGAAACGCACTGATAATTGCGGAAAACGGAATGTTTAACTGATACTGGTCAAATTTACCCGAAATAAAATTTCCATGATGGGCTGTAATAGGTTTCTGAACTTCGTTAACCAGCACTGTTTTTCCGATGCCGGAATAGCCTGTAACCAGTATAATTTCCGATTTGCCCTCTGATACTCTTCTGAATGTCTCAAACAGCTGATTTATTTCAGAATCCCTTCCATACAGCTTCTGTGCCACCCTGAATCTGGGAGAAAAATCAGACAATGCAGGTTCAAAATCAGAAAGGTTATCGGTCTCTTCATGCAGGTCAAGGATTTTGAGAAGATCAGTTTTTATTCCGGCTGAGCTCTGATACCTGTCTTCAGCTTTTTTAGCAATAAGTTTCATTACCACCCGTGAGAGGGGAACAGGTATTCTGCTCTCTGCAATATGCGGTTCAACCGGTTCTTTTGCCAGATGAGAATGGATGAGTTCAAGCGGATCGGCTGATGTAAAAGGAGTTTCTCCGGTAAGCATCTCATACAGAGTTATCCCGAAAGAATAATAGTCGGTCCTGTAGTCTATCATTCTGTTCATTCTGCCGGTTTGTTCAGGAGATATGTAACGCAGAGTGCCCTCAATCATTTCAGGCGGCCCCGGAACGGGCGACTCGTTTTCAATGACAGAAGATGAATCAAAGTCGGTGATCTTAATCTGATCACAATTCCTGCTGCAGAGAATATTTGAAGGATTAATATCTTTATGAATTATCCCGAGGTTGTGGAGCTCTTCAATGCTGTTTAATATCTGAAGTGCTATTCTTATAGTTTCTTTAATGTCAGGGGGATTCTGCCCGATGTAACTGCTTAAAGGAATGGAGTCAAAATCTTCCTCGACTATAAATGGGAGGCCTTCTGAGCGGCCTATCCGATGAATCCGGATTACATTCGATAATCCGGAACCGATCAGCATTTCATAAATCCGTATCGTCCTCAGCAGGTGGCGGGGATTCTTCTGTGTGTCTTCTCCGGGGAGTTTGAGTATAACTTTTGTGCCGTCACTTTTACGGGAGGCTCTGTAGATCAGAGATTTTGAGCCTGAGCTGATTTTCTCTTCAAACGAGTATTCAGAAACCATGGTAAGCTCTATTAAAATTTACTGTTGAATATAATGAATAAATTTAACGGAAGCATTAATTTCAGGTGAAAAGCGGAAATATTTCATTAAATAATTAATGGCCAACCCGCATTTTGATCAGACAGTATTCAAAATATTGCGTTCTTCCTGCTTTTTCTTATATTTCGAAAAATCATGCTGTTTTATTCATTAATTTTTGTGATAATACTCAGTCTCAAAACAGTGAACCGGAATGATCATAACCGGACTTAAAATATAAGTCACACTACAGGTTATGCCAGGTATGCAGAGCTGACTGCCTTCAGCTGATTGCTGAAAACCGGAGTATTCTGACTCAGCAGATCTGAACGGCATGATTTCAATTTATTCATTCAAAGAAACAACAAAAACAGATAATTGCTGCCACAGAACTCTTGATTCTGATGCAGGAAATAACTACGGGTAAAATCAAGGAGCAAAAATGTCAAAGAAGGCGCTTTTAACTTCACTGCTGATCCTTTTCACCGCCGTTTCGGTTGCCCAGCCCAAACTGAAGAGGTATGAATTCCCTGAGTTTGGAATGAGCATTCCGTTTTTCAGCGATGCGGTTAAATCATTGAACAATACGGGTAAGATCAGCGAATACATCTCATACAGTTACGAAAGCAGTAAGAATGATAAAAGGATTATTGGTAATATGTATCTGTACACAAAGGCGGGCTGCCTGCCTATTGATACCTTCTATAATCAGATGGAAAGATTTGCGGCACTGGCCGACGGTGATCCGAAGAGATTCCGTCCGCTGCATCAGATCAGTCATACCCAGTATCTCGGGTGGAGTTATTTTGATGCCATCCTCACAATTGATAAGCATCCGGATAATATCTCACGTGTTGTGCAGGCGTATTACAACGGGGCTCAGATTCTGTTAATTGATCTGATTTCAGTTAATGAGAATACCGCAGAGATGGAGAAGGAGATATTTAAGGACCCCGGTTACAGGAGTATCCTGAGACCACTTGAATTAAAGTCACTGGGAATCCGGCTTAAAGTCCGCGGAAATGTTGCGGTCAGATACGCCGAAAAGGAAAAAAGATATTATCTCGGAAGGTGCGACCGGTTTGGCACTCTTTATCCTGTTGTCACTTTTGAATCGGTTTCGGGTGATCCCTCATCTCTCGCGCTAAATGAGCTTGCAGCACAAAGAAAAGATCTCGGTTTTGATAATGTGAGACTTGAGACAATTGATGCCGCTGATAAGTTTGTTAAGTTTAAGGGAGGTATTACCAAAATTATTGCAGATGATAACCGTGAGGTTAAGGGGAGGGCTTTCCATTACTTTTTCAGATTTAATGATAAAACTTATAAAGTCAGTCTCTATGTGCCCTACATAAAAGATGATAACAGGGTTTATTTTCAATCGGACAGGGAGATAAATGCTGAATCAGCTGCTGAGTTTGATAAAAGGGTTATGGAGCTTCTTGAAAACCTTGAGAAAATCTGATGCTGAGAAAAGCAGCAGATCGAAAGTTTGTAAGAACTATCGGGGAAAATATCTTTACAGAATCAATTTTTAAGATTTACAGACTCTTTCCCGGTCTTAATTCCTTTAAAATTCATGTAATGCAGTGAACTTCATCTCTGAATTGCTGAACTGAAAATTTTTTTTATGAATCAACCTGAAATCAGATCAGAAGATAAAAGACATAAGCTGATAGCAGTGATTCTGCTGCTGCTGATAAGCATCAATCTGCTCATTGATTATTTTGAAGCCTATTCAAAAGATGGCTCATATTATTTATCTGAATCATTATTGTTCAGTTCCTACTGGCTGCTGTTTCTTCCTTTCCTGAATTTGCAGAGGGTGCTGATCTCCGGATCATTTGGGATAAAAAAAATAATACTGATCACGATCTCTTCAGCATTCCTTCATATCCTGCTTTACCCTGCAGTGATCCAGGTGATATCATTTTTCTTCTACGATGTCACATATAAATATGCAGGCACTTTAGAGTTCGGGATCCGGGCTTACCTTATAAAAACAGTGATAATCTACGGACTTTCAGCGGTATTGTTCGTCCTTTTTACGCGAAAGCAAGGTTCTGCCGCAAGGGATAAAGAAGAGAGCGCCGGGAATGAATCGGTTTATCCTGAAACTCTGCTCGCAGATGAACCGGGGAATAAAAAAACGGCAGTTCCCGTTTCAGAAATTATTTACATAACTTCATTCACTCCCTATGTGAATATTTTCACAGAATCAAAAAAATATCTTTACCCTGAAACCCTCAAATCTGCTGAATCTAAACTCGATAAAAAAAGATTCATCAGGATTCATAAATCCCACATCATCAGCCTTGATAAAGTGAAATCTTACCGCTCCCGGCTCAACGGAGATTATGATCTTACAATGTCTGACGGGACGGTGCTGAGATTAAGCCGTAACTATGCGCAGGAATTTAAATCCTCTTTTGAAGCAGCTAATCGTCTTGCCTCAAAATAACCTCACTTCACGTTTTTACGCTTTATGATCAGCATTCAGAACTGTTATAATTGCTGAAAAAATTAAAAAAAAGAGGAATCATCAATGCATGTGAAGAATTCTTTTCTTTTACTGTTTTTTGCGGCAGTGAGTATTTATAACGGCGGCTGCGATATGCAGTCGCAGAATAACAACCGAATCAGCATAAATACAGGAAGTAATGAGATAACCGGCGGAGGATGTGAAGATTGCGAACTGATGTTTGCCGGAATGCCCGAAACAATTACCGAAGAACATACGGGCAGGGGGTGGGTAGAAGGCAGCCGGAAACTTATGCTGACAGGCACCGTTTTTAAACGGGACGGACGAACACCTGCAAAAGATGTTCTGATCTATTACTGGCATACTGATGATAACGGAGTTTATATTCCTGACCAAAATACACCTGCAGAGGCTGAAAGACACGGAAGATTGCGCGGCTGGATTAAGACAGATGAAACAGGCAGGTATACTATAAGAACCTCAAGGCCCGCTGCTTACCCCGGTGAATCCGTTCCTCAGCATATCCATCTTTCGGTGAAAGAACCGGAGCTGAAGGATCCGTATTATATCGATCTTTATTTTGATGATGATCCATTTTACATTCCTCACCGCAAAAAATACGGCAGAGCTGACAGGGGCGGAACTGAAATTCTGAGAGTTGTACTCGACGGGAATATCCAGATTGCCGAGCATAACATAATTCTCGGACTTAATATCCCTGATTATCCGAAGCTGCCTGAAGATAAGATTAAATCGGGTCTTGAGATCGGAGAGGATCAGCCGTCTTTTATTCCTTATCACGCATACGGACCAAATAAAGGTACACGCGCATGTCCGGTTTGCACTTACGGCCGTCATCACGGAATTCTTTTATTTGCGGGGAACAAGACAGACAGGAATGAGATTAAGGCCTGGCTGAAGTTTCTGGAAAAGGAGAGCATTGAGAGAGGGGAGCACCTTAAAGTCTATTTTGTATTCGGGAATTCAGAAAATTATGATTTCAGTTCACGAAAGAAGGATCTGGAGGAGCTGGGTGAAGAACTCGGGATTAAGAAAACTGCGATTACTTTTGTCCCATCATTTGATGACACCGAAAGCGAGGCATACCTGAATAAAATTAATCCTGATGCAGAAAATACAATCATAATTTATAAACACAGGGTTATTGTTGATAAGTACGTTAATCTCAGCCCGGTTAAGGAAAACTTTGAATTGATCCGTGAGGTGCTTGAAAAAACGAGAGGTGAATATTTTGAACTCCCGACCCCTCCTCATGACTGAAATATCTGACGCGGCGTTGTTCATTTTAACCGGCAGCATCGATAATAATTTACGGTTTGTATATTGACCTTTACCCGATAAATGATATTTTTACTGTCAAAAAAATCTTTTGATAGTGAAATGGCTAAATACCTTAACCTTGCAGGTATCATTTCGGGAAGTTTCGGAATCTTTATCGGGTTCTGGTTCCTCGGCTCAGACTCTGATAATTTATTATCAGCGCAGTATACAGTTCTTTTAACTGTTGGTATCCCCGGCGTTCTGGCATTTATCAGGCATGTGATATTTCATAAATCTGATGCTGAACGGCTGGGCTGGCAGACCGACCGGCCCGACTGGATGTTTGAAGTTGGTTTTGCCAATCTTGCATTCGGAGTAATGGCTTTTCTGAGTCTCCTCGTTCAAAACGGAACGGCCGCTCATGTAGTTTGTATAGCAGGGTATGCAGTTTACCTTTTGCAGGCAGCAATCCTGCATGGATACCGTTATTTCACCGATAAAGAAAAAAAGCCGGCAAGACTTTGGAGGAGTACAATCCTCACATCACTGTTTGCCGGCATGATGTTTCTGCTTGCTGCTCTTATCTTTTTTACCCGAAGGCATTAACAATCAGTCGATAACTTATCAGGAGCATAAGTTTCAGATTGTGGTTTAAAGATCAGTCAGTTTGTGTTCCGGAATTCACTGCGCCCCGAGGAACCTGATTATGCTGAAAGTCAGAGGACGGACATATTCGAGATCATAGTTGCCGAGAAGAATTACATAGTAATCTTTATCAGGGATCATTTCAGCCTCAGCTCCGATTCCTGAATTGCTGCCTCCGCCGCTGTGTCCCCTGAAATTTACCCCCCACATTGAAACATCGTAAAAGCCGTAACCATATTTTACCGGGGCGCCGGGTTCAACATCTGCTTTACCCGAGGTTATCAGATCAGTCATTTCACGGCTGATTAACTTGCCGCTTTGCAAGGCATAAAGAAAATTATAAATATCGCGCGGGCGGAGATATCCGATCCCGTAGCCGTTGTATTCCGTAAAGGGGGCTGCTGCCGATTCGCGGGTCGGAGTTTTGGGATTAATTCCAAGGGGATCCTCTGCAATATCATAGCCGTAATTCAGGGCATAAGGAAGCCGGGAATATTCCGCTGAATCTGCAATCTGCATTCCCGAGGGTAAAAAGATATTCTTCATCAGGTAATCCTGAAACTTTACTCCCGAAACCTTTTCGGCTATCGTCTTAAGAAGGGCATAATTTCCGTTGCTGTATCTGTGGTAACTCCCCGGCTCATGTGTGAGCGGTGCAAAAGCAACTGCCGGATAGATTCCCGTACCGGTATCGGGTAAAAAGGAATTTATCTTACTGCCGTATTCAAACGGATCGACAATTCCGGCGGTATGGCTTAGCAGCATGCCGATGGTGATTTTCTCTGCAGCCGCAGGGTCGGGGTAATCAGTAAATATCTCTGAGAGCCTTGTATCAAATGTAAGACTTCCTCTTTCCACAAGCTGCGCAATTGCCACGGCAGTTATCATCTTACCAACAGATGCGGTATGAAACCGGGTATCTGTTGTGTTGAGCTGCCCTGATGAACGGTTTGCGTATCCGTAAGCCTCTTCAAAAATGATTTTATCGCCCTGTGCAATAAGCACCGAACCTGAAAAACGGTCTGAATCAACTTCCTGTTTAATCCTTTTGCGTAATTCGGATACAATTTCATCATCAGATAACTTTCCCTCTTTCCATTTATACGGCGGAGAGGGGGGATTCATGGGGTGCATTTCCAAAAGTGATAATGCATCGCCCGTTTTATTTGTGACAAACTCAATGCCGAGGATCTTTGGCTTATCGGTCATGAATATTA
>JABWCA010000155.1 GCA_013359345.1 Ignavibacteriaceae bacterium
GTTCAACGTTCTTGAAAATACCTCAGAGTTTAAGAATATCCGGTTTTATCTTATAGGCGGGCAGCTCAGGGATGTCTGGATTTCACACGCGAACCTTGGTGCAAGGGTTACAGAAGATATCGATTTCAGTATATTGCTTGAGGAAGATTGTCCCTGGGAGGAATTAGTGGGCTACCTGACACTGGAACAGGGATTAATACGAGATCCCCTCAGACCATACCGCTTTTATCTGAACCGAGAGCAAATAGATCTTATCCCGTTCGGTTATCTTGAAAAGAACAGTGAAATTGAGATCCTGCCCCCAAAAATGGTTATCTCTGTTGATGGATTTTCACTCGTGAAAGAATCATTCCACCTGATCAATGATAAATACAGGGTATTGCATCTGGAGGCATTTCTTTTGTTGAAACTGATATCATGGTCAGAAAAGATGTATGAACGTAAAAAAGATATTGATGATTTTGTTCTGATTGTAAAATATCTTCAGGATATAAACCATGACATCATCTATGAGGATATCTTCAGAGAATTATTGTTTGAAGTAGATAATGAGGTTATTCATGCAAGAATTATTGCTGAACGAATGAAACCGATTGTTGCCCGCGACCAGAGGATCGCTTCTAAAATTAATGAAGCAGTCATGAAATATCTGGGTGGAACGTCAGAAGCTGAAATTAATGAACAATATGAGGAGTACAAAGCCAGTAATGTCCTTAATGACACTCCGCTCCGGCAAAAAATATTATATGAATTCTCCTCCCATCTGAATTCCTGAAATAAAACCGGGGGAAATTCTCATCTCTTTTTCTTATGTTTCACTATATGGTCAAATAAATTTTAAACGTTCATGTATTCTAAAGTTCTCTCTAGTGCCACTCTGGGGATTGATGCCTACATTGTTGAAGTAGAAACACACGCCGAAAGTCAGGTTCCCACGATCACGTTAGTCGGTCTTCCCGATAATGCTGTAAAAGAAAGCAAAGAGCGCGTTCTCGCCGCGGTAAAAAACAGCGGAATGGAGTTTCCCCGCCGTAAAATAACCATCAACCTTGCCCCTGCCGATATCAAAAAAGAAGGCAGCGCATTTGATCTCCCCATCGCAATCGGGATTCTGACGGCATCAGGTATGCTCAGATCCGAAATGCTGGATGAGACGGTGATACTTGGCGAACTCTCTCTTGACGGATTTTTGCGACCTGTAAAAGGCTCTCTTTCAATGACAGTGGAAGCAAGAAGGCAGGGGATGAAGCGCATTATTCTCCCGAAGGAATCAGCCGCTGAAGCAGCAATTGTGGATGGTTTTGAAGTTCACGGCTTTGAAACTCTCAGCGATGTCATCTCTTTCCTTAAAAGTGAATCTGACGGTAACAGGGTATCGGTTAATGCAAAGGAACTCTTCTCTAACACAAGTGAATACCACATCGATTTCTCTGATGTAAAGGGGCAGGAGAACGTGAAAAGGGCTCTGGAGGTTGCGGCAGCCGGCGGACATAACATCCTCATGATAGGACCTCCCGGAAGCGGAAAAACGATGCTTGCCAAGAGATTCCCCTCAATACTACCCCCGCTTACTTTTGAAGAAGCGCTTGAGACCACAAAAATTTATTCAATTGCGGGAATTCTCCCCAAAGAGAAGGCACTCATAACCGAACGACCGTTCAGGTCACCTCATCATACTGTATCTGATGCAGCACTGGTGGGCGGAGGCTCATTCCCGAGACCGGGAGAGGTATCGTTTGCTCATTATGGTGTTCTTTTCCTCGATGAATTCCCTGAGTTCAAAAAGAATGTTATAGAAGTGCTGCGGCAGCCGCTTGAGGATTCAGTCGTGACGGTATCGAGGTCAAAGATGACCATCAGTTTTCCGGCAAACTTTATGCTGGCAGCCGCCATGAACCCGTGTCCCTGCGGATTTTACACAGACCCCGCCCGCAAATGCACCTGCAATCAGCAGCAGATTCAGAAGTACCTGGCAAAGATATCGGGTCCGCTGCTTGACAGGATCGATATCCACATTGAAGTGCCTGCCGTTAAGTACAAGGAGCTTTCCTCAACTCAGTCGGGTGAAACATCTGCAGAGATAAGACATAGGGTTATCAGGGCTCGTGATATTCAGTTGAAAAGATTTTCAGGCATGAAGCAGATTTACAACAATGCGGATATGGGGAGCAAGGATGTCAGGAAATTCTGCCGGCTTGATGAAGCAGGATCCATGATACTGAAGAATGCGATCACCAAAATGGGTCTCAGTGCCCGCGCATACGACCGGATTCTCAAGGTGAGCAGAACAATTGCAGATCTTGACGGCGCACCGGAGATTTCTCCTGCTCATGTTTCCGAGGCTATTCAGTACAGATCGCTTGATACTGAGGTGTGGAAGAAGTAGGGGGTAAGGACGTTGGTCGTTGTACGTGGCAGCAAGACATTTGAAACGCTGATTCCGCACCTAGCGGGCAGGGTACGGATTAAGCGGCTGAACACGGATATATTTCTGAAACACGAATCGAGCGAATGAAGCAAATGAACACAAATATTTATTTTGTGCCTGGTGCGGATTGCTCGTTTTAGCAAAAACGGGTTTAGCTACACGGATGATACGGATTTTTACCGATTCACGCAGATTATCACTTTATCTGCTCAATATCCATAATTTCCATATCACGTTTTTCTGATTTACTGATCACTAAGCTAAAAGCGTCTCGCAGCTCACTTTTATGGTAAGCCGGCCGCAAGGATATTCATGCGAC
This sequence comes from Ignavibacteriaceae bacterium, assembly GCA_013359345.1. Lineage (GTDB taxonomy): Bacteria > Bacteroidota > Ignavibacteria > Ignavibacteriales > Ignavibacteriaceae > JABWCA01. The sequence goes on from JABWCA010000155.1 coordinate 2,748, forward strand.
CGGCATTATTCTTAAGAGGTTGTATTTTTATGAATTGGAATTTCTGCATGCCATTTTGATGAAATATTTCTGTAGTACCATTGGCACATGCATATCAGGCTGAAAAAACGCTTAATCATTTTTGCAGCGACGAACAACGAGCAACGAACAACGGGCAACGAATCTTTACTTCCCCAGTTCCTTCTTCAGCAGATGTATAAAATCGATCTCTGAAGGATCTTTGGCATTGAGGATAGCGGCGTAATAGGTTACCCAGTCAAGCAGATAAACCATATCCATGAGCCTCATTTTCATATCCTTCTGATCGCTCAGGATGTGTAGAACCTTAATGCCCTTATCAAGGATCAGTCCGCTGACAATGTTGAATCTCTTCATCGTCTGGGGGTGATATGTTTCTTCCAGGATATTTATAACCGAAAGGTTTGAAGTATCGCCGTTAACGGTCTCCCACCCTATAATCTCATTGTGATTCATCTCGGGAACGACATTATGAAAGGCATGCATCTTGCTGTTTTCGTTCAGGTTGCATTTGAATCTTTCACCGACCGCATAAGTGTAATCATCAGCAGAGTAGATCACAGGTATTGTATTATAGATTTTCTGTGCAATCCTGACAGCCTCCGAGTTATCGCAGTTATGAATTGCACTTTTTGTCCTTATCAGTTCAAGCATTGAATTCAGGAATGTCTCTCCGCTCTTAATTATACCGGTATGATTCAGGGTTCTGACCAGAGTTGTAAGTCCGGCGTATAGGGCAAATCTTGGCTGAAATCCCGTTGGGAGAAGAACGTAACTGAGATTGTGGGTCTTCGCCATTTCAAGGACTGTGCCGCCTGTTGTAAGGCAGATGATCCTGCACCCGCGCTTAATGCCGTCGGTGAGTGCGGAGATGGTTTCTTCGGTGTTGCCCGAGTATGATGAGGCTATAAGAAGTGTTGAAGCGCCTGCATAACCGGGGAGGCTGTAATTCCTGTTAACCGAATAGGGAACGGATATTTCATCCCTGAAGAGGTTTGCTACGAGATCACCCGCAATGGCTGAACCGCCGAGACCGGTGATGATTACTGATGTAACACTTTCGGCATCCGTTTTAATATTTGAGAGATCAGACCCGAGGCAGACCTCAATCTGTTTATATGAATTTTCAAGTACCGAAAACTGATTTCCGGGGTCAAGCTGTGCAATTAAATCTTTCATTTGCCTTACTGATTTATGTTAAGAATAAAACTGCCCGCGGGGTAAACCTTTCCGTTTATCTGAATATCGAGGAACTGCTCACCCGGGTAGTATTCGCGCGTCGTGATTTTATGGATTCTGTGTTTTTTGCTTATTTTGATTTTCTCTTCCGCACCGATGCTTCTGGCTGTAAGCTTAAAGACTTTGGGGGCGTTGCTGCCATTCGCCTTTTTGAACCGGATAATATAATCGATGATCAGATTCTGTTCAGCTTCTGCTTCTGAAACAACAGAGAAAGAAAAAATAAGTGACTCTCCCAAATTTAACGATTTAGTCTCAATAACCGCATCAGAGAAAGTGATCTGAGCCTGATGTGATGCTCCCGAGAGGGCAAGCGCCTTAGGGTGTCCCATTTTGACAAGGGTGCGTGAAGCATGCTTCACGAGCTTCTTCATTTCGGGGGTTCCGGCTTTGCTCCATTCTATCAGCAGATCTGCGGCGGTATCGGGGTGGTCTTTTGCGATATCGTTAATGTTGTTGGCAACCGACCTCCTTACAACCTCATCGGGATCATGTTTCATTTTTTCAAGAATGGCAATAACAGGGGCGGGATTATCACAGAATGACTGCAGCCTCACTCCCCACGGAAGCCTTGGGCGTGAACCCTCGCTTGCGAGCCTCCTCACTGCGGGATCGGGATCAACAGCCCATTTATGCATGTAAGCAAGGGCTTTATCCTGATCCTTAATAATGAAATAGCGCACCTCAAACTCTGCCGAGGCCCGTTTTGTCATCTCATACAGAGTGTTCATGGAAAGATCGAAATGCTCAAGTCCGTATTTGCTGACATACGCCGCCTGCGGGAGAACCATAATTCCAAGTCCGTCAAATGATTCCTTCTGATGTGCAGGGTGCAGGGCATCAAGGAGAATCCTTACAGCATCAGGAAAATTCTTCGGCAGATAGTGACAGAGGGCTTCTGTGATGAGCCTCAGCCTGTCCATAAAGCTGAGTTCATCAATCCTTTTATCGATATAACCGAGAAATCCATTGCCGTCAAATTCAGGATGTGACGATATGACCCTCTCTGTGAATTTTGAAATTATTGATCTGTTGAAATAATTCCGCATTAAAAATTTATCTTCTTCCATCTGCGCTTTCAATAAAATTTAGAATATTGAATTTGATCCTGTATGATTTGCCGGCATTTTCCTTTGACAGGGTTATCTGTTGCCGCCGGTTTTAACCGACGGACAGAGTCAGCCGGATATCCCAGGTTTTAACCGCATTAACCCCGGAGCCTGAGAGGAGCAAAATGTGGCTAAAGCCGGAATTATTGGTTTGCCTCTTTTCTGTTGAGAGAGTTATCTATTGCCGTCGGTTTTAACCGACGGACAGCAATAAATGATTTCACAAAATACGATTCGCTAACTCCCCAGAATACAATAATTTACAGATGTTTCAGCATCCATTCCCGCCGGTTTTAACCCATGGGCAGGAATACCGCAAAACCCACAATCTATAAACAAATTCCCCCTTCCGGCAAAGGCTATTTGACAAGTGTCATCTTGCGGGTGAGGGTTTCACCTGCTGCCCTGAGGGTGTAAAAATAAACACCGGCGTTCAGGCCAGAGGCATCAAAGCTGACACGGTGCTGCCCTGCCTGATAAACTCCCGAGGCGAGTTCTTTAACAAGTCCGCCCATGACATCATACACTGTTATACTGATATCACTTTCACGTCCCAGTTCAAACGATATTACAGTGGCCGGGTTGAAAGGGTTTGGGTAATTCTGATTCAGGGTGAAGCCTCCAGGTCTGCCCGGTTCATCAACGGAAATATCTGTAAGATTCTGCGGTTGGTAGATGACCCTGAATTTACCTCCTGTACCGGCAGCAACCGTGATTTCCAGTGTTACCGGGTTGAAATTCTGATAGGGGGCACCGTCAAGAGTCACTGATGTGATTTTTATTTTGCCTGCCGGAGTAAGGAGGGGATTTACGCTGAATGTATACTCTTCGGCCTTCGGGGATATTTTGTAATAAAGCGAAAAGGGTTCGTTTTTAATGTAAAGTTTGGAATAAAGATAGCCAAGATAACCCGTCTCAACCGAGTGATAAGCTGCCTTGAACCCGTTACCTTTATGCTCTCCCCATACTCTGCCGCCCCGTCTCATTGTATTCTCATAGACCTCGCCGTAAACGTGATCAACAAAATAATTCATGAAAAAGCTGATACTTTCATCCGCAGCTTCAAGATAGCGGGTATCACCGGTGATGCTCCACAATTCAAGCCCGCCGGTGATTGCCTGTTCAACCTGCCACCAGGCTTTTGCCGAATCCTGTATGCCCCATAGCTGCATCACCCCGGTCACCCTGTTATAATCTTTATACGGGGCGCCGTAAACATGATCATAGCCTTTATTCCATACATTTGTGAAAAGTTTGTTTGCCGCCGCCAGATACGCCTGCTGCTGATTAAGATGATATGCCCTGCCCAGCACCCAGGCCGTTTTAAGAACGTGACCCATTATTGTGAGAGTGTTCGATTGGTTTATGCTCCAGTCTGAATTATAGAGTTCGGCAAACCCGATCTGCTGTGCATCCATACTCGGTGCAATTTTCTGCAAAATGTTGAGAACAACCGAATCGGTCTTTGTTTTGTACTTCTGTTCCCCCGTGATCCTTGACATCAGGAGAAGATGGGTAGTGAGAGCGTCAACGGTGGCATTAAAGCTTTTTCCGCTCCGTGATGAAAAATTATATGCTGCCTGATCAAAATACCCGAAGTTTACCCCTTTATCCCAGTATTTATTTTCGAGCAGATCATAGCCGAGATTAAAGTGTCTGAGAGCCGTGGTATCTCTGGTGGCTTCATAATAAGAGGCGATTCCGAGAAGCGCATAATGGGCATCGAAAGCTGATTTTGACGAAGTGCCGTTAACGGGCGATCCGTTTCTGTTCAGATCAGTGTACCATCCGCCGTTCTGATTATCCCATGCTTTGGAATAAAGGAACCCGAGCGCATCTGATGCCTTCTGAAGATAAACCTCATCACCCGTAAGCATAAATGCCTTTGAGAAGGCGTAAGCGTGACGGGTCTGGGTAAGGGGTCTTTTATTTGTGCCCCAGGAAGTGATTACATTGCCCTGACGGTCAACATTAGTGTAAAAACCGCCGTAAGCCTGATCATAAGAATTGAACCAGAAGCGTGCGCAGGAATCAACATACGGGATAAAAAGATCCGGATTATTGAGGTACGGTGATGTGGGGGTGTACTGTGCGCTTAATGAAACCGCAAGCACCAGCCAGAGAGATAATTTCTTAAACATTCTGTTTTTCTTCTGATATTTTAATGCACCCGTTCATTTTACTGCGATGCATGAGGGTTAAAAGTATTATTGTTTTCAGATTCAAAGATAACCCCCCGTAAATCTTCATACAATGCAAAGAGGGATCAGCGGTTAAAAAAGATGAAATCCCTGCATTCTCTCAGATTATTTACTAACTGTTTATTCCCGGGAAAAATGAGGTTAATTCCGCCCCCCTTAAGGCACTGCGCGGGGCAGCATGACCTTTATTTTCCCTGCAGTTTCTTATCTTTAAGGATATATTTTTTGAATTTTTCAACTCAGGATTAAAATGGCAGAAGTCAGTGAGAATATGAACGGTTCAGGAAAACCTGAATCAGTGGATTTTATAAGAGAGATAATAAACGAGGATATTAAAAACGGGAAGCATGAAGGCAGGGTGCATACAAGATTCCCCCCTGAGCCCAACGGCTATCTCCATTTAGGACACGCTAAATCAATCTGCCTCAATTTCGGCATTGCCGATGAATATAAAGGACAGTGCAACCTCAGATTTGATGACACAAACCCAACCAAGGAAGAAGTTGAATATGTCGAATCGATTCAGGAAGATGTGAAGTGGCTCGGATTTGACTGGGAAGACCGCCTTTTCTTTGCATCCGATTACTTTGATGTTCTTTATGATTACGCCGAAAAACTGATCCTGATGGGCAAGGCATTTGTCTGTGATCTCAATGCCGATCAGATGCGGGAGTACAGAGGCACTCTTACCGAACCGGGGAAAGAAAGTCCTTACAGAAACAGAAGCATCGAAGAAAATCTTGATCTGTTCAGAAGAATGAAGGCGGGTGAATTTCCCGAAGGATCAAGAACGCTCAGAGCCAGAATTGATATGGCATCGCCTAACATTAATATGCGTGATCCTGTGATTTACAGAATCATGTTTGCCCATCACCACAGAACCGGGGATAAGTGGTGCATCTACCCGATGTATGACTACGCTCATTGTATTTCTGATGCGCAGGAAGGGATAACCCATTCAATATGCACCCTTGAATTTGAAGATCACAGACCGCTGTATGACTGGTTCCTTGATGTGCTTGAAACCCCTCACCATCCGCAGCAGATTGAATTTGCAAAACTCAATGTTGCATACACCATTTTCAGCAAGAGGCGGTTAAATGAACTCGTGAAAAGAGGTATCACCTCAGGCTGGGATGATCCTGCAATGCCCTCGCTTGCGGGAATAAGAAGGCGCGGTTACACACCGGAGGCTATCCGCAAGTTTGCAACAATAGTGGGAGTGGCAAAAAGAGATACTCTGAGTGATATGGCTCTTCTTGAATACTGCATCCGCGAAGATCTTAATAAAAAAGCTCAGCGTGCAATGGCGGTGCTTAAACCACTTAAACTTATAATAACTAACTACCCTGACGGGGAGTCAGAAGAACTTGAGGCTGTGAACAACCCCGAGGATCCGGCAATGGGTACAAGAAAAGTGCCGTTCGGGAGGGAATTGTATATTGAGCGTGATGATTTTATGGAAAATCCCGTGAAAGGTTATTTCAGGCTTTTCCCCGGAAATGAAGTGAGACTCCGCTGGGCATATTTCGTTAAATGCAATGATTTCAGAAAAGATCCCGTAACAGGCGAAGTGACAGAAATTTACTGCACTTATGATCCTGAATCAAAGGGAGGCAATTCATCTGACGGCAGAAAGGTGAAAAGCACAATTCACTGGGTTAATGCCGGCAAGTGTATCAGTGCCGAAGTGCGGCTGTATGACAGGCTTTTCACTGTGCCTGATCCCGCAGATGCGGAAGAAGGAAAAACATGGATTGACTATATTAATCCGCACGTTCTTGATATTGTGAAAGACGCTAAACTTGAACCGTTTATGGCAGGTGCCGTTCCGGGAATAAATTATCAGTTTGAACGCCTCGGCTACTTTGTGGCTGATTCCAAAGATTCTGCCCCGGGCAGTCCCGTATTTAACCGCACAGTCACCCTCAAAGATTCATGGGCAAAGCTTGCAGCAAAATAACGCTGTGAAAATTCTGATGATCTTGTAAGAAGGCTGCTTTACTGCAGCCTTTTTCTTTCAGGGAAGGTGTTTGTGATGCCGGCCGGATTACTGCAGAAATTCCACCATTAAAGCAGCCCTAATCTCCGCAGGCACCGGCAATCATCCAAATTTTTCAGTTGCGGGGCAATCACTCAATCTCTGCAGAAACAATCAATCATTCAATCTCCGCCGGGGCGGACAATCATCCAATCTCTGAAAGGGCGGACAATTACTTTCCCGAAACGATCTGCCTTCTGCACTCAGAGCGTAACGCGTGGCTCTGCAATCATCGCGGCGCCAAGGCAGATATTATCCT
>JABWCA010000440.1 GCA_013359345.1 Ignavibacteriaceae bacterium
AATTAACAAAGACCATTATAAAATTATAATAAGCCACTGTTGGATACGACTCCTTTAGGAGTTTTCCGTCTGTAGAATCGTTGATGTCTCCAGGATAAAATATATTCATTGGGAAAATCCTGCCGAGATAGAAAGAAAATTAGCTGAACCATTTTTATCAGAGAGGGGCTTTGCCCAGTCACAGAGCACATGAGATTAATTTAACCACTGAATTATTACAAAATAAAAATGGGATACATATTATTCATGAATTGGAAATATACTCCAAACCTTCATTTTAAAAAATCCTTCGCCCGCTTTTCCCCCGCTTTGAAATAACCTTAATGATTTGTATATAACCATGGTAATTTGAAAGAAATATGAACAAAAGTTTTTTCCTGATTTTCGGTATTGTTGCGCTGTTTTCGGTAATTCTCTGGTTTGTTCTTTCTGATTTGACAGAGAAAAAATCTGATGCAGTATTTATAGAACTTGCCATTAAGGAACCTTCCGGACTCGTAATTGAGGATGATACCGGTTTTATGTGGGTGATAAGCGATAAAGACGGCCATATAGCAAAAATTAACGGACTTGGTGAAATTGTTGAGGAGATGTATGTAAAGGATGCCGATTATGAAGGCATCACATTAGTTGATGACAGCACCCTTTGCATTGTAAAGGAAAAAAGGGGAGAGCTGGTTTTTATTTCAAAGAAAACGGGTGAGGTGCTGAGAGTTCATGCACAGAAACTTTTCAGGGATGCTAAATCAGGAATTGAGGGGATCACTTTTGACACAAAAAGAAATCAGTACTACCTTGTAAAAGAGAAGGATCCCGGACTTCTGGTAACTCTTGATTCCGCACTTAATGTTATGAGCATTGACACTCTGAAATATGCTTCAGATTATTCCGACATTTTTTATGACAAGAAGGCTGATTGTCTCTGGATTTCTTCAGATGAAGATGAAGTGATCTTTAAATGCGACATTAACGGTAAACCGGAAAGAAAAATAAAAACCGATATCCCCAAGGTTGAGGGAATATCGGTTAATTATAAAGAGAAGCGAATATATTTTGTTTCTGACGAACTCAACGGGCTGTTTTATCTGCCGCTGAAATAGATCAGATATATTTTTGTACGGTTTCCGGGAGTGATGCAATGGCTTTATCGATGTTATCGATATCGCGTGCACCTGCAGTGGCAAGGTGGGGTCTGCCGCCTCCGCCTCCGCCAAGAATTTTCGCAATATCACCCACAATCTTTCCGGCGCTGAGATTTTTCTCTTTCATGAGAGAATCGGAAACTGTGCATACAAGCCCCACTTTGGAATCGATCACCGCAACAAGCAAACCAACTCCGTTAACCATCTTAAGACGGAGCTCATCACCCAGGTTTTTGAGTTCTTCATTATCTGAGACCTCTACTTTACCTGAGTAGAGATTAATGCCTTCAAAGGCGGTGACTGCAGCAATAACGGAATCAACCTGTGAAAGCTTGTCTTTAAGTTTGAGTCCGGCAACTTCCTTCTCAAGCTTTTTCTTTTCCTCGTGGAGTTCGGCAATTTTATCTTCATGCTCTTTTGCTCTGGCAATCTGGCTGTAGATGTACTGCTCAACTCCCGCA
>JABWCA010000441.1 GCA_013359345.1 Ignavibacteriaceae bacterium
GATTTCTTTTTTGTTTTCCCCCTCAAATATCATCTGAGAATCACCAATCCCGAAATTAAATTGTAACGCAGTCCCGATTTTTCGGGATCGGTACATTTGTGCTAAAAAATGGGGATAGAATTAACTCCAATTCTTTTTTATATCCAACCCCGCAGCGGTTGAGGGTTCTTAAGTAATCTTTTTCTGCAGAGATTCAACCCGTCCCGGGTTGATCTGGCACTCAGGTATCTCACGGGAATCTCCTGACGGAGATGGATTTTTATCAGGGGGTACAATTACTACAGACGGAAATCCCCGCCGGGAATAAGACATCAGTCAGGAAATCAGGGGACAGGCTACGTAGAGGTCCGATGCTCGCGTCCCCTGAAAAATCACCTTTTGACCAGTATATATTGAGAGTAAAAGTTACTTTTGATACAAACCGATTAATGTCACTCCGGGGTGATTTTTATTAGTCCGGATAAATCTGCATATCATATGTTTTTCTGTGATTTCGGTAAATAACAGCATAAGGATTTCTTTAAACTCAGAAAGTTAACTGGTGATTCTGCAATATCGTGAATAAGTATTCCGGCTGTGTTTTTTCATTATCCCGATTATTTCTGTTATTTTAAATTACAGGAATTTCTCTCAGCCCATGATACCCGGAGATGAGGGATAGCAGCAATCACTAATACTTGTGAGAAGTAAATATGAGACCGAAAACAATCAAAAATCTTTCACCGCTCGGATTCAACTGGCCCGTTAGCGATCCGTTTCTGTTTTGCGTTCATCATGATGACCGGTACCCTAAGGGTAACGGTAAGATGGGGCCTGATGCTCCTCTTACAGGGAGGAATATCGGGCAGGATTTTACTCCTCGCGATGGCTGGAGAATGTATCATGGCACCACGATTCCCGGGTTTCCGGCACATCCGCACAGAGGCTTCGAAACTGTGACTGTGGTGCTTAAAGGATTTGTTGATCACTCAGATTCACACGGCCAGGCCGGAAGATACGGTGAAGGGGATGTGCAGTGGATGACTGCCGGTGCCGGTTTGCAGCACAGTGAAATGTTTCCTCTTCTGAATGACGACTCCGAAAATCACCTTGAATTGTTCCAGATCTGGCTTAATCTCCCCGCATCAAAGAAGTTTGCCAAACCCCATTTTAAGATGCTCTGGAGCGAGGATATCACAAAGGCCGGAATAACGGGAAAAGATGGAACTGCCGGAAGTATCAGGCTGATAGCGGGTTCATATAACGGATTACATGCACCTGACCCTGCACCCGATTCATGGGCAGCAGACCCTGAAAATGGTGTCGATATCTGGCTGGTTACACTTGACGGCGTGGAATCAGAGGTAAATGTTTCTGTGGGTGATAACTTTTTCTGTTCTGTGTTTAATTACGGTGAGAGTGAACTGACGGTTAATGACGAGCGGATTCCTTCGGGCTTTTCCGGAGAAATTGCCGTTCCGTCAGATTTAAGGATTTTGAATAATGGTGGCAAAGGGAAGTTTTTATTCCTGAAAGGGAGGAGAATTAATGAACCGGTCTTTCAGTACGGGCCTTTTGTGATGAATTCTGAAGAACAGATAAGAGATACTTATTATGATT
>JABWCA010000156.1 GCA_013359345.1 Ignavibacteriaceae bacterium
CTCGTTACCCTTTCATCCAGTAATACTGCTGTAAATGACATTGATTTTACTGACATATCACAGATTGCGGTTTCAGGTAAAATCACAAACAGTGTTAATCCCACCTGTCTGAATGATACGACAATTGAGATTCTTGTAAATGATTCATCATGGAGTCCGAGAGTTTATGCCAATTCAAACGGTGAATATATTGTGGAATTTGAACCGGGTTTTTCTCCGAAAATATCACCTAAAAGAGCCGGATATCTTTTCACACCCGCATTTTATCAGCTTGACAGCCTTACCGCTCCGCTTGCGCAGAAAAATTTTGCTCAGGTCACTACTTACAATCTGACGGTTCAGGTTGCAGGCGGTAAATGTGAACTGGCTTTGGGGGGCACAACTAACGTAAAGATTACGCCCCTTCCTGACTGCGGAGGATTTACAAGGACTCAGCAGATTACGGGCACGGCTAAATCAACAACATTCACGGGACTCGGGCCGGGAATATTTAAAATTGAGGTAACCCGTCTCGCCGGTGATATCATCTTTGAAGCTGACACCGTTGACCTTCGTAACGGCAGCAGACTCAAAAAAATGACCTATTACGCTCCGCTGCAGGTTGTTGCAAGCAACCTGACTCCTTCGGTATCAACCACCTGTCCTCCTGATAATGTACCGATACTTGAACAGCTTAAAAAGTACAAGCTCACTTACAAGGCTGTTGAAATTTACAACGGAGTTGAATGTGTTGTTACGGGATCAAAATTCATTTTTACAAATGAAATTGCAGATGCAGACGGACCGGACTCATTATTTGCACCATCCGGGGCAGTTGTTGATTCTTTCTACGCAGGGCTGCCAAATATTCTGCCGGGCGGACCGCATCCGTATCAGAAGCAGATTCTGATTCGTGCAGTTGACTCTCTCGGAAGAGAATCGGCGCCATTCTCATACTGGGCACTGGTGACAGGTGTAAAACCCCGGGCAGGAAATACATTTGCAACCACTTCTCCGGAACTCCCTCTTGCTATTTTGCGCCAGCCGCCGGGTGACCTCAGCTCTTCATTCTGGAGCCAGTCATCCACGCTCACCCAGGATTTCTCGGTCAGCAATTACAGTTCTGACGGTTCAGTTCAGAGTTATATGTTTTCTACCCTGCCAACGATAGAAATCGGCCTTGGAAAAGGCTTTGTCACAACATCAATCTCAACAGTACCGATTCTGCAATTTCCTTCCAGTGTAACTGTTTCTCACAGTAATACAAAGACGAACCAGCTAAGGACAACTCTTCAGATTAACGAGAACATTGCTACATATAATCCCTCACAGAATGCCGGCATAAAAGGTGACATCATTTTTGGGCTGGCTTATAATGTTATATACGGAATAACAGACTCAATCAAATGGGACCCTGCCACATGTTCTGTAAAAACGGGAGTCGGTCTCTCTGTTGCACCTGACAGTATAAAAACCAAGTTCTTATATACAGAAGATTATATCCGTAACACGCATATTCCGAATCTTTATACACTTGGCACAAGAAGAGATTCACTCCATGCAAAGAACTGGAAAAATTTGCTCAGCTATAATGATTCACTCAAACTGAAATCAGCAGATTCGCTTCAGAATATCTCTTTTTCATCAGGCGGGGTGTATTCATACAGCCGGAGTTATTCAGTGGACAGTATCCTTACTTTTGCAACCACTTTTGACACACTGAATTCCAACAGTATGATTGGCGGGTTATTAATCAATAATGCCGGTGGTACAACAGAAGAAGGTGAGTTTCATTACAGGATAGGTTCGTTTACTGAAACTTACGTTAATACGACGTCCAACACAACCGGATTCACACTGGCGGATGACGATCCCGGAGACGGATTCACGGTTAATATTGCTCAGGATAAAGTTTTTGGTACGCCGGTTTTCAGAACGGTTGCCGGACAAAGCTCATGTCCTTATGAGCCGGGCACATTTGAGCGTGATAAAGCAGTCTTCACTGTAAAGCATGTTGCCGCAACAAACGTTCATCCTGATTCTACGGTTATCTGGCCCATAAGGCTGGGTAACGCCTCCTCAACGGATGAGACCCGGCCTTACACTCTTCGTGTTCTGAATGAGACAAACCCCAACGGTCTGGTTATTGCCGTGAACGGAATCATAATCCAGAACAACATAATGTTCACACTCCCGAAAGGGACGATTCAGACCATGCTCATGGTGAGAAGAAGCGCCGGTATCTACAACTACAGCGGTATTAAGCTTGTTCTTTCACCTATGTGCGAATCTTACGGCCAGGCTGATTCACAGTCAGACACTTTAACCATTGATGCGGTTAATTTCCTGAAACCATGCAGCCCAATTGCCATTACAGCACCGGATAATAACTGGCTGGTGAATTCATTCTCAGACAACAGGCTTGCAGTCACCATTGCAGGGTATGATACTTCAAACACCGATTTCTTCCAGGTAAAACTGCAGTACCGCCGTATGGTTGGCGGAGCTTCGCGCCCGTTTGGCGGATTTGCGCGTAATCCCATAGCTGCAATTGACGGCAGCGATCTTATTCCTCACATTGATCTCACCGGGTATCCTGTTGAGAGCTTCCCGTGGGGAACCAATCCGGACAAATACTACAGAAATCAGGTTGATTCTTATGACGCCTCTGTTGAAGACCGCTTCAGTCTCCTGACAGGTTCCCTCTACGAGAGAATCTACCGTGATGTTGTGCTGAAAGGTTACAATTACCTTGACGGCATAAACGGCGGCGGTAACGGAAGCGTTGCCAATGTTAAGAAGAATGCTGCAGATGCAGAAGAAGGAAGTTCATCGGTTACACCCGATAACCCTGAAAATCTGTGGACAAACTTTAAGATAATCCCGAAAGACAGTCTCAGAAACTCACCCAATCAGGGTTACTACACCACTGTATGGCTGAATTCAGGTCTAGATGAAGGACAGTATGAGATACGCGCCGTATCAAACTGTAACGGCTCAACCATTGAGGCAACATCTGCTCTGCTTGGCGGTATGATCGATAAAACCGGACCGATGGTTCAGGGTTCACCCCAGCCGATGAGCGGAATTCTCACTCTCACTGATCAGATAGGTATAACTTTCACTGAAAACATTCTGCCTTCAACGGCAATTAAAGGAACAACTGTAAGGTTATTCTATTCATCAGGTCCTCAGTCAGGACAGCCGATCGACTTTAATTTCTCATGCGACGGAAGATCGATTATAATAACACCGAACATAGCAGACCGTTTCTTAGAAAACCAGACGCTTAAAGCGGTTGTGAATAAAATTAAAGATCTTAACGGCAACTATATGCGCGTTCCTTTAGGAACAGCGTATGTTGACTCAATTGCATGGGAATTTGTAGTTCAGAAGAGCCCTGTGCGCTGGGCCGGCGGAGATATAGAGATAGTAAAATATTCGGATGAAACTGTTCAGGTCACCCGTGAACTGAAAAATATAAGCGGTTTCCCGACATCATACTACCTCAGAAACATACCGGCATGGCTTGGTGTATCAAGCATAAGCGGTATTGTTCCGAACCAGGGCAATGTGCCGATTACATTCACATTCGGACCTAATGTTTCATCCGGATTGCATGAGTTCACTATAACCGATTCAACAATTTATGGTGACCAGCCTCTCCGTGTACGTTTACTTAACGCATGCAGACCTCCATCATATGCTGTAAATCCTGCTAACTTTGAATATTCAATGAACATCATCGGCAAGCTCTTCATCGGAGGATCCCCGTCAACTGATGTTAATGATAAAGTGGGCGTTTTTGCAGGTCAGATTCCAAGAGGATTTGCAAATGTGCAGCGCCTTCCTGACGGTGAATACCGCGTATTCCTCACGGTATACAGCAACCAGCTTCAGGGTGAAGTGCTGACAATGCGCGTATGGGATTCAACCGCCTGCAACGAATACGGACAGGTGCTTGAGTCATTCACATTTGCAGCTAATTCTGTGATAGGAACTTACCTTTCACCCGCAAGCATCACCGCAACAACGCAGGTGCTTCAGCCATATAAATTCAGCAACGGCTGGAACTGGATGTCAGTAAACACTGTACGCTCTGATATGTCAGTCACTTCAGTGCTGACAGGAATGCACCCGACTGACGGTGATATAATTAAATACAGCGGAAGCAATGCCTATTCACAGTGGGTTCCCTCCGCAAACATCTGGTTCGGACCACTTGACACACTGCGCCCCGGACTCGGATATCTGATGCGCCTTGCAGCAAAAGACTCACTTACACTCAGCGGAACAGCCGCATCGCCGGCAGCGCTGAAGGTGAAGCTTGCAGCGGGCTGGAACTATATAGGATATATACCCCAGAATGGCATGAGTGTTAACAGTGCGCTCGCATCACTTAAACCGACGGCAGGTGACCTTGTGAAAAGTCAGTTTGCATTTGCAACTTACACCACCACAAACGGATGGGTGGGTAATCTTTTCTCAATGGAACCGCGACTCGGTTACCTGATTAAAGTGGCTAAAGCCGATACACTGACCTACCCGGTCAATCCGCCTTCGGCCGCGCCGTTTATTCCTCAGGATAATAACTTCAATCCTGTTCTGGCTGATAATCCGGAATGGAACGTTGAAGTCGGAAATTACCAGTACACAATGTCATTAATTGCAGAGCTGGGAGAGGGTATTGTTGATTCAATAACCGAAAATACCGCAATCGGGGTCTTTGCCGATAACGTATGCCGCGGTTTTGCAACACCTCTCTTTATCAGTGAAGAACATCCGAATATGTTCTTCATAACGGTGTACAGCAATGCAGTATCGGGAGAACAGCTTTCATTCAGGCTGTATGATCCCGTTTCACAGCAGACATCTGCAATGAATTCAGGAATTTCCTTTGAGGTTAACGGTATTCTCGGCTCGCCCGAATCACCGTTCATTATCATGGGAACTCCTCTTGACATAAAAGACGGAAAGGCGATACCTGCGCAGTATGAACTCGCACAGAATTACCCGAATCCGTTTAATCCTTCAACCATGATAAACTATGCTCTGCCCAAAGACGGCACAGTCAAACTGGTTATCCATAATATTATGGGCCAGGTTGTGCGCGTGCTTGTTGATGATGTTAAAGATGCCGGATACTACTCAGTATCCTGGGATGGCAGAAATAATTTCGGTACAATGCTGCCCTCCGGAGTATATCTCTATACAATCTATTCCGGTGATTTCACAGCAACCAAAAAGCTGACACTGATGAAATAATCAGAAGAAAGCATTAGCCCTGAGACCCCTCTCCCTGACCGGGAGAGGGTGTTCCCGGGGAAATAAAACTTAAGCATCCGGAAAGGATGATCCCTGAAACAGGATTGAATTTAAAAATATCCGCGGATGCGGTTCAGGTCTGAAAAAAAAATCTGTTCCGGATAAATACTGCTGAAACATTCAGGTCTGTTAAGCAGAAAATACAGGTGCAGAGGAACTTAATCTGAAAGAGATTATGAAAAAAATATTACAAATCATACTTTTAGCTTTTATTGCAACATTTGCAGATACATCGGCACAGAGGCTGAGTCCCCCCAACTGGACTGTGAATCCTGCGCTTTATCAGTATTCTGCAAACGTCACGTCAAAAATCATGGTTAACAACCTGCCCGCACCGTCAGGAAACAATATGCTTGCTGCATTTGTGGGTAATGAGATACGCGGTGTGGCTACTCCTCTTCAGTTCGGTAATGATTTTATTTACTTTCTGACAGTTTACACCAATAACCCTGCCGATACGGTAACGCTGAAGGCATACATTGCCCAGACCGACAGGATCCTGAATATTGTTGAAAGACAGGCAATTGTTCCGAACGGAGTTTACGGCACGGTGACCAGCCCTGTAATATTTAATGCTTATGATCTCAACAACAACCCGCCGAGGCTTTCGGGAATTCCTGACCAGACAATTGAAACGGGTCAGCAGTTTGCTCAGTTTGACCTTGATAACTATTTAACCGAGCTCGACGGCGATCAGGTGACTTACAGTTATTCAGGAAACAATAACCTCACAGTATCAATAAACAGCACAACGCATGTTGTAACTGTCACTCCAAACCCATCGGGCTGGATTGGCATTGACACCATGTATTTCCGCGTGACAGACGTCAACGCCGCTGCTTTATTTTCTGAGGATACAGTAGTTTTCAGAGTGCGCCCTGTTGATAATCCGCCGCAGATCTCCCCGATCCCTAATCAGAAAATCGGAACCAATAATTCTTTCAGTCCCGTAAATCTGAACAACTATGTAACAACGCTTGATGATGACAGTATTGCTCTTTCGTATGAAGTTGATCTCACCGGGTCAAATGACCCCTGGCCGAACTGGTCGGTTAATCCGTCATCATTCTCACAGTCTATGTCGCTAACCGCTGAAGTTAATGCTTTTGGCAAACCTTCATCAGCATCTCAGAGATGGATTGCAGCATATTCAGGCAATGAAGTAAGGGGATACGGCAGAGCAGTTCAGTTTGGCTCGAAATATTTATATTTTCTGACAATTTATGCTAACGCCCCCGGCGATACAATAACCTTTAAATACTATGATTCAACCGCCAAAAAAATGGCTAATGTTGAACAGAAAATCATTTTTGTTAACAATTCATCCGTTGGAACTCCTTCCAATCCTTATTTATTAAATGCGGGAAACATAATTGTTGCCATAGATTCGCGGGGGATAGCCCGGTTTACCGTTCCCAATAAAACATGGACCGGCACGGAACGGATCAGATTCCGCGTTTCAGATATCGGCACTGTAAATAATTATTTTGACACCACAACGGTAAGCCTCACAGTATTCAGTGACGGGGCACCGGTTGTTTCAGGGATACCGGATCAGACAGTGCAGAAAGGCACGCCTTTCACCCCTTTTGATCTTGATGATTATCTGACTGAACCCGACGGGCAGAATGTTGTATGGTCATACTCGGGCAACTCAAATCTTAATGTTTCAATTAATGCTCAGAATATTGTGACAGTTACTCCCGTAAACCCTGCATGGGTGGGTTCCGAGAGCATAATCTTCAGGGTGACAGATGTAAGTCCCAACGCCTTATCAACGGCTGACACTGTTGTGTTCAGAATAACACCGCTTGATAATGCTCCGGTAATAGGCGGGATTCCTGATCAGGTCTCTCAGCCCAATGGTTTATTTCCGGGAGTTAATCTCAGAGATTACGTGACCGAACTTGACGGAGACTCGGTTTCCTACAGCTACACAATTGATACTCCTCAGCCTCCTGATCCCTCTCCTTCATGGTCAATAAATACTTCAGCGTTTGAGCAGACTATGACGATGACCATAGAAATGAGCTCACTTGAGGTAAGGCCATCAGGCACAGCCCACAAGCTCGCCGCATTTGCAGGGAATGAAATCAGGGGCGTTGTATCACCGATCCTGTTCAATGGCAAGTGGCTTTATTTCATGACCGTCTATGCAAACGCTGCGCGCGAAAATATCCGATTTAAGTTTTATGATGCCACAGCTAACAAGCTGCTGCCTGTGAAACAGTCGGTTACATTCGTTCCAAACGGCTCTTTCGGAAGCCCCACGAACCCTTTCCAGCTCGATGCAGGTAATATTATATTCGGGCTGAACGGCAATATTCTTAACGCCCAGGTTACAGATTCATCATGGTCAGGTGAACAGTATATAACAGTTACTGCCCGTGATGCTCTCACACCCTTTCAGCTGAGCGATACAACGAGAATAAAATTCAGGGTTCCTGTTCCGGTTAATCTGCCGATTGCAGCCCCGGCAAACCTGACCGGCACTGCACAGATAAATCCGAACAGGATTGTGCTGAGCTGGACTGACATGTCAAATAATGAAACAGGATTCGTTATACAGAGAAAATCAGGTGACTCTGCCTCGGCTAATCCTTATGTCATACTTGACACCGTAGGTGCAAATATTGCAACTTTCACCGATACAGATCTTCTCGAATCCTTTAAATACACATACAGGGTATATGGAATTAACCAGTTTGTTGTGTCACCATTCAGTAATGCATTTACAATTACTTCTCCGGGCAACTTACCGGTTCCTGCAGCTCCAGTGCTTGCATCACCTGCAAACGGTGCAACAGGTCAGCCATTAGCACTTAATCTGGTGTGGAATAAGTCAGCCGGAGCAGCTACATACAGAGTACAGCTTTCAACGGTTAACACATTTGCGACAACCATTGTAAATGACTCAACAATCACAGATTCTGTCAGGGCAATAAGCGGATTAAGCAACAACACAACCTACTACTGGAGAGTGAATGCTAAAAACGCAACCGGTACCAGCATATACTCAACGGTATTCAGCTTTACAACTCAGCCTGCAGTTCCCGCAGCCCCCGTGCTTGCGTCACCCGCAAACGGTGCGGTAAATCAGCCGCTAGCGCTTAATCTGATCTGGAATAAATCAGCTGGTGCAGCCACATACCGTATTCAGGTTTCGACAGTTAATACATTTGCCACAACAATAATTAATGACTCAACAGTTACTGATTCATTAAAACCAGTAACCGGTCTTCTGAACAATACTACTTACTACTGGAGAGTGAATGCAAAGAATGCCGGGGGAACAAGCACCTACTCGACAGTATACAGCTTTACAACACAGCCTGCAGTTCCCACAGCTCCCGTGCTTGCATCACCTTCAAACGGTGCAGTAAACCAGCCGACTGCACTGAATCTTGTGTGGAACAAGTCTGCAGGAGCAGTCACATACAGAGTACAGCTCTCAACAGTCAATACTTTTGCAACGACAATAATTAATGATTCCACGCTTACTGATTCTGTAAAGGCGGTGAGCGGACTTCAGCTTAATACAACTTACTACTGGAGAGTAAACGCAAAGAACGCAAACGGTACAGGTTCTTATTCAACAGTATACAGCTTTACCACACTGCCTGCAGTTCCTGCGGCTCCCGTTCTTGCATCACCCGCAAACGGTGCATCAGGTCAGCCCTTGGCGCTTAATCTGGTCTGGAATAAATCAGCCGGAGCGGCTTCATACAGAGTACAGCTTTCAACGGTCAACACATTTGCGACAACTATAGTTAACGACTCAACGATAACTGATTCTGTTAAAGCAATTAGCGGACTCCTGAATAACACAACCTACTACTGGAGAGTGAATGCAAAGAATGCAACAGGCACCAGCACATACTCAACAGTGTACAGCTTTACAACACAGCCTGCAGTCCCCGCGGCTCCCGTTCTTGCATCACCTGCAAACGGTGCGGTAAACCAGCCATTAGCTCTTAACCTGGTGTGGAATAAATCAGCCGGAGCGGCTACATACAGAGTGCAGCTCTCAACAACCAACACATTTGCGACAACTATTGTTAACGACTCAACCATAACTGATTCAGTCAGAGCAATTTCAGGTCTCCTGAACAACACAACTTACTACTGGAGAGTGAACGCAAAGAATGCGACAGGCACCAGCACATACTCAACAGTATTCAGCTTTACGACTCTGCCTGCAGTTCCCGTAGCCCCCGTTCTTGCATCACCTGCAAACGGTGCAACC
>JABWCA010000442.1 GCA_013359345.1 Ignavibacteriaceae bacterium
AGCCAGAGAGCAATCTGACCGGTAAGGGTATGCGGTTCGGTTAAATCAAACGGGCCTGTGGCCAGAAGGTGCATGGCGTAAGTGCCGGATACATCAAACGTGAATCCAGTCCAGAAACATAACACATGCCAGGGTCTGAGATAACGGGATAAGCGTTCAGCCCACACACCGGCTGAGTAAAACAGCAGCGCAAGTGTTATAAGCGTAACCGATAATATTGTTAGTGTGCTCACATTATTGCCCTGTAGTTAATGTGCTAATTTTTTATCAATTTCTTCACTTTTATTTTTAATCATCTCAAATGATTTTTCCCACACTGCAAGATACTCGGGATGTTTTTTTCTCGGCACGGGACCGCTGAATGTGCTGAATCTGCATCCATTTTCTGTTTGAGAAAACTGATAATATTCTGAATATTTGCCCGGCGCATCCTCAGACCGGGGATCGGGATTATCAAACACGGCAATTCTGATTACAGATTCAATCTGCGACTCAACAATCAGCCCCCTGGCTTTTATTGCCCCATCAGAATCTTTCCAGTACATAATGCTCCCCACATGCCAGTCGCACTCAATATAAGAGTTTTCCATAAATTCATTCAGCCAGACTTTGGAGAGCTCCCTGTCAGTGAAAACCTTCCACACTGAACTTACGGAGGCATTTATATCAATTGAGATCTCTATGTAGTTGTTTTCCGCATAATTTTTCAGTGATTCATTCAGAATATAATCCCACCCTGCGGCAAAATTTTCAGGCTGAAGATCAGGATTATCGGTACCGAAAGACTCAATGCCTGTGTGACTCACCTTTACAATTGTTTTATCATCCGCGGATTCAACTGAAAAAGTGACAACTGTTTCTCCGGGCAAACCATCATATTTCCAGGTGTAAGCAAGCTTTTGGGCAGGGATCACCTCAGTGATCTCACACAGATGAAGGTACTGGCGCTGCTCAGTTCCGCCATAAAAAGTGAACCGAAAACCGGGTTCAGCCCTGAATTCTTCCAGATCAAAATACCATCTTTTTATATCAGGCAGGTTTGTCATTATCTGCCATATAAATTCGGGTGATGAATCAATTAAAGCTTCTGCAGCAACAGTACCTGATGACATTATATCTCCTGATTGAGAAAAAAAGGTTTTATCCGGATAAATTTAACAAATAAATTCAGATTAATTTTAACAGGCGAATCACGGCTTTTATCATGGCTGATCCGGAACAGAAAGAAAAAACCGGTCATGACAGGAGGCCGGGCCGGTAAAATTGTAACCGTGAGGTCAAAGAGAACACTGCAAATCTGATATTATCTGTTTAATTTAAGCCGTAACTATACAAAATTACGTAATAGGCAAACCAATTTTATTAGTAACAGCGGCCAATTTCTTGTTTACTTCAGAAGTCATCCAGTTATCCATGATCTTTATTTTCATGACATACTTAGCCATATTAAATAAGTCTTCGGGCGAGTATTGGGATAAAAGGTTGTTTTTCTTCAGGCGAAAGAGAAGTTTGTAATAAACCCTCATTACAATAAAGTGTATGAACAGCCATCCCTCAAGACTTTTCTCATTTCTCATATAAGTCCTGTCTGCATT
>JABWCA010000157.1 GCA_013359345.1 Ignavibacteriaceae bacterium
ACCTGATTCTAAAACATGGATTGTTACATTACAAATAAAAGAATATTCTTAAAATATTCCGATCCCAAAAACTACAATAAGTCTGCGGGGCTGGTGTGTTCGCTTGTCCTTACTTATGGGAAAAGATTTGACGGCTTTTTCCATTTTTACTCAATGCAGTGAGTAAATTTACTCAGTATATTGAGTAAATTCAAGACGAACTGAGTTATCGGGTAATTATTGATGAGAAGGATTTTATATTATTACATCCTCTGAGATTATTAATGACCCAACCAAAACCTGATCACACTGGATTCTCCTGCCGTCTGAATCAGCTGGCGGTAAAATGGCAGAATGAGTAACAGGGTAAAACGGTTTGCAGCATAAATGCTCACCAGCCGGAAGGCTGGCGGTACTGTGATCTATCTGCATTGTTATTCACAGTTACAGGAAACAGGATACAGGAGGCAGGTTTCCGTAGAGACGCAATGCTTGCGTCTCCAAACCAAACGCAGCCCACAAATATGCGGTTAAAACCGGAATAAACAGGAAGCAGGATACAGGTGCCTTAAGCCGGTTCCACACTGCCGAAATGCTTTTCGGCTGGGCGAAACAAGATACAGGAAGCAGGATGCAGGACACAGGATACAGGTTTCCGTAGAGACGCAATGCTTGCGTCTCCAAACCAAACGCAGCCCACAAATATGCGGTTAAAACCGACCTAAACAGGAAACAAGTTACAGGTGCCTTAAGCCGGTTCCACACTGCCGAAATGCTTTTCGGCTGAGCAAAACGGGATACAGGAAGCAGGATACAGGATACAGGTTTCTGTAGAGACGCAATGCTTGCGTCTCCAAACCAAACGCAGCCCACAAATATGCGGTTAAAGCAGGTATCCGCAGAGACCCAACGCTTACGTCTCCCTGCCCCGATGCCTTTAAAACACAAAACCCTTACATCTTTCAAGGATGTAAGGGTTTTAATTTTGTGGTAGCGGGGGAGGGATTCGAACCCCCGACACATGGATTATGATTCCATTGCTCTAACCTACTGAGCTACCCCGCCACAATTTTCAAAAACAGATTACAAATATAAGTGCTTTTGAGAAATTTTCAAAACTCATTTTAAAAATCTGTCTAACCAGTTTTTGATTTCCTTGTACCAGAAAATCGAGTTCTGGGGCTGTAATATCCAGTGGTTTTCATCCGGATAATAAACCAGTCTGGCTGGCACTCCTTTGCCCGTAAGAATGCCATAAAGTTCAAGACCCTGGGTTACAACCACACGGTAGTCTTTTTCACCGTGGATAACCAGCATGGGCGTTTTGAAATTTTTCGCAAACTTGTGAGGGCTGTACTTTTCCATCTGGTCTGTGTCATACCACGGAGCGCCGTTATATGCAAGCTCCCTGAAATGAGTCATATCTGATGCAAACTGACCGCCAAAGTTAAAAACACCTGCATGAGATATGAGCGCAGCAAACCTGTCGGTGTTTCCTGCCATGTAGTTCACAAGATAACCGCCGTAGCTGCCGCCTGCTGCAGAAAGTCTGTTTTTATCAATAAAAGGGAATTTTGCCAGGAGAAAATCGGTGGCAAGCATCATGTCTGTGAATGGTTTATCTCCGTGAGCGCCCACAATGCAGTTAGCAAAGTATTCACCGAATCCTGTTGACCCGTGAAAATTCACCATGGCCACAACGTATCCCATTGCCGCAAATGCCTGAGCATTCCATCTCGGGTGAAAATCATCTGTGAAGGCACCGTGCGGACCTCCATGAACAAGATGCAGCAATCCGTATTTCTTTGCGGGATCAAAATCAGGGGGATAAATGACAAACATCTGAACTGAATCGCCATCGGCACCCTTGAAATAATATTCTTCAGTCTGCCCGAACTTAATGCTGTCTACCCACTCTATGTTATAATCAGCAACAGTTCTGACATCCTGACTGCCTGAAGCCAGCTCTACAATTTTCGCGGGGTGAGTGAATCTCTGGTTGGTGAAAAAGATTTTTTTATTTCCTTCTGCAGGCAGTGTGTTAACACCCTCAAAATAAAGAACCTTTAAACCCGAACCATCATTATTCATCTCAAAAACGGGCACTCTGCCGGTAAGATCAGTCACAAAATAAAATTTGCTTCCGTCTTCACTCACTCTGAAAGATGATATGGAGAGATCCATTTTATCTGTGATACCCGTGATTTTCCCGGAGGCAACATCATACTTTGCGATTTTTGCATTCTCCGAAACCATTTTGGGGTTAAGAGTGCGGGAGTAAAAAACAGTTTTACCGTCTGCGGTGAATTCAGGTCCGCCGTCATCTGCAGGGTTATCGGCAGTGATATTTTTCATCACACCCGGTTCAGCAGTCTTCATCAGATAAAGATCCATATTAAGGGGATCTTTATAAGGAGGCGGAGTTGTGTTAAGTGACATAATTATGAGCGAGCCATCAGGCGAGATATCATAATCAATTGAGCCGCCGTCAGCCGAAGTGAGCTTATCAAGGCCGGGAGTCATGTTCTCGGTTTTACCCGATTTCACTTCCACCCTGAACAGGTGGGTCACATAATCCTCAGTCAGGAAATTATCCCAGTAACGATAGAATCTGTTCTCGGTGACTTTTGCGGTAACCTTTGAATCTTTTCTCTTTTTGATCTCTTTTTTCAGCGCATCGGGGTCATTCTCAATCCCTTTTATTGTCTTTGATGCAAACCAGAGATACTTTCCTGTGGGGTCCCACTTAACTGATGAAACACCCATTGGAGCTTCGGTCAGTCTTTCTGCCTCACCCCCGTCAACGGGTATGAGATAAATCTGTCCCCTTTCATCATCTTCACGTTTTGAGATGAAAGAGATCTTTTTGCCGTCGGGGCTCCATAAAGGAGAAGATTCACCCGCTTTGTGGGTGGTCAGCCTTTTTGTGCTGCCGGTTTCAGTATCATAAATGTAAATATCGGTATAACCCTTATTCTCATCGATATTAAACTTTGTAACTGTGTAAGCGAGATGTTTTTTATCGGGGGAGATAACGGGTGCACCCACTCGCTGAGTCTTCCAGAGATTTTCAGGAGTGAGCACCTGCTGCTGTGCGCATATAATTGCGCTGATCATGATAACCAGCGCCGTAGTTAATAATAGTGATTTCTTCATGTTATTTCAGCTTGTCAAGAATGTTTCTTTTATATTCTGCTCTGTAGATTCCGTCTCCGTCAGAGGTGTATGAATAAATGGGAAATCCCATCTGCTGAAGTCTCTGATTTGTGATTGTAATTCTCTGAACGGGATCGGGATGGGTTGAAAGGAATGTTTCAAGTCCCGGAGAACCGGATCCCACAAGACCCTCAGCCTGCATTTTTTCAAAGAAGAATTTAACGCCGCCGGGGTAGTATCTTGTGCTTTTAAGGTACTCAATTGAATACTGATCACTTTCATCCTCATTGGCACGGCTGTTTGAAAGGAGTGAGAGCCCCACGAAAAGGTTTGCCGCAATTTCGGCAATTTCACCCGGATTCTGACCAAGCACCAGGCTCAGCAGCATAGAGGCTCCGTATTGTGTGGTCATTCTCTGTGTGGCGTGTCTGCGTTCTGCATGGGCTATTTCATGACCGATAACGCCGGCAAGAGCAGCTTCACTATCGAGATATTTAAGCAGACCGGTGTAAAGGTAAACCCTGCCGCCGGGTATTGCAAAGGCATTAAGCACATCTCTTTTGTCGATGATTTCAAGCTGGTAATTGTAAATACCTCTTTTTTCAATCTTCTCTGCCGCAAGCACATGATCAAAAATTCTGTCTTTTATGTACTGCTTTATTGAGGGATCTCCCGTGAATATAGGATATTCCTGGGGATCTTTCATGATTTCCTGATGCACCTGTTCTCCAAGGTTCACATCATCTTTATCAGAGAAGAGGTTGATTCCGAGTCCGCTGCACGCAGTAAAATAGGCAACGGAAACAACCAGCATAAATCCGGCAAAGAAATTTTTATATCTCTGCATTATCACTCCTTTTATTTTTATTAATAGTCTGCCACAATGTATCGGTCAGCTCATCAAGTCCGCTGCGCGCAACCGATGAAATCACATAAACTTTATCTTTATAGCCCCTGAATTTCGTCTTTTTCATTTTTTCAGCCTGATCGGGCTCAACAAGATCACTCTTGCTGAAACAGATTATCCTCTCCTTTTCGGCAAGCTCAGGGCTGAATTTCTTAAGCTCCTTGGCAAGCACCGTATAATCTTTTTTAGGATCTTCAGAGGTAATATCAATAAGGAAAAGTAAAATCTTGGTTCTTTCTATATGCCTGAGAAATCTTAAGCCTAAACCTTTGCCCTGATGCGCTCCTTCAATAATTCCGGGAATATCCGCAACAGTGAATGAGTTAAATTCCTTATATCTCACTATACCGAGATTGGGCTCAAGCGTGGTGAAAGGATAATCGGCAATCTTTGGCTTTGCTTCAGACACTGACGATATAAAAGTTGATTTACCGGCATTGGGAAAGCCGACCAGCCCCACATCCGCAAGGAGCTTAAGCTCCAGGATAAGATTGATTCTTTCCCCGGGTCTTCCTTTTTCCGCATATCTTGGAGTGCGCTGTGTGGGGGTTGCAAAATTTGAATTTCCTTTGCCCCCTTTTCCGCCGCGGCACAGAACAACTTCAATCCCTGATTTATCGAGGTCATGAATAATCTCACCCGTAGCGCGGTCTTTCAGAATGGTGCCCGGCGGCACTTTAATAAATATATGCGAGCCGTTTTTTCCGTCTTTGAGTCCGGTGCCTCCGGGATCTCCGTCATCTGCCTTGTAATATCTTTTATATCTGAGATCAATCAGAGTGGAAAGATTATTATCGGTGACAAACACAACGTTTCCGCCTGTGCCGCCGTTTCCGCCGGAGGGTCCTCCTTTTGGCACATATTTTTCGCGTCTGAAAGCAACAGCACCGTTACCCCCTCTGCCTGATTCAACATCAATTTCAACCTGATCTATAAACATTTAATTCTCTTCAAAAAACTTTTTTAACTTGCTGTAAAACATTCGCGCTGTTTTATTGCTTTCACTTATGCCCGCTCTTTTGATTGCGAGACCGGCTATTTCTTCTGCTTCCTGATATGTCTGCCTTGCTTCAATTCTGTTAACCGTGTCAAAGAAATCGGAATTATCTCCGCTGAACACCACATCAATGATCTTCAGTGCCTCATCTTCAGTGAAATAGCTGAAGATATCTTTTGACCTGACCGATTTTTCACTCTGAGGTTCTGCCTGCTCAGACATCCGATCCTCAGATTCACCTCTGAATGACTCATTTTCATCAGATTCTTCAGGCTGAATTCTGCTGCCTGAAAAAAGTGACGGAATCTCTTCATGGCTGTCATCAGGAGTTACAGAATCAGTCGCTTCCTTTTCCGGTTTCACCTCTTCAAACTGAACTTTCTTTTTGTTGTAAAGTCCTGTCAGAAAGGAATCTTCCTTATTATCCGAAGGCTCATCAATGACGGGTTCTGTTGACTGTGCTTCCGTTTTCTCTTCTTCTCTTGTCTCTGCTTTCACTTCAGGCTCAGACGGCACCTCTGCCTCAGTTTTAGCTGTCTCCCCGAAAAGTGACGCTGCGGTTATCGTTTCCGGTTCAGGAACGCTGAAAAGATCAGAATGAAATTCGGGGGCAGGCATGGTCGCCTGTTCCTGAGAACCCATAATGAGTTTCTTCAGCTCATCTTTTCCGAACACCTTGTTGAAATAAGTGAAAGGAAGGTTGTTCACAACGGCAAGGTATTCTTTAAGACCGCACTCTTCAAGCAGTGTTTTAAATAGCGTGATTTCAATTTCTGTATCAGTCTCACCCGTGAAATCATAAATCGAATCTATTGATTCGGTGACAAACTGCTCTGCATGGGCACCGTTCAGCTCTGATAAAACAGTGAGCGCTGCATTTTCAAAGGTATGCGTGTCAGCTTTTTTCTGATTCCCCTCTTTCAGTTTATTAAGCAGTGCCTTAATTATAAAGGAATAATAATAAACGTGTTCAAGCCAGTATTCCACTTCGTTAATGCTGCGTTCTGCCTGTGTGGAAAAGATCATTCGCTGAATGGTTTTAACGGGCCTGATGATGTATGAGGCGTTAAAGTAGATTCCGAGATTTACCGATCTCTGCAGAGTTTCCTTCTGAAAGACATAACTCTCCTCAAGCCGGGCGTCAATCTTATTCAGGAGAATTTTAACCACGCTGTCATCATAATTAAAGCGCGAGTTTTCATACAGAAATCTCCTCTCGTTATAGATACGGAGTCTGAGATCGGCAACAACATATTTTTTGATTGCCGGGTGAATATCAGATCTCAGAAAATCTCTGAAATGAATCTGTTCAGGAAACGCAGAAACTGTATGTAATGCAGATTCCTTGATACTGTCTATTTTTTTCTGGTACATCAGCAGTGTAATAAGTTAGAAGTGATTACAGAATTACGAATTACAAAAATACGGGATTTATCCCAATTTTTGGCTTATTGCGGTGATATTCAGACTTTAAAGAAAAAGAAAAGCGGGCAAAAGCCCGCTTTTCATAATAAGTTAAGAGGAAATCAGCTGAAGGTGGCTGCCAGAAATTCTCTGTTGAGCCTGGCAATGTTTGTAACTGATATCCCTTTGGGGCACTCGGCTTCGCATGCATAAGTGTTTGTGCATGACCCGAAACCCTCTTCATCCATCTGCGCAACCATGTTGAGCACTCTTTCGAGCCTTTCCACTTTACCCTGAGGCAGCAGCCCGAGGTGTGAAACCTTGGCAGAGACAAACAGCATTGCCGATGCATTTTTACATGCCGCAACGCAGGCGCCGCAGCCTATGCACTGTGCTGCATCCATTGCCTCTTCAACTACATCCTTGTGAATGGGAATGCTGTTGCCATCGGGTGCTGAGCCTGTGCTCACTGAAATAAATCCGCCGGCCTGGATAATTCTGTCGAATGCAGACCTGTCTACCATGAGATCCTTCAGCACAGGGAAGGGTTTTGCCCTGAAAGGTTCAATGGTGATGGTCTCGCCGTCCTTAAAGCTTCTCATGAAAAGCTGACAGGTGGTGACCAGGTTCTTGGGTCCGTGGGGCCTTCCGTTAATGTAAAGACTGCATGTGCCGCAGATACCTTCACGGCAGTCATGGTCAAAAGTGATAGGTTCTTCATTCTTTTTAATCAGATCCTCGTTAAGAATATCGAGCATCTCAAGAAAGGAAGTGTCTTCGGTTATGTCATTAACTTTATATGTTTTAAACTCACCTGCTGCCTTCGCATTTGCCTGTCGCCATACTTTAAGAGAAAAATTCATCCTTAACTCCTTCCTATTTATAACTTCTTTGAGTTAACTTGACATATTCAAAAGTAAGTGGTTCTTTGTGGAGCACCTCTTCCTTGCCTTCTCCCTGATATTCCCATGCCGCAACATAAGCGAAATTCTCATCATCACGGAGAGCTTCATTCTCAGGGGTCTGTGATTCTTCTCTGAAATGACCCCCGCATGACTCGCGTCTGTGGAGAGCATCCTGAGCCATCAGTTCAGCCAGTTCAAGGAAATCTGCCACCCTGCCTGCTTTTTCAAGCGACTGGTTAACTTCTTCGCCCTCACCAAGAACTTTCACATTCTGCCAGAATTCATCACGGAGAGCCCTGATTTTGGAGATGGCCTCCTTAAGTCCGGGTTCGTTTCTGCCCATTCCGACATTATCCCACATGATCTTTCCGAGCATTCTGTGGTAATAATCAACGGTTTCTTTACCATTGATTGCGAGAAGTTTACTGATTCTCTCTTTAACTTCGTTTTCCGCTGTTTTGAAAGCTTCATGAGATGTATCCAGCTTCTCAAATGACTCACCGGCAAGATATCCGCCAATTGTTGACGGAATCACGAAGTAACCATCGGCAAGGCCCTGCATGAGCGCACTTGCGCCAAGACGGTTTGCACCGTGATCAGAGAAGTTTGCTTCACCCAGAACAAAGAGTCCGGGCAGATTTGACATAAGATTATAATCAACCCAGAGACCGCCCATGGTGTAATGCACCGCCGGGAAAATCCTCATCGGCACTTCATAGGGGTTCTCATCAGTGATCTCATGATACATGTCAAAGAGGTTTCCGTAACGCTCTTTAATTTTATCTTTACCGAGTCTTTTGATTGAATCTGCAAAATCGAGGTAAACAGCCTGACCCGATGACCCGACGCCTCTTCCTTCATCGCATACCTTTTTGGCTGCTCTTGAGGCAACGTCTCTGGGCACAAGATTACCGAACGAGGGATAAACCCTCTCAAGATAATAATCTCTTTCATTCTCGGGGATCTGGCCGGGGTGACGTTTATCGCCTTTTGCCTTGGGCACCCATACACGTCCGTCATTTCTTAAGCTTTCGCTCATGAGCGTGAGTTTTGACTGGTACTCACCTTTTACGGGTATACATGTGGGGTGAATCTGAACAAAGCAGGGGTTTCCGAACAATGCACCCTTTTTATGAGCGCGCCATATTGCCGTGGTGTTTGAACCCTTGGCATTTGTTGAAAGATAAAATACGTTGCCGTAACCGCCTGTTGCAAGAACAACTGCATCGGCCGAGTGAGATTCAATCTTGCCTGTAACAAGATTCCTGGCCACTATTCCTCTTGCCTTGCCGTTAACCATAACGAGATCAAGCATCTCGGTGCGGGGGTAATATTCAACCTGCTTTGAACCGATCTGCCTTGCAAGCGCCGAATAGGCTCCGAGCAGAAGCTGCTGTCCGGTCTGACCTCTTGCATAAAATGTTCTTGAAACCTGAGCACCGCCGAATGATCTGTTATCGAGGTATCCGCCGTACTCACGGGCAAAAGGAACACCCTGTGCAACGCACTGATCAATGATATTCACGCTGAGTTCTGCCAGACGGTAAACGTTGGCTTCGCGTGCCCTGAAGTCTCCGCCCTTAACGGTATCGTAGAAAAGACGGAAAATGCTGTCGCCGTCATTTCTGTAATTTTTAGCGGCGTTTATTCCGCCCTGGGCAGCAACGCTGTGTGCGCGTCTTGCTGAATCCTGGAAACAAAAAACTTTTACATTATAACCAAGTTCGCCGAGCGATGCAGCTGCGGATGCGCCTGCAAGACCTGTACCGACAATTATTACGGAGTATTTTCTCCTGTTTGACGGAGCAACAAGCTTGAGACCGAACTTGTGATTAGTCCATTTACTTTCTATGGGACCTGAGGGTATTTTAGCATCTAAAACCATAATTACTTACCTCCAAATAAAAAATAGAGCGGCATAGTTGCAAACAGCAGCGGAACGATAATTGCAAAAAGCGTCCCTAAAACTTTAACTGTTTTCCCGAATTTGAATCCCATAAGCCCGAAAGTCTGAAATGCGCTCTGAAAGCCGTGATTCAGATGAAAGCCGAGAAGTATCATCGCGAAAACATAAAAGCCCGAGTAAACGGGATCCTGAAAAGCTATTTTTACTGAATCGAACATTGTTTCAGTTCCGGGATCACCAAATCTGTGAAGCACAAAAAAGCTTCTGAGGTGAATTA
>JABWCA010000158.1 GCA_013359345.1 Ignavibacteriaceae bacterium
TGAAAACTTCAATAAAAAAAAGAGGCTGCCCTTATTCAGAACAGCCTCTTCCAGAAAAATCTGAGAGAAAATTACTTCAGGAGAAGCATCTTCTTTGTTTCAGTGAATTTACCTGAGGTGATTGTATAGAAGTAGATACCTGAGGTTAATTTTGAAGCATCAAAGTTAACAACGTAGTTGCCAGCGTCTTTAACTTCGTTAACCAGGCTTGCAACTTCCTGACCTGTGATATTGTAAACTTTTAAGCTTACCATACCTGATACAGGGAGGCTGAATCTGATTGAAGTTGAAGGGTTGAAAGGATTCGGGTAGTTCTGGCCTAATTCAAAGGCTGAGGGAACGCCGTTTCCGAGTTCTCTTACGTCGGTTACTATGTTAACGAGGTCTGCTGCTTTAAGAACACCAAATGTATCAACAGCTGTAGCTGATACATAGTTGATCTGCCAGGGTAAAGTATGGTTGTTTCCAACGCCGCCTTCGTTATCGTTAGCGCCGCCGTTGTTCGGTAAACCGAAGTTGATACCATATTTATATTCAACACCGAGTGATGTGTAAGCAGGGAATACAATATCTTTTGAGAAGATTTTGTCGCCTGCTGTGATATCGCCATTGGTTCCGTTATCATATAATTTGATTACGAGACCGCTGTCTGAGGTCGGCCATCCGCCACCGGGCCATGAAAGGGGAGCTGATGATCCGGCAACGATAACATTATCAACTGATGTAAAGGGAACTCCGTTAGGATCTCTTGCACCGTTGGTGTTGCAGGTTAATTTGATTGTACAAGCCTGATTGATAACTGTTGAAAGTGTACCGTTGTTGTAGCTTGCTTCACTTGCAATGGCGAAACCAGCGGTAATGTCACCCTGGGTGATTGTATACTCTCTGTTCGGTACTGATTCCCACTGATTGGGTGTATACCAGTATTTGAAAGCGAGCACTGTGCCTGCCTGAACTTCAATCATGACTTCTTTTTCATAGATATCAGGATTTGATCCCGGTGTCATGATGTCAACTTTTGATGCCCAGCCATTGAATGAACCGTTAACTGAAATTGTATCAAGCGCGGGTCTGAATCTTCCTGATAATCTTTCAAGCTCCATGTTACATGAGAAGCTGACAGGAAGATTAACAACAGGAGCCCAGTCAACGTTGTCAAAATAAACAACATCAAGTGTGCCGCCACCTGCAGGAACGGTATATGCGCGGTTAGCTACGCTTTCCCAGTTTTCACCACCATTGTGATTGTGGAAAAATTTGTATTCTATTGATCCTTCAGGAAGAGAA
Source organism: Ignavibacteriaceae bacterium (assembly GCA_013359345.1). Lineage (GTDB taxonomy): Bacteria > Bacteroidota > Ignavibacteria > Ignavibacteriales > Ignavibacteriaceae > JABWCA01. The sequence continues at coordinate 1,288 of JABWCA010000158.1, forward strand.
ATAGTTCCGGACCAGATTGAGTCACCGGCGGGTCTGGTGAGTTTATTATCAGTTCCCCAGCCGTTGAATGAACCTCTTACCCATACTGTGTCAGTTGCGGGGGTAAAGTTACCCAGCGCAGTTTGTTTACCCATGTTTACTCTGAATGTCACATTATTCTGAGCCATTAACATAGTAACACCAAACACAAGCACGAATACTGAAGTAAGTAGTTTTTTCATTGATTACTCCGTTTTGTTGATTAAGTGTTTTTAATTATTAAATTTACATACTGTTAAGTTAATAAAAAATCTAAAATTTTATTCCCAGAGAGAAGTGCTGCGTCTCTTTGAGAACTCCGAAATCCTGATATGCATAATCGACGGTTAAACCAAGTCCCGGTGAAAATTCATACTGAAGACCCACGCCAAGTGTAAGCCCCTCTTCTGCGTTATCAAGGAAAAGTGATTTGTAACCGCCTCTTAAGGCAATCATGTTATTGAATATATATTCACCGCCAATGTTAAGGCTTTCTGCGTTATCATTGGGATGAAGCGCATCAACACCCACGGTTATTTTGTGCATGGGCATGTTGACCACATCCATTGCCAGACCAACCTTAAAAGTAAGGGGAAGCGGGTATGCATCCGTTTTAAGTTTGGCAAGAATCTGGTCATTATTACCAAAGTTGTTGGGATCTATGTCATGAAGAACCAGAAGGTCTTTACCGTCAAGGGTCATGTCACCGCCAAAGTTAGTAATTGTTGCACCTATTCTGAGACCGTATATATCAGACTGGAAGAGAACACCGAGGTCAAAAGCAACTGTTGAAGCTGATGAGTTCCAGATCTGCTGAGTCACATATTTAACTGCACCGCCAATTGAGAATCTGTCGGTGAGGTTGTATGCGTAAGTAAGGCCCATAGCCATGTCTTTAGCATTAAACATTTCACCTGTTCCGTCAGGTTCACGCATTGTGGTCACTTCAATTTCACCATAATCAAGGTATGTCACGTAACCGCCCACTGTTCCCATATCACCGAGGTTAAGCATTGCGCCTGCCCAGTTAAGGCTGATATCGGCAAACCACTGAGTGTGTGAGAAATAGGCTCCGCTTGTCATTGACTTTGCAGCACCTGCTGGATTCCAGTACAATGAGGTAACATCATTTGCGGTGGCGGTGAATGCACCGCCCATCGCAATAGCCTTAGAACCGACTCCAATATTAAGAAATGGAGCAGCAGTTGAACCCACTTTTGTCTGAGCAAAAGCGGATACAGCAAAAATCATCATTAAAAATATTATTCTTTTCATGCTCCGCTCTCCGTTATTTAATTAAGGCAAATTTGCCAACCTTTTTACCAACCTCGGGTATCTCTACAACATAGACGTAAACGCCGTATGCCGCATCAAGATTTTCCTCGGTTCTCAGATTCCAGTATACATCGCCCACATAGAGGTCTGAATGATACAGGGTCTTGATTAATTCGCCTCTTACAGTGTAAATCGTTATTTTTGATCCGGGTGGAATGTGAGTGAATCTGATTTCTCTCTCACCCCTTCCGCTTGTCTGCGTGCTGAGAAGTCTCTCCTCACCCTGATGTGTAACCACATACGGGTTAGGCACAACATTGATTTTATCCATGTTGTCTTTTGCAGACATTGCGTCAATCCGGCTCTGATTTACCTTGAATTCAAACGAATCATCTGAGGTAAACGGTTTGCGGGTGTATAATCTCAGCTTTCCGCTTGTAAGCAGCGGTGCTGAACCGTAATTGTAGAACAGGTTTATTCTCCATGTTCTCAGGTACTGACCATTTATTGTCTCTCTGAAATAAACGTTATGCACGGTGCTGAGGTTACCGGTTGTATAGTAAACAAAGTCTATATATTCACCGGTGGTCAGATTCTTAACCTTGAAGTTTGCATTCTTTCTCGGGAACCTGTTTGCTGATGTCGGGGGCTGAAGAGTATCACCAACAGATGTGTCAACAATATCCGGGAAGAACTCAAGTTCATAATCATAACCGATTATTGTACCGCGGTTGTTTCCGATCTGGAGAACACTGAATGCGTAAGAAGGAACTGTATCATACGGGGCATTAACCCAGCCTGATCTTAAGGTATCAATATTGATTGTGGCATCATTAAATATCTGAAGTCTGAGACCGTCAACAATAGGTGTCGATCCTGTGAAAATGGTTTCCCTCTTCACAAGTGTGTCACCGCTGTTTTTATTTATCAGATACCAGTCTCTTGTGTATCTCTGAAGCGAGGTGTCGGTGAATGCGATTTTGTAGGTGACACTGGGTTTAACAACAGCGTCATCAACAACTTCAACACCTACTTTACCTGTTCCTATCTTAACAAACTGTGTTGATATGGTATCAACTGAGGCATCAACATATCCTACGCCTCTGTTACCGGTGGTTATGTATCCTGTGTTATCATCAGTTACAATCTCACCGGTGTTGGTTCTGAAAATCTTTATGGGATTTTCTGAAGGGAAGATGTTAAGCCCTGCATCACCTTTATCATATGCGGCAACACCATAATAGTATCTCACGCCTCTGATAACGGTTGAGTCAACATATCTGTTAACAATACCGCTGGTATCATTGCCCAGATAGAATGTTGTACCGCCAACCTGCTCGAGAAGATCGGGTGAGGGATAGAAGAATCCTTTAACGCCGTTGCCTTTGATGTCGTACTGTGCAAGGGGTTTATCAAAGCTGAGAACACCGAATGCATTGGTTATCTGACGTGCATCAATGAAACCGGCATCGGTTGCTCTGTAAACTTTGTATCCTTCAAAGTCTTTAAGTTTTGTGATAAAGTCAATTGAGTTCTCGCTTGATCTTCCTTCCCAGTACAGAACTGCCTTGCCGTCATCCTGAGTGACCGTGAGTTTCGGTTTTCTGGGCGGCTGTGGGAATTTGTAGCCTGAGTTGTAAATCTGTTGAACAACTTTTTTGTTTCTTACAATATCATCATAGGTTTCACCGAAAAGGAGTGAAACTGAGAATCTTTCAATTTTATCCGGAACCAGCGGGAAATAACCCGAAGCGTAGATAAAGTCACCATCCTGAGGATTCGGCGGAATAACGTCAAATCTTCCGGGGTTCATTCTTGTCCAGAGAACTTCATCCTGGCTGAGATCGGGGGCTGAACCAAGTTCAAAGAAGTTGAACGAGGTAAGACCTATCTGATCTGATTCGTCAGGGTCGGTTCTTCCGAAATTGGGCTCACCCTGGTCAGGAGTTCCGTTGCCTTCGGTTCCGTCAGCATCGGGGCCGACATATCCTTCATCAAACGGGCCGACACCATCAGCACCCACGTCATCTCTGATATCAAGAGTGGCTGTGTCTCTTGCAGTCCAGTCAGCATCCTCGTCACCTGCAAAGTGGGTTACCAGTCTTGATGAGTTGTTGGGACCTTTTACATAAGTTGTAACAAGGCTGCCGGCAGCGTTATCACGCTTCTCATCAACGAGAGGATCATTAACTCCTGCACCGGTAAGAAAGTCAATATACTTGAGGGGGAGGAGGCCCTTTATTCTTCTCGCTTCGTAATGAATTGCCTGGTTTTCATCGATAACGCCGTCGAGGTCATTATCAAAGCCGTCATTTGCTGTTGTGTCCGGAATTGCAACACCATTAAGAATCTGTGCAATATGACCTTCTCTGAAATATGTAACTCCGGGTGTGAATGAAACTGTTCTGCCAAGAGTGTTTACCGTGTTAATTCCCGCCTGCACAGTTACTATTGTTCTGGCATAACTGACGGGGTCTATAAGAACAATTCTCTCACCCACGTTGTATGTAACCGAATCAAAGGAAGTTAAGGTAAATCTCGGGACATTGGGATCACCGGAGTCATCATCATTATCGATACCGTCGTAAGGGTTGCCGGGTGATTCAAGGAATGCATAACCTACATAGCCCACTCTCTGGCCTTTGTTTCCGACACCGTCGCTATCCCATGAATATGTGATGGCATCATTGGGATCAAATGAACCAAGGTCATCCTGGCTGTCACCGTCACCGCCGGCCAGCGTACCGACAACTGTACCGAAAGCAGCTCTGCGGTAGATGGTGGTTCCTTCATTTTTGATATCATAAAGCCAGAATATAACATCCTCTGCAAGGAAGCTTGCCCACTGGAAGCCTCTTACGGCCATCTGCAGAGCCATACCGTTTCTGGTTGTGTCACGGCTGTCGGGTTTGAAGTTGCCGTTGAATTCATCATCCCACTGGTCATCTGCCCAGTAGTAGCTTTCCTGATCGGCCTGAACAACGCCTTTGCCAAAGTAACCGTTCCAGACGGTTTTGCCGTTGGCATCAACATATGAAGGCTGATCTCTCCAGCCGCCGACCGGCCATGAGTTGGGAAGATTGCTCATTGCAACTGATTCTGATTCGGGATTAAGGAAGCCCGGCATGGGGTTCCATCCCCAGAAATATCCGAACTGCGGATGTCTTTCATCGCTCTGTCCTCTTCTGGGACCTCTTGAAATCACTACTGAATGTTTTGCATCGTTATCTCTTGTTATAAATTCAACGCCAATAAGTGGAATACAATCACCGATATAATTTTCACCGCTACCGAACGGCCATTCACCTCTGATGTCTATACCCTGATTGAATCCTGAAATCTGTCCGTCGTTGTAGAACGAAATTCCGACGCGGTTGCCGGTGTGATACCCGATCCTCTTCAGGTTGGGATCACTCCTCTGTGCCAGAATCGTATCTGCCAGCGACAAACTTAAAATAAGGAGGAGTATTGTGAATAATGTTTTTCTCATAAAATCTACCTGTAATTAAAAGTTGTACGACAAACCAAGTTCAATTCTTCTGGGTTCAGAGAAGAATGTCGGATTGTTGAATAAATCATCAAGTGTGTTATAGTAAAGCGTCGGATTAATCTTTCTTGCTTCAAGCAATCCGAATGTGAAATACGGATCTCCTGTGTCAGAGAATAATCCTCTCGGGTTATCAAGGTCAAGCAGGTTGAACACTCTGAGGAAAACTGTGAACTTGAAATCACCGAATGCCAGATCTTTATAAGCCCTGAGGTCTATGTTAAAGATATCGGGCTTGTATCCTGAGTTTCTCGGGAAAGCATTCTGTGTCACTCTTGTGTTTTTATTAACTGCAGGAGTGTAAGGCTGGCCCGTGAAGTAGTTTACTATAAGTGACAGACCGAAATCATTCGGCACTGAATAAGCAACGGTAGCATTCAGAGTATGTGTCTGATCCCAGTCAAGCGGGGCAATAAAGGTTTCGGGAGCAGCGCCGCCGAGTACAGCATTTCTTGCGTCAGCAGGATTTGATGCGTTACCCTTTGTAACTGAGAAAGTATAATCGAGGTTTACTGCAAGTCCGCCGCCGAATCTCTTTTCGAATTTAACAATAAATCCTTTAGAGAAACCGAAATCTGAGTTTGCGTACTGACTGTATGTGCTCTGAGTACCAAATATGGTGATATCCTGGGTCTGAGTACCGGTAAGATTTCTGAAGTCTTCAAAGAACATGGTGATATCAACAGCCATGTCATCTGATAACTGCTGCTGCAGACCAATTTCACCTTTTACTGTTTTCTGCGGTTCAAGATCTGAGTTGCCCATGAGGCCCACGTTTCCTGAGCCGTCAACAACTTTAAAGTCAGGGTTAGTGTAAAGAAGCTCATAACCGGGCAGCTGGAAGAAGTGACCGTATGAGAAATGTATGACACCTCTGTCTGTAATCGGGAATGCAATACCAAGTCTTGGAGAAATCTGAGTTTTTACTCCTGCATCTTTATACCAGTAAGCTCTTCTTTCTGCGAGAGTTTTTCCCTGATTTGCAGGTCTTACGGGTTTTAAAATGTCCGGATCTGTAGGATCGGCTAGTATTTTTCCGTCAGGATTAAAGAGATCAAATCTCACACCTGCGTTAAATATCAGGTTGAAAGCCTCAAATTTTGACTGAACGTATGCGCTTGCTTCCTGAGGTTTTCTGGTATAAGTATCGTAGTTCAGTGAAGTAGGTGAAGGAACCACAACGTTAAATGGTCTTACATCCTGACCGTTAATGTTAAGAGGAATCAGGTTTATGTTTTCAAAGTAGATACGGTGCATTTTGTACTCACCGCCAAACTTGATGCTGATCTCTTTATTCACCTGGGTTTCCCAGTCGAGTTTGGCAGAATAAGTGCCTGTGTTTCTTACAAATCTGTTGGTGTTTGTACCACCAATTTCAAAGCTGTAAGGAGGATTCTGCTTTAATCTGTTGTCTATGTAATTTGTTGGTCTTTCTGCATTACCTGTATAGATATCCTCATAAAGGTAATGTCTGTAATCTTTGTAAAAGTATGATAAGTTAAGTGTGTAAAATGACATGTCAGAAACGGCGTGGTTGATACTGAAGGTATTTGAAACGCCTCTTCTGAATCTCTGCAGATTGTTATCAGGTGTGAGCCGCATACCGCCGTCATAATCCTGATAGTCCTGCCAGTCTAATAAATAGCTGAATCTTACTGTCATTCCCGGGAGAAGTCTGTATGTGAGCTTTCCCTGACCAAAAATTCTCTCGTTCCAGTTCATTGCAACATATTCATTATCTCCTCCGGGTGTTTTAACCCTGCCGAGTGAGTCAGTTGCATCTGTAATGAAGAATGAATTGTTGGTTGTGTTTTCTCTGGATATGTCTGTTGTGAGGAATTTTCTTTGTCCGTATAAGTAACCCGTGTTATAAAAATAGCGGGCATTGGCAAAAAAGAAAAACTTGTCATTAATTATGGGTCCGCTTAAGCTTCCCTCAAAATTTCTGATCGCAACGGGATTAAGATCCTTAATATTCCAGAAAACGTCATTCTTGTTAGAGATGTAATCACCAACATAAGAAGAAAGGCTTCCTGTGTATTTGTTGTTACCGTCTTTGGTTACGATATTAACAACACCCGAGAGTGCCTGACCGTATTCTGCGTTAAATGCACCGGAGATAACCTGGAGCTCTTTAACAGAATTGGTTCCGACATCAACAACGTTACTGTTGTCATAAGCATCAGTAACGGGAACACCGTCTATCTGATATGAAATCTGGCCGGCTCTTCCGCCTCTGAGGTGGATTTCACCGCCGCCGCCAACAACAATGCCTGCCTGAAGCTGCAGCAGATCTGACACTTCCGTTACCGGAAGTTCTGCGATCAGGTCTTCACCGACAATTGAAGTTGATGCGGTAATATCTTTATTGATCATTGGCTTTTCAGCAATAACAACCACATCCTGATCTAACTGAATGCTTGTTGATACAAGTGAAAAGTTTTGTGTTGTTGTTAATCCTGTTGCCACTTTGATATTCTGAATGGTAACAGAATTAAAGCCGATTGCCGATGCTTTAATATTGTATGCTCCGGGAGGCACGTTTACTATAATGTACTCACCGTCAAGATTTGAGGCGGCACCTATACTCGTTCCTTCCAGTATAATATTTACAAATGGCAGAGCTTCATTGGTTGATCCGTCTATAACTTTTCCGACAATTTTTCCGGTTTGGCCGAAAACGAAAATCGGAAGCATAAAAAAACAAATCAGTAGCAGATACCTCATTAGGCCTCCGTATGCAATATATTTAACGATTTTTTTAAATAAGAACTTTGTTAGTTTAATAAATCTTTAAAAATTAGACGTTTTTTTCTTCAAAGTCAAAGAAATTCAGATCCCTTAATACGATTTTTCCGCTTTTTTTGACGAAATTTAATGATATACGTCATTTTTTCAAGTGGCAAAAATCAGTAGCACAGATTTCTGTTAAGTGTTTTGCATATAAAAAGATAATTGGATTAATTAATCTGCTTATTTATCAGATGCAAGATCTCTTTTACTGTTTCTCGCCAGAATCATTTCAACACCTGTCAAAATCAGTGCCAGAATCAGGAAAAATTTCCATAATTCTGTGCCAACACCGGATCGCACTGTATCAGCATTAAATTCCCGATAATCGCTAATCATATAAATATTATTAAAAGCTACAAGCCTTGTCGCAATTTTTTGCCGAAGTTCATCGGGTGCCAAAAGTGTCATATTAGATTCTGAAGCCGGTGGATTAACCGACAGGGTTTGCAGCACAGTTCCATTGGCGCTTTGAATGGCGGAAACACCCGGCCGCCAGAGTGTATCAAGTGTGACGGTCACACCGGAAGGCAGGACAAGAGGTACACGAACCGATTCGGTATTATTAGGGTCGATAATCGTCACCAAACCCGATGCATATTTTGCAG
>JABWCA010000159.1 GCA_013359345.1 Ignavibacteriaceae bacterium
TAGCTAAAATTTATTTGTGTTCATTATTTTTATTCGCATCATTTGTGTTTCCGATGTTATGCTGCCAACGAGGCACGCCCGCACCACGAACTAAGAACTGATTTCAAAATTCCGGCTTATAATCAAAATACATTCCTGGTGAATAACCTTAATGCGTCCTCATATTTTCAAAATGTTTGGTATATTTAATTTCTTTTTACGGAAAATTATGGCGTTATTAAACTTACTTTTTGTTGGCGATATTGTCGGGAAACCGGGGCTTGAGATGGTACTCAACTGGCTTCCCTCCTTAATTTCAAAATATAAAGCAGATCTTGTAATTGTAAACGGTGAAAACACAAACGAAGGCAAGGGAATTCTCCCCAAGGAAGGTGAGGAGCTTTTTGCAAAAGGTGTTCATGTTATAACCGGCGGCAATCACACCTGGGATAAGAGACAGACCCAGGATTACATAAAAGTTGAACCGAGGGTTTTACGTCCGCAGAATTACCCCAGGGGCACGCACGGCAACGGCTATTACATTGCAGAAACTCCGAAAGGGAAAGTGGCGGTGGTTAATCTGCAGGGCAGAACCTTTATGGCAACGATTGATTGTCCTTTCAGGACTTCCGATCATATCCTGAGCAAGGTGAAAGCCGAAACCAACATGGTTTTCATCGATTTCCATGCTGAGGCAACGGCAGAAAAACTGGCGCTTGCTCATTATCTTGACGGCAAGGTCTCTGCGATTGTCGGGACTCATACGCATGTGCAGACAGCGGATGAAAGGATTTTCCCCGAAGGCACTGCCTATATTTCAGATGTTGGCATGACCGGGCCTTATCACTCGGTTATCGGGATGAAGGTTACTCCGGCATTAAACCGTTTTATTTATCAGACTCCTCAGAAGTATGAGATCGCCTCTGATGACGTTCACCTTGCGGCAGTGGTGATCAAAATTGATACTGCCACGGGCAAGGCAGCAGAGATAGAAAGAATTATTTTCCCCGAATTCAGTAAAGCGAATTAAAATGACAATAATAGACGGCCAGAAAGTAGCGGCCGAAATAAAAGCAGAATTAAAAGCCGGTATCAGCAGGCTGAGTGCCGAAGGCAAGGGCGTACCCGGTCTCGTGGCTATCCTTGTCGGCGAGAACCCCGCATCAAAGATTTATGTGAAAAGCAAAGCCAATGACTGTCTTGAAACAGGAATGAGATCCCATGTGGAGAAAAGAGGATCGGATATTTCTGAAGAGGAGCTGCTTGATCTTATTGACTACTACAATCACAATTCAGAATATGACGGTATTCTGGTTCAGCTTCCACTGCCAAAACACATTAATGAAGACAGGGTGATCAAAAAGATCCGTCCGGAGAAAGATGTGGATGGTTTCCATCCTTTTAATGTCGGTGAACTGGTGATCGGCAATGAAACGTTTTTCCCCTGCACTCCTGCCGGCATTCAGGAACTGCTGAAATATTACAAGGTTCAGACTTCGGGTAAACATGTGGTGGTAGTTGGCAGAAGCAATATAGTAGGGAAACCGATTGCAAATATTCTGGTACAGAAGAAGGAATTTGCGAATGCAGTTGTTACGGTATGTCACTCGGCAGCAAAAGACATTGCATATTACACGAGACAGGCTGATATTCTGATTGCGGCAATAGGGCAGCCCGAGTTCATCAAAAAAGAGATGGTGAAAGAGGGCGCTGTGGTTATTGACGTCGGAATAAACCGCGTTGAGGATAAAACGAAAGAGAAAGGTTACAGGGTAACCGGCGATGTTGATTTTGCAGGTGTTTCGGAAGTTGCATCGATGATAACACCTGTGCCAAAAGGTGTCGGGCCAATGACCCGCGCAATGTTATTAAAAAACACTTATCATGCATTCCTCAGGAAAATAAAATGATTGACAGCAGCAGGATAGGAAAAATAGTTAATCAGGCGATCCTTGAAAGGCAGTTGAGTGAATTCTACTGCAAAGGTGACACCTGCAAAGGCTGGGAGCGGAACGTAGTAACTCAGCCCGTAACGGTCAAAAAGATTATAGATGCCGGTGCGGCAAGAATCTCTGCGGGGATCGGGATCGGGAATGAACTCACCGACGCAGAACTTGCTCATAAAATTGACCACACACTCCTTAAACCTGATGCAACCATTGACGAGATAACGCTGCTCTGCAACGAAGCAGCAAAGTACAAGTTCGCATCTGTATGCGTGAATCCCTGTTATGTTCCGCTGTGCAGTCAGTTGCTGCGCGGATCAGGAGTGAAGGTTTGCACGGTTATCGGTTTCCCGCTTGGTTCAACCACAACCGCAGTAAAGAGAGCCGAAGCGGAAGAAGCCATTGCTGCCGGTGCTGAAGAGATTGACATGGTTATTAATATCGGCAAACTGAAATCAGGCGATTATAAATATGTATTCACCGATGTTCAGCAGGTTGTCCTTGCCGCAAAACCGAAAAGACTTATCACGAAAGTTATTCTTGAAACCTGCCTGCTCACAGATGAAGAGAAAATCAAGGCGTGCCTTATCTGTAAAGAAGCCGGTGCGGATTTCGTAAAAACTTCCACGGGATTTTCAAAAAGCGGTGCCACAGTTCAGGATGTTGCACTTATGAAGTATGTGGTCGGGTCATCAGTTATGGTAAAAGCATCGGGAGGAATCAGAACTCATGAAGATGCAATTGCTATGATTGAATCAGGTGCAGACAGAATAGGTGCATCGGCAAGCGTGAAGATTGTAACGGGACAGAAAGACACAGGCGGGGGATACTGATTGGTACTTGACCTGATAGTGAATAAAACGGACGATGGCTTTACAGCCGAGGTGCCTTCACTCACAGGGTGTGAATCATGGGCACATACCGAAGATGAGGCCATATCCAAAACCATTGAAATGGTGATGTTTTACACAAAGATTCAGGATGAGAAACGGCTGAAAATTGATAAAGCCCGCGGAACTTTTAAAAGGACTCTTTATAAAATAGTAATCAGATAGAGTGATAAACGTAACAGATTCACGGCTGAAAAAAATCCGTGACACCCTCGCAAAAAGGCAACCCACCCTCAGAGTAGTATTCGAGAACATACATGATCCCCATAACGTAAGCGCAATCATGCGCACCTGCGATGCAGTGGGTGTTTACCAGACTTCACTTATATATAATTACGAGAAATTCCCGAAGATCGGGAAAAAGAGCTCTGCATCTGCTTTTAAGTGGGTTGAACGTGAGAAGTTCAAGATTGCGGAGGAGTGTTTCCGTAAACTGAAAGACCAGGGCTATACCATTTATGCCTCGGCGCTTCAGCCCGATGCCATCAGCCTTTATGACATTGATTTCACAAAAAAAAGTGCAGTGGTTCTGGGCAATGAGCACAGAGGTGTTTCCGAAGAGGTGCTTAAACTGGCTGACAAGGTTTATTATATCCCGATGCAGGGAATGGTGCAGAGCCTGAATGTATCGGTTGCTGCGGCTGTCACCTTATATGAGGCAATGAGGCAGAGGCTCGCCGCAGGGATGTATGACACTCTGCAGTTCAGTGAAGAAGAGTTTGAAAGGCTCATTGATCTCTGGGCAGTAAGCAAAAAGAAGAAAGTTAAAAGGACTTAGGTCATAATGCCCCATGTACAGGATAATCATCCGCCTTTTATTATTGAACCGGTAAAATCCCTGAGGGGGGAGCTGAGGTTTATGGGGGATAAATCGATTTCTCACAGAGCCCTGATATTTTCCTCTCTTGCCGAAGGTGTCTCACATATTTTTAATTTATCGCATGGTGGTGATGTAACATCAACAATGGAGATTCTGAGCCGGACAGGCTGCAGAATCATTGATGCGGGTGATCATATTGAAGTTCATGGCTGCGGAACAGGGGGAATGCAAAAACCGGATAAGGAACTCTTCTGCGGAAACTCAGGAACAACGGCAAGACTGCTTTCGGGTGTGCTCGCAAATCAGAAGTTTGAATCTGTGGTTACCGGTGATGAATCGCTTTCTCGCAGGCCGATGCTCAGGGTTATTGAGCCGCTGAGGCTCATGGGCGCGGAAATCGATTCCGATAACGGACTGATGCCGCTTCGGTTTAAGCCATCTGCCGGAATGAAAGGAATTACATACGAAATGCCAACCCCAAGCGCACAGGTTAAGGGGGCCATCATTCTCTCAGCGCTGCATCTTAAAGAAGAGACTGTTATCATTGAAAAATCACTTACCCGCGATCATACCGAAAGGATGCTCGGGCTCCCTGTGAAATTTGAGGAGGGGAAAAAGATTATATCGGTATCACACAGGTTTGCACCGTTCAGGAAAGATTATGAGATTCCGGGGGATATATCGTCAGCCGCATTTTTTGTTGTTGCCGGGCTGATTTTCCCTGATTCGGAGATTGTGATCAGGGATGTCATGCTCAATGAGGGCCGTACTGCATATCTTAACATTCTGGCAAGGATGGGAGGAAATATCAGAATCGAAAAAACCAGAATGATGGGCAGGGAGCCTGTGGGTGATGTAATCGTTAAATCATCAAGGCTGAGGAACGTTCCGATTGATAAAGAAATTATACCGATGATAATAGATGAAATACCTGCGCTTACTGTAGCGGGTGTATTTGCATCGGGTGTGTTTGAGATAAGGGGAGCGCATGAACTCAGGGTGAAGGAGTCTGATCGTATATCGTCGTTAATTTACAATCTGCTTAAAGCAGGGGTAAATCCCGCGGAGTTTGAGGACGGGTTCAGGTTTGAGGCAGAGAAACTCAACCAATCGCCCTCATTTATGTCGTTCGGCGATCACCGCGTTGCCATGGCATTCACAGTTTTATCGGCGTTAATTCCGTCTGGCGGAACTATGGATGACACAGACTGCATTTCTGTATCAAACCCTGATTTTTTCAGACAATTAAAAAGCATAAGTCAGTTTTAATTAAGCCAACTTTAATAAAAGGAGCTGCCGTAATGAAATTTTTTGCCGTTTTTATTATCCTGGTCTCAATGCTTCATGCCCAGGAGATGAAAAATCTTATCGCAAAAAACGTTAAACCCGCATATGAAAAGGGTACCAGGGCTTATGACGGTAGGCCGGGTAAGAACTATGTCCAGAACTTTACAGATTACAAAATTAATGCAGAGTTTAACCCCGTGACGGGTGTGCTCAATGGCAATATTAAAATTGACTACAAAAATAATTTTCCCGATACTCTGAAAGAAATAGTAATAAGGCTCTATCAGGACGCCTTTAAAAAGGGGAATGCCCGTGACTTCCAGATCAACCCTGCAGATGTGCATGACGGCGTTAAGATCAGCAGACTTGCGGTGGCGGGAAAAGAAGTTAACACTAATCCGGACAGCGGATACGTTAACCGGTACGGCACACTGATGGTTATTCCGGTTAAGCAGGGAATAGCCGGGGGCAGCTCACTGAAACTGGAAATCGACTGGCAGGTGCAGATTCCGCAGAAATCAACCGTAAGGATGGGTAAATACGGCGATTACAATTACTTCATTGCCTACTGGTATCCGCAGGTTGCCGTTTATGATGACATTGACGGATGGGATAAAATCAGCCACACTTTTCAGCAGGAGTTCTATAACGGATTCGCAAATTTTGATGTGACTCTCACCCTTCCAGATGATTATATGATGTGGGCAACAGGAGTTTTTCAGAATCCCGGAGAGAGGCTCACCTCAAAGTATCTTGAGCGGTTTGAGGCTGCATTTAAGTCCGATTCGGTTGTTAAAATAATCACATCGGAGGATCTTGCATCAAAGGATTATCTAAAGAACTCGGGAAGCAATAAATGGCATTTTAAGGCGGAGTATGTGCCTGATTTTGCATTCGGTGTAAGTAACGGATATTTATGGGATGGAGTTGGACTGACAGTTGATAAGAAAACAGGCCGGAGAGCATTCATTCAGGCGGCATACAACCCGCTTTCGGAAGATTTTTATACAGTATGCGGAATTTCTTATAAAGCTATCAGGTATTTCTCTGAAGATATGCCGGGTGTACCTTACCCGTATCCCACGATGACCGTATTTAACGGCGGCGGAGGTATGGAATTCCCGATGATGGTGAATGACGGGTCGGTTGATACTTGGGCTTCGGCGGTCGGACTCACTTCACATGAGATTGCACATACTTACTTCCCGTTTTATATGGGTATAAATGAAGTGAAGTATGCCTGGATGGACGAGGGTTTTGCTGTTATGCTTCCCGTGAAATTCCAGACTGAGAATGCTGAAAACAATTTCCCCGGTGAGCGGACAGCTAAAAATTATTCTGCATCAGCAGGAAATGAGACCGAAGTGCCGCCAATTTATCCCTCGTATGTTCTGAACGGCTACAGTTACAGAGTGGCCTCATACCTCAGACCCGGCACAGCCTATCTCATGCTTGAGGATTACCTCGGCAGGGAGAGTTTCAGGGCGGCAATGCAGGAGTACATCAGAAGGTGGAACGGCAAACACCCGATACCTTATGATTTCTTCTATACTTTTAATGATTATCTTGGCGAGGATCTGACCTGGTTCTTTAAGCCATGGTTTTTTGAAAGAGGTGCCCCTGACCTGGCAATAACCGAGGTTCGTAAGGAAAAGGATATGACAGTTGTTAGGATAGAAAATCACGGAGTCATGCCCCTGCCGATTAAGCTGAAAGTTTATGATGCTTCAGGAAAGGTGATTGTAACCAAAGAAGAAAAGGCTTCGGTATGGAAAGACGGATATCAGTTTGTTGAGATTGAGCTGGATAAGTCGGTTGGTCTTAATGCCGTTTCCTACAGGATTGATGACCCCAACATTCCGGATATCACGCCGGGGAATAATAAGTGGGAAAAGCGTTGATCGTTGCTCGTTTTTCGTTGCCCGTTGTTCGTTTCTCGTTCACCGTTGCTCGTTGCTCGTTGCTCGTAACAGCATAAACGGGGGTTAGCGTTGATCGTTGACCGTTACTCGTTGCTCGTAACAGCATAAACGGGGAGAGGCGTTGCTCGTTGACCGTAACTCGTTTTTCGCGGCAGCATAAACGAGGAGGTTATGCAGAATTTTTAACATATTATAGTTGTATGATACATAATACAGTCGGGGGAAGCTTCTCCCGAATGTATTAAAATAGGTTGCTTGCTTTCTGCGACTTTGTTAACACCCACCCCAGTAATATGTTCGAAGGGTTTTGCAGGCTTTAAATGACTGTATTCATGCATCACTCCTTAATTTGACAAAGTGCCTTAACCTTGTTTAGCTGAGTGGATTAATTTTTACACTACAGCTCAAATCAGTTATTATCAGAATCAAGTAATCTTTCCAACTCCCTCTGTAATTCCTCTTTTTGCGGCAGGTAAAGCTGATATTTTGAAATAAAAAGCTGGTTACTGATTCCCCCAAGGGCATATTCCATTTTAACTGAATTCTTTTCAGTGCTGAGAATAATTCCTATTGGCTCATTATCACCCTCAACATTTTCTTCCGTCCTGAAATAATTCAGGTACATGTTCATCTGCCCTACATCCGCGTGATCCGCTTCTCCTATTTTCAGATCTATCAGCACAAAGCATTTGAGAATACGATGATAAAAAACAAGATGAACATAGTGATGCCGGCTGTCAAAACTGATCCGGAATTGTCTTTTAATAAATGCGAATCCTTTGCCAAGCTCGAGTATAAAATGTTGCAGATTTTCAATGATTTTTTGTTCAAGCTCAAGCTCCGAATAACTGAAATGTTCAGGGATATTAAGAAACTCTAGAACATATGGTTCTTTAATTAAATCGCCGGGATTGATTATAGCCTGACCATGGCTTGATAATTTCAGAATTCCTTCTTTGTCTTTACTCAGGGCAAGTCTTTCAAACAACATAGAGTTCTTCTGTCTTCTCAGTTCCCGTACAGACCAGTTTTCGTTAATGCATTGTTTTTCATAAAAATTTCTGGCCAGATCGTTATCTACCTTTAATATTTCGAAATAATGGCTCCAGCTCAATTTGTGAGACAGTGTCTCACTTTTTGGATATTTGATATAAAGTAGTCTCATGTAGGTAAGATTACTCCTGCTGAATCCTTTGCCGTAATTTCTCAGCTCAAGCGCAAGATTTTTTAACAGCTCAGAACCATATTCAGCTTTAAGATTACCTTTCTGTTCAAACTCGACGATTTTCTGACCGATCTGCCAGTAGGTCTGTAATAACAAGATATTAACTGAAACAGCTGCCTTATTTTGGCCTGTCTTTAGAATATGATTTATCTCTTGAGCAAGATTCCGGTAATTGACTAATTCTGCCATGTTATTTTCAGGATTAATTACAAAAGAAAGTTTTTTTGAATAATCAGACTTAAGGTACTGAAAATGCTCTGAATTATTTCGGAGTAAAAATTTACAGATAACTTTAGCTAATAAGTCATAAGTATTCCAATCATATTTTCACTGAAATTATTACTTGTTTGTAAATATACCGGAGTGTATTCTGAATATCCGGATTTCCCCAAACTATGATTCAAAATTACTACAAAATTTTTAACATGTCTCTCTGCATTATTTCATGGCTGGATTTTTATTGGCTTTGTCTGATTTTTATTGCGTATACCAACTTTCAACATACAAAAGCCGGGGTTTTTGTTTCTGTTTGATTTTTTGGTCATAAACATTGTCTGAACTTTGATTTGGATAATTAATCTGATTTCCGTGATTTTTCATGAAAAAGTACCTTCTGATCAAATAACCATCAAATAAAAAAGTGAGTTTAATTACACAGAAAGCAGTTTTGAGGCAGAAAATGATGAAATCGTCAAATGACCGTCAAATAAAAATAAGCGATTAACCGCCTGAGCTGTGATATGCATGATTAATCTGAATATTGTGATTTTTCATGAAAAAGTACCTCCCGGTCAAATGACCATCAAATAAAAAAGTGAGTTTAATTAAACAGAATACAGTTTTAAGGCAGAAAATGATGAAATCGTCAAATGACCGTCAAATAAAAATAAGCGATTAACTGATTGAACATTGATCTGCATGATTAACCTGATTAACGTGATTTTTCATGAAAACTACCTTCAAATCAAATGACCATCAAATAAAAAAGTGAGTTTAATTACACAGAATGCAGTTTTAAGGCAGAAAATGATGAAATCGTCAAATGACCGTCAAATAAAAATAAGGGATTAACTGATTGAACTTTGATATGCATGATTAAACTGATTAACGTGATTTTTTATGAAAAAGCACTTCCCGGTCAAATAACAGTCAAATAAAAAAGTGCGTTTAATTAAACAGAATGTAGTTTTAAGACAGAAAATGATGAAATCGTCAAATGACCGTCAAATAAAAAAAAGGGATTAACCGCCTGAACCATTTTATGCATGATTAATCTGAATATTGTGATTTTTTATGAAAAAGTACTTCCCGGTCAAATAACCATCAAATAAAAAAGTGCGTTTAATTAAACAGAATGCAGTTTTAAGACAGAAAATGATGAAATCGTCAAATGACCGTCAAATAAAAAAAAGGGATTAACCGCCTGAACCATTTTAT
>JABWCA010000160.1 GCA_013359345.1 Ignavibacteriaceae bacterium
ATATCAGAAAGGCGCACCTCTTCGCAGTACAGTTCATTGTTATGGTATGTATAGAAGTCGTTCGAAAATTGGTTCATATGTGACTGAAAATTTCCTTAAATTTAAAGTTTGTATTCTGTTTAAGATGAAATTGTTAAAATTATTCAAAACTTAAGTTAACTAAAGAGAATGAAATATCCACATAACGAAGTTGAAGCCAAGTGGCAGAAATACTGGGAAGAAAATAAAATATATAAAACTGATTTTTCCAAACCGGATGAAAAAGTTTACTCACTCGTAATGTTTATTTATCCCTCGGGAGCAAAAACACACTGCGGACACTGGTATAATTACGGCCCCGCCGATACCTGGGCAAGATACCGCAAAATGAAGGGTTACAATGTTTTTGAGCCCTTCGGCTATGATGCATTTGGCCTCCCGGCAGAGAATTACGCAATCCAGACCGGTATTCATCCCTATGACAGCACCATAAAAAACATTGCCGATATCAAAGGGCAGCTTAAGAGAATCGGGTGCATGTATGACTGGGATGCCGAGCTGATGACATGCTCTCCCGAGTATTATAAATGGAATCAGTGGCTGTTTCTTCAGCTTTATAAAAAGGGGCTTGCCTACAGGAAAAACGCCCCGGTTAACTGGTGCGAGAAAGACCAGACCGTACTTGCAAATGAGCAGGTTAAAGACGGTAAATGCGAAAGATGCGATAATCCTGTTGTTCAGAAAAACCTTACTCAGTGGTTTTTCAGGATCACTGATTATGCCGATGAATTACTTGCCGGACTTGATACAATCAACTGGCCCGAGGAAACCAAGACCAAACAAAGAAACTGGATTGGCAGAAGCGAAGGCGCTGAAATTGAGTTCCCGGTTGAAGGCTCAGATAATAAAATAAAGGTTTTCACAACCCGCCCCGATACCGTTTACGGCGTGACTTATGTTGTGCTTGCACCTGAGCATCCCCTGGTTAAAGAAATCACAACAGATGAGAATCTGGCTGCGGTTAATGCCTATATTGATCAGACTAAATTTCTCACCGAAATTGACCGTACATCAACCACAAAGGAAAAAACCGGTGTGGCCACGGGCGCTTATGCGGTTAATCCTGTAAACGGTGCCAGAATTCCTGTGTGGATTGCCGATTATGCGCTGCTGACTTACGGCACGGGCTGCGTAATGGCTGTTCCGGGACACGATGAGCGTGATTTTGAATTTGCAAATAAGTTTGGACTGCCCGTTAAGAAAGTGATTCTGCAGGAGGGTACATCAGCCGGTGATCCCCTCACCGCTGCATTCACAGAAACAGGCACCATGATTAACTCCGCTCAGTTTGACGGTATGAACTCTGATGACGCTGTTAAGGCAATCACTGAACATATTGAAAAACTCGGGGCAGGCAGTAAAAAAATTAATTTCCGTCTCAGAGACTGGCTTATTTCACGCCAGCGATACTGGGGAACACCCATCCCGATAGTTTATTGCCCTGACTGCGGCGAGGTGCCGGTTCCTGAAGAACAGCTCCCTGTTGAGCTCCCGTATGATGTTAAGTTTAAGCCGACAGGTGAGAGTCCGCTGAAATCGCACCCTTCATTTATGAAGGCAAAATGCCCGAAATGCGGTAATGAAAACGGACACCGCGATCCTGATACGATGGATACATTTGTTGATTCATCATGGTATTATTTCAGGTATCTTGATCCCCATTACTCTGAAAATATTTTTAATACAGAACTTGCCAAAACATGGATTCCTGTGGATATGTACATAGGCGGCAGAGAGCATTCAACCATGCATCTGCTCTACGCCCGCTTTATCCATAAGTTTCTCAGGGATCTGGGACTTACAGCAGCTGATGAGCCCTTCAGAAGACTTGTTCATCAGGGCACCATTACCAACCAAGGCGCCAAGATGTCAAAATCTAAAGGCAATGTGGTTAACCCCGATTCCTTTGTTGAAAGATTCGGTTCTGATGTGTTCAGGCTTTATCTCATGTTTATGGGTCCCTATGAAGATGGCGGCGACTGGAGTGATCAGGGGATAGTTGGTCCGGAACGTTTTGTTGAGAAAATTTACAATCTGGTTGTTAAGTACAAAGGAATTCTTGACACTGCTCCGGCACCCGGAAAGCTTGATCCCGCAGCCTTGAATCCGGAAGAAAAAGCCGTATACAGAAAAATCAATCAGGTTATAGAGCAGTATGACAGAGACCTTGAAAACCTTGGCTTCAATACTTCCATTGCCGCACTGATGGACCTTTCTAATGAGATAAGCCGTACATTTGACAAATGTTCTGACAGCGTTAAATCATACGTTCTGATAAGGCTTGCAGTTCTTCTGGCGCCTCTGGCTCCTCATTTCGGTGAAGAATGCGCTGAAATAATAGGTGTTAAAGAGTCGCTCTTCAAAAGCCCTGTATGGTTTACCCCCGATCCCGCGGCGCTCGTAAAAGAATCAGTCAATTATGCGGTGCAGGTAAACGGAAAGCTCAGAGCAACCATTGAAATGCCCGTATCTGCTGGCAAAGATGAGCTTGTTGCTGCTGCAATGGCTGATATCAGGGTAAGCAAATTTGTTGAAGGCTTCACCGTGGTGAAAGAAATATTTGTCCCCGGTAAAATTTTAAATATTGTTGTAAAGTAATAAGAGAATTGAAATGTTGGATATTAAACTTATAAGAGAAAATCCTGACTTTGTGAGAGAGGGTCTCACCAGAAAAAATGAGCCCGACAGAGTGAGTGAAATTCTTGAACTTGATGTGCAGAAAAGAAAAATTCAGACTGAATCGGATACTCTCAAGGCTAAAAAGAACAAGGTATCAGATGAAATTCCACTTCTTAAAAAGCAGGGAAAGGATGTGGCTCACGTTCTTGAAGAGATGAAAGCGCTTGGTGAGCAGATTAAAGTTTACGATGCAGAACTGAAAGAGATTGAGCTGAAACTCGATGAAATTGTTGAAAGAATCCCGAATCTTCCTCATACTTCTGTGCCGACCGGTAAATCAGCCGAAGATAATGTTGAGGTAAGACGCTGGCTGCCTGATGGAACAACTCTTGAATCAGAAAAAAAATATCTTGATCATCTTGAGCTTGGCAAAAAGCACGGAATCCTCGATTTTGAAAGAGGAACAAAGATCACCGGCAGTGGCTTCCCTCTTTACAGGGGTAAGGGTGCCA
Source organism: Ignavibacteriaceae bacterium (assembly GCA_013359345.1). Taxonomy (GTDB): domain Bacteria; phylum Bacteroidota; class Ignavibacteria; order Ignavibacteriales; family Ignavibacteriaceae; genus JABWCA01. Next base: position 3,171 of record JABWCA010000160.1, read on the forward strand.
CTCTTGAACGCGCCCTGATAAGTTTTATGCTTGATTATCATATAAATAATCATGGCTACCAGGAAGTTATGACTCCCTTTATCGTTAACCGTGATTCAATGTTTGGCACAGGTCAGCTGCCTAAAATGGCTGATGACATGTATCTGGCCGAAAGAGACGGTTTGTACCTGATCCCCACAGCCGAGGTTCCGATCACGAATATTTACCGCGGTGAAACCATAGATGAAAGGGAGCTCCCGATTAAAATGGTAGGCTATTCACCATGTTTCAGACGTGAAGCCGGCTCATACGGCAGAGATTCAAAGGGATTTCTGAGAGTGCATCAGTTTAATAAGGTTGAAATGGTTAAGCTGGTTAAGCCCGAAACTTCTTATGATGAACTTGAAGCCCTGGTCGGCAATGCTGAGGCAATCCTGAAAGCGCTTAAAGTGCCTTACAGAGTTCTTTTATTATGCTCTGGTGATCTTAGCTTCTCTGCAGCCAAATGTTACGATATCGAAACATGGTCGCCTGCTGAAAACAAGTGGCTTGAGGCTTCATCATGCAGCAACTTTGATAATTTCCAGGCGCGCAGAGCAAAAATCAAGTACAAATCTGCTGACGGCAAAAAGAGCGATTTTGTACATACTCTCAACGGCTCAGGTCTTGCAACCTCAAGACTTATGGTCTCTCTGCTTGAAAACAACCAGACAGAGGATGGCAGAATCAGAGTTCCCGAGGTGCTGATTAAGTACACGGGCTTTGATATCATCTGATAAATTTTTAGTCGTGAATATAACGTCTGAACCCCGGCCTGCCCGGGGTTTTTTATTTGTGGAGGCGTAATTAAATGAATGGGGTTGGTAAAAGCTGAAGGGGGCCATGTTGCCGGGCGATTTAAGGTTCTTCGTATAAATCCGGCTGCATGAAAATGCTCCGCTTAAAATATAAACAGAGATATTTAATGCTCTCATATCTGAAGTAAACTAATCCCGGAGAATCAGTTATCGGTATAAATCTGATATTTAATCACATCTGCCGGGTCTTCTCCCGCCTTTGGCTTCTGCCTGCGGCAAAAGAAACCCTGAATTGCTCTGGCTTCAGCCCCATGCATGTTTTTGTTATTCCGGCATAAAATCTGAGTTTCCGGTTTATCCATTATCTTCCGCATTAACACACAAAATCAAACAGCTGACCATAAGCTTATAATTTGTATTGAATGCAAAAAAAAAAGCTGCCGTTTTTACGTGGCAGCCTTTTAATCTTATCATCTCTCAGAGAAAATTTTAATCCTGCTGAGCCGCAGCGGCTTTTCTCTGTGCGTATGACTCTTTAAGTCTTCTTGATGTGGAGAGGAAGAAACCGAGGGTCATAATAATGACACCGGCCCACACAAAGTTAACCAGAGGTTTAATTGATGCCTGAATAGTAAGAACTTCCTGTTTCTTTGCAGGGGTTAAATTCCCGCCTTCGGGGGCAACGCTGAGTTTGGCTTTTCTTGAACCGGGTTCAAGACCTGCTATCTGCATTTTGATTCCGAATTCAGGAACTGAAACGGTTTCATAAACGGGCTGACCACCGCCTCCGCCTGAGAAAGTAACTTCTTTGGTTACGGTTTTGCCGTCTTTTGTGACATCAACTATGATACCCATTCTGAAGGCTGTTCCGGCAGACATTGCAGCCATATCGGGAGCAATGAAGTCTTTGTATTTAATGGTGGTGCCTTCTGCTTCGGTTGTTCCGCCCGGAACCATATCATGAACTGAGCCTGTTCCGCTCTGCTGTGAACCGTCATCAAAGCTGAGGGGAGTGATGTAAAAATCGCTTACCCATCCGTTAAGAATATCGGGTTCTCTCATGAGTCCCTGATTGAATTCGGCAATGTACATAACCGGTTTGGCCATTCTGTCATCCTGAGTGATCATTTCTATGTTGGCATAATATTTGGTGCCGAAATCATAGAACTGTTCAAGTCCTCTGAAAACAACTTTCTGTCCGAGAACTTCGCTTACCTGGCCTTTAACCAGATCAACCTGTGTTTCCTTGCTGAAAGCTGCAGAACCGATAACACCCACGATGAAAAGAGCCAGACCAATGTGTGCAACGTATGCACCCACCATCTGTTTTCCGCCGCGCATGATCTTTATCATTATTTCTGTATTCACAACCAGTGAGAAAACGGCACCTGTAAGGAGAAGAATCATCATTATCTTATCAACGCCTGCAAAGAGAACGGCTGATATAACCACAACTGCTGTAATTCCTGCGGGAATTGCAATTCCTTTAAGTATATCTTCTCTTCTGGTGTTTTTCCATTTCAGTTTGAGGCTGAGTCCGTTAAGAATGCCTATTATAATACCGAGCGGAATGTGCATCTGATCGTAAAAGCTTATATCAACACTTCTTCCGAAGATAGGAGCAGATGTGCCCACAAGCACGATTAATGCAGAGGCTCCGAGAATCACGGCTGATGTAAACAGCGACTGTTCTCTCGACATAAGTCCTTCATCATTGATGTTTGCCTGCTCTGTTAAATATTTCCATCTCCAGAGAATCATTCCGACACCGGTGCCAAGGAATATCAGTACGCCGGCAAGGAGAGAGTAGTAAACAAGATATCCGGGTGAGGCAAATGAGTGAACCGATGCGTCACCAAGAATACCGCTTCTTGTAAGGAATGTACTGTAAAGAACCAGTACAAATGTTAAAATCGAAAGAATGAGGTTTGTTCTTGCAAATTTGCCGGGTCCGCTTCCTTTTTTCTGGCTTCTTTTCTGAACCAGCATTGTATGAATTGCGGCAACAGCAACAATCCAGGGAACGAGTGATGAGTTTTCAACGGGGTCCCATGCCCAGTATCCGCCCCATCCGAGAACTCCGTATGCCCAGTATCCGCCCATCATGATTCCAAGTCCCAGAACTCCGCCGCATGCAAGCAGCCAGGGGAACGATTGTCTGATCCAGTCTTTGTAATCATTTTTCATAAGGGCTGCGAGAGCAAATGTGAAGGGCACTCCGGCCAGTGAGAAACCTGCAAAAAGGATAGGGGGGTGAATCTGCATCCAGAAGTTCTGGAGCAGCGGGTTAAGTCCTTTTCCTTTCATTATAAACTGGTTAAGCTCAACTCCTGCAAGATTCAGGTTGGCAACAAAATCTGATGAAACCTTCACGTAAAAGGGTCCCTGTCCTTCGCCGTAAATATAGTTGCCGAGGAAGGGGAGCGACTGATACATCTGAGCCACATTTTTAACTTCAATAAATGTGTCATGATGCCATAAAAGCGCAAACGGGTTTTTCATCAGCGGTGAAACCATCAGAAGAAGGAAGGAGGTGACGAGCGAGTAAACCGCCATTACGCGGGGCTCAAGATCATCTCTCTTTTCTGAATAGTTCTGGAGAAACACACCTATAATTGCAGCCATGAACAGCCAGAGCATGAAGCTGCCTTCCTGGCCTGCCCAGAATGTAGCAATAAGATAACCAACCGGAAGATCCTGATTGCTGTAATTATAAACGTAATCGTACTGAAACTGGTGTGTGAGAATAAAATATAAAAGCAATGTTGATGATACTATTACGAGCATCGTCATTGCGTGATATGCCAGACGGGCATAATTTATAGTATTTTTATAGCCTCTGTAACTTAAATAGTACAGGATCATTGCGAAAATACTGAAAACAAGGGCGATAGAATTAACTATACTGCCTGCCATTTTATGAACTCCTGTGGGGGTGGTGTTAAATTGTGATAAACTATGATTTTTTTGCTGCTTCAGCGTCCTGATATTTTGAAGGACACTTGGTCAGTATATCTTTTGCATGGAAAACTCCCTGCTGATATTTACCTGTTACCACCACACTTGTAGCGTGCTCAAAGTTGTTTGGCATGGCTCCGTTATAGATAACTTTCATCTCGGTGCCTTTTTCATCCTTCATGTAAAAAATGAACTGGCTGTTTTTATATTCCCAGTCTTTTTCTTTAACCCATGCGCCGGTGGCTCTTACCATCTTCTGTGAGTTGATTACTTTGGTAAGATCGTTTTCGTAACCAATGTTGCTCTGGGTAAAGAGATATATCATTATTCCGAGGAACACGACGATAATGCCGCCGCCTATCATATATTTCTTATTCATTTTCCTGCTCCTTCAGTTCCTTCTGTAGTTTCTTTAATCTTTTATCGAGACCCATGAGAAAAGTGAAAATTCCTGTCCATGTTATGAGAACAATTATCATCACGATGTATAACGAATTGTTTGATAAAAAGTCAGTCATCAGGTCTCCTTAACTTCTGTATTTAAGTTTTTTTACTTTTTCATTCAAAATTAATGCCGAAGATCCCAGCTTCCACATCCAGAAGTATAACATGGTGAATACTGCGAGTGAAACATAGAATACAACCTGCATATTTGCGTTCATTTTAAAGTTCACAACAGGCCCTGCATTTGAATCGTCAGCCGACCCCGGGTGAAGGCCCGTCATAATTCTGGGCATGATGAATATGAAAAAAGGAACTGTAATGAAGGCTATGATTGAGTATACTGCTGAAAGGGTTGCGCGTTTTTCGTCATTTTCGATTGCCGATCTGAGAGCAAATAAAGCTCCGTAAATAAGCAGAAGCGCAAATATGCTGGTCTCACGCGGATCCCAGTGCCAGAATGAGCCCCATGCAAACTTTGCCCAGACAGATCCCGTAACTGTAGCAAGAATACAGAATATTGAACCGAGCTGTATTGCGGCATAAGATTTCATGTCATCTTCTAAGTTCTTTTTTCTTAAGTACTTAACCCCGTATACCATTGCCATCAGATAAGCAATTACGGTCAGCCATGATGAGGGTACGTGAAAGAAAATTATCTTGGCATTTTCTCCGAGACCCATGATTAAAGGGAATTCATACCATGCGGAAGGCTTTTCCACGATGGGGAACGCAATGCCTGCCACAATGACCATGCTCATGATCAGATATATGGCGGCTTTCCAGATGAGGTCTTTTTTCATATCATCTTAGTTTAATTAGTAGAATAAATGTGACAGATTCTTTCAACCATTGCTTAAGTTGTAAAGAATAAATATTTATAACTCAGTAATTTATCGTATTTGATCTAATTTAGCAAGGTATATCGGGGGGGTGGCTTTACGGTTTGCCGGTAACACTGTTACATAACGGAGCGGATTTTAATTTTAAGCCGTTTTTTCCGTATTAAGGCCGCCTGATCTTTCCCAAATCTGAGAAAAATTCTGTTTTTTCAGGATGGTTTTTCGCAAAAATAATAATAAACAAAAATTATTATACCGCATTTTTCATGCGGCTATTTACCGCCGATATATTTTGCAAGTCCGCCGCTGCCAACCCATTTGTTGCCGTTTTTATCAATTGCCACCGAGTTGACAACATCATTGGGGAGCCCGCTGTTGGAAGAGGTGTAACGGTCCCACTTTGAACCGTCAAATCTGAACAATCCGCCGTCTGCACTGGCAATCCAGATAACATCTGCCGGGCCAACTGCTATATCGGTGATAATTGAACCGAGCAGAGGAGATGCATATGCATTGTAATTAAGGAAGAATTTATCATTATAAACTGCCACCCCGCCCTGAAATGATTCCTGGGAAGTTTTCCCGATCCATTTATCAAATTTTGAATCTATGGTTATAGCGGTTACATAGTTGTTGCCTATGTTTGATGTGACCACATTATTCACAATCCATGTTGCACCGCTGAAAGTTACAAGTCCGCCTCCCCATGTCCCGATCAGAATCTGGTCATTCCTGTCAACAGCTAATGAGGCAACCCTGTTAACGGGCATGTTTGAATTATCGGTGTTATAGTTTGTCATTGAGAGGCCGTCAAACTTTATAAGGCCGCCGTAAAAAGTGCCTATCCAGAGATTTCTTCTTGAATCCATGGCGAGGCAGGTCACATTGTCATCAGGAAGCTGTGAGTTGCTCCTGTTATATACAATCCATTCAGAGCCGCTGAATTTTGCAATGCCTCTGTTTGTTGCCACCCAGACACTTCCGTCCGATTCAAGCAGAAGATCATTAACATAATTATCAGGTATGCCTGAGTTTGCGGTGTTAAACACAGTGAATGAGTTGTTGTCAAAAATTGCCAGCCCTTTGCCGTTGGTGGCAAGCCACTTGTGGTCGTTTTTATCAATCACTATTGTGTTGATGGTATTAAGGGGAAGGGCGGAGTTTGATGAGGTATATACGGTCCACCAGTCAGATGGCTTTTCTCTCAGTTTCAGACTTAAGGTATCATCCTGATTGCGGCTTACCAGCGTGTAAATCACCGAATCAAGATAGGTGGTCATTTTAATTTCTATTTTATAGAAG
>JABWCA010000443.1 GCA_013359345.1 Ignavibacteriaceae bacterium
CCGGGATGGAAGAGATATTCGCGATGGGATTCAATCAGGATATTTGTTTTGCAGTGTATTAATACCGTTATGCAGTCCACACTATAAAGAAAATAAGTTCGCCTCCACAGAACAGACAGCGCTGGAATAAACGTACCACTCCCCGTTTTACCAGGAAGACACTCAATTCCTCAGAAAAACTTTTTTGTGACTTATTCCCACGGGGTTTCAATATCAAAGCAGCTCAAATGTGCAATTCATTTCCTAATACAACTGAATCCCGTGTAAGCACCACCTGAAATAAAAGCACCACTGCCGATCCTCTCTTGCCGTTGGTTTTAATCCGGTTGACGTTGCCCGTTACCCGTGTTTCGTTGCTCGATACAGCTCAAATGTACCACCCCGATGGGTGGTGATACAATCTCCGCCGGGGCGGACAATCCATTCAATCTCCGCCTGCGGCGGACAATCTCTGCCCTGGCAGGCATTCTTTTCATTCAGTAAGATGGAGGTTTAAAATAATAAAGGCTCCGGTGAGGGAGCCTTTTGTCGAAGAGTGAAGTAATGAGGAGGTTTTACTTCAGCAAGTTCATTTTTCTTGAGAGGACAACATTTCCTGCTTCAAGTCTGTAGATGTAAAGGCCGCTTGATAAACCTGCAGCGTTGAAGTTAACTTCATGTACACCGGCATCCATCGTTGAATTAACGAGTTCTGCAACCTTTTCACCTAGGGTATTGAAAACTGAGAGTTTTACATTAGCTGATTCAGGAAGTGTGAATCTGATATTGGTTGAGGGGTTGAACGGATTAGGGTAGTTCTGACCCAGCGCATAACTTGTAATAACTTCAGCTGAGTTATCATCACCGATTGAAGTAACAGGGCTGAAGTTTGACCATCCTGCTGTCCAGTTTACTGAACCGAATGCACCCACATAAGTCGCCGTGGCATCAAAGAAACCATCGTTAGGAGGTGTTGCTCCGCCGGTTAATGCAGGTGAATTAACTCCCGGCAAGGCATTGGGAGAATTCAGGTTGAATGCATCGTTAAGCTGAGCATCAGCAGATGTTGTGAAGATCCTGCCGTTATTGTTAGCACCGCTCTGGAACCATGTAATCGGGTCGAAAGTGCCGTTTGATCTTGTGGTATCAAGCGATTTATCTCTGTAACCTGCAAGGATTGAATTTTTAATGTAGCATGTTCCGTTTACAACACCGTTGATTGTTCCGGTACCGTCAAAAAGAACTCCCACAGGCCAGCCGACCATCAGAGTGTTATTAATCTTATTCTGTGAATTTCTTCTCAGGTGCATAGCTCTTCTGAAATTGGAGTTGATCACGGTCTGATTTGTTGCGAGCGGGCCTATCAGGGTTACATTCCACCATTCGGGTGATGTTAAAGGCTGATTTGATGATCCTGAGCCGTCATTGTCTGACTCAAAACCGTGTGAACCTGATACGTCTGCAATTTCGGGGTCTCTTACACCAAGGAGAAACTGCAGTTTGCCTGAGTATCCGAAATCGGTATCGAAATCATCATCCCATCCTCTGTGAGCAATAAGATATTTGCAGTTAACATTTCCGCCAAACCATTCGAATGAATCATC
>JABWCA010000161.1 GCA_013359345.1 Ignavibacteriaceae bacterium
GCTTTTAAGAAGATTCACAACCTCAGTCTGTGATCTCACTTTTATCGCTCCGTTGCCCGCTGCGTACTCATTAGTCTGTTTCTGATTAATGATTCTCGCTTTAACGTTGTCATCAAGCTGCTGTCTGATTATCGCAATGATGAGCCGCCTTATATTTTCATTTTCGACGGGGAAAGCAACTTCAACTCTCCTGTAAATGTTCCTGTTCATTATATCGGCCGAGGAGAGATACACTTTTTCTTCACCCCCTGCCCTGAAAAAATAGACCCTTGCATGCTCAAGATATTTATCAAGAATGCTGATCACCTCTATATTTTCACTCAATCCGCGCACACCCGGAATGAGGCAGCAGATTCCTCTGATTATCAGTTTTATCTTTACCCCCGCCTGCGAAGCTTTGTAAAGCTGCTTTATCAGTTTTTTCTCTTCCAGACCATTCAGTTTAAGGATAATTTCGGTATCCTCTCCGTTAGCAGCCCTTGCTATCTCATCGTTTATAAGTCCGATCAGTGAGGTCTGCAGGCTGAAGGGTGAGACACAAAGCTTCTCAAAACTTACAGGCTTAGTGCCGTCAAACAGATACCTGAAAACCCTTTTTGCTTCAACCGCCATTTTTTTATCGGCAGTCATCAAGGCAAAATCTGTGTAGATGTCCGCCGTTTTCTCATTGAAATTGCCCGTGGCAAGATATGTGAAATTGTATGGCGCGTTATCCTTTTCACCTTCTATCAGGCAGAGCTTTGAATGAACTTTGATTCCCGGGATCGAGTAATAAACCTTCACCCCGGAACGTTCAAGCAGAGAGGTCGATGAGAAATTTGATTCCTCATCAAATCTTGCTTTCACCTCAACAAATGCATTCACTTCCTTACCGTTTGCAGCTGCTTCAGCAAGGGCATTTATCACATGTGACCTGTTTGCCACCCTGTAAAGAGTCACCGATATTTTCTTTATTGCCGGATTCACTGCTGCTTCAGTGAGCAGCCTTATTGTATAATCAAATGAATTGTAAGGATAATAGAGAAGGAAATCCTCCTTCTGCAAGGCTTCAAAAATATCTGCTGCATTATCAATTCCCGGAATACTGATTTTCTGATCGGCCGGATTTTCAAGTTCGGGTGAGCGCGGATTGGGGAATGAGAAGAAATCCATGAAGTTATGATACCGCCCCCCTTCAACAAGATCATCCTTTCTCAGCCGGAGTGATTTCCTCAGAAATTTTGCATAAGGCTGAGGCAGAGTTTTATCATAAAGAAGTCTCGCCGGTTCGCCCGTGCCCCTTTTGGCGAGCGCTTTTTTAATTTTTTCTGCCAGGTTGCCTGTGAATTCATCATCAATATAGAGTTCTGCATCACGGGTCATTTTCACCGACCAGGAGCCTTCAACAGTATATGCCGGAAAAAATTCACTGATAAAGCTCCTCACAAGATCATCTGACATTATATAACGGAACTTATCCATCCCCGAAGGAAGCTCAATAAAGCGGGGCAATGTTCCCGGAATCTCAGTGAGAACAAACTTGCGTCTTGCCTGATCAGGGGATCCCCCTCTCCTAACAAGTGAAGAAAAAAGATAAAGCGCCTTGTTAACCAGAAATGTCTTGATTCCGCCTGCCTGCATGATCTGAGGTTTTACATTCTGTGCCATGAAAGGTGAGTATTTTTCAAGCAGATAAAGGTAGTCATCATCGGTAAGTGTATCTGCCGATTCAATAAATATCCCCTGTTCATTCAGTCCGGGGATAATTACTTCCCTGAATTCCTTTCCGAATTCTTCCTGCAGCTTCACAACCTTTTTAAGAATCTTTCTCAGAAGTCTCCGTGTTTCCTCAATCTTTTTTTCATCCTTTATCCTGAGATTGCTTACGGCTCTGAGCGATGCCACTCTCACCCTGTAAAACTCATCAAGATTGGAAGAAAAAATTGCAAAGAACTTAATCCTTTCATAAAGCGGGTTTTCTCTGTCCTTTGCTTCCTGCAGCACTCTTTCATTGAATGAAAGCCAGCTGAGATCACGGTTAAAATATTTGGAGCCGGGTCGGGAGGTCATAATCGGTTATTTCTGCCTGTTCCTGTATTTCTTGGCTGAATCAAAGAGGACGAGTTTCCATTCCGCAGTATCTGTCTCATTCCAGTTGTTTATTTCAGATTCAAGAACAACAATTCCGCAGGTGGGGATATCATCAACCCCTTCTCCGCATAATTTATTCACACATATTGTAAGCTCAGGATTATGTCCCACTATCATGAGTGTTTCATAGGTGTTGCTTTCGGATGAGAGGAAAGTGATTATATCATCTGAATGGCCGAAATAAATCAGCGCTTCGAAAATTATATTCTCTTCGTGGTAGCCTATTCCGCGCGCAATGGTTACTGCCGTGGCGGCTGCGCGGTTTGCAAAGCTGCTTATTATGAGTGAAGGTTTAAGATTATTCTCCTTCATCAGCTGAGCCATTACGGGAGCGTCTGCTCTGCCTCTCTCGTTAAGGGGGCGTTCAAAATCTTCAAGCAGCGGGTAATCCCAGCTTGACTTTGCATGCCTCAAAAAAATCAGTCGTTTCATTATGCGTTCTTCAGAATTGCTATTATATAAGCTATCACTGCCACGATTATTCCCGAGAGAAAAATGTCATAACTTATTCTCAGGAATCTGTACTTACGTTCAAGCACCTTTCCAAGGAAATAAACATCCCTTATCATGCTACCGTAAAGATAGTCGTTATTATTAATAAGTTCGTTCATCCCCTCCTGATATTCGGGCAGCTCCATATTGTAAAAATTGCCGAAAAAGAGGAGGTTACCCCTGTGATTTTTGATATCATCGGGCGAAACTCTTCCGGTTGTTACTTTTGGCCTGGTTGAAAGTATCGCAAATGCCAGTGAAAAGAGGCAGATGGTGAGCAGAATTATCGTTGGAACCACCAGAAATGAATACGCCATCAGCTTTCCCACTATCGTTGAAACGAGTATCGAAATAATGATTGCATTAACGCTTATCAGTATATTTGCTTTCCCATCGGCAATGTTACTCAGATCCATGTGATTTCGTGAAGTCACTCTGAAAACTGTTTCAACACCCCTGGCATACTTTTTCTGTTTTTCTTCTGCAATTATTGCTTCGGCAGCTTGTTTTCTTCTTTCCTCACCCGCCTTTCGGAGCTCACTTTTTCTGCTTTCGGAGGCTGGTTTTACATTTATTTCCGGGGCTTGCTTAGTCTCTTTTGCTTCTTTGGGCTCTTTTATTTCTTTGGGCTCTTTTGAAGGTTTTGCTTCCTTTTTCACCTTTTTTTCAATTTTGGCCATATTCTTCTCACGCCGTTCATTATAGTTCTGCTGAGCATAGGTGGTTCTGAAAGGATGCTCCCTTATAAACTCAAGGTTAAAGCGGTTCCATTCATCATCAGTGAAAGATTTCTCACAAAGCACCCTCAGTTCTTCACGGTAATTTGCTATCTTTTCCTGATAACCCTTCTGGCCCGTATGCAGAAGATCGGCATCTCTGATTATATCATACAACAGACCTTCCCTGTTTTCACTCAGTCTGGTTGACTCTATCAGATCGCAGATCAGACCGGTCTTTTCTTCCGGGTATTTGTTTTCAGTCAGAAAATTGCGGGCAATTTCAACGCTGTGTGCTTCATGCCCTTTGTGTTCAATAACATTGCCGCTGTCATGAAACCAGGCTGCCAGAAGGAGAATTTCTACCTTATCAACCGGGAGTGACATTCCGTATCCGATTTCCCCTGCATTCTGCACAACTGATCTCGTGTGAGCGAGATTATGAAAGAGAAATTCGGGACGGAGCTTTTCCTCAAAGAGTTTTGTGACAAATATTTCAGCTTTTTCAACAATAGTAAGATTCATTCTAAGCTCAGTTTTTACATCACTAAAATATAACTATAATCTGAATTAAAATCAGCGTAAAGAACACCCGGGCCCTTTAATTTCAGACCTGCTTTTGAATTAAAAACTGCATTCTACGGTTTATAATGTTAAATAATAACCGGATAACAATGAACGTTTTAATCTCTGGAGCCACAGGAGTTGTCGGCTCTGAAATTGTGAAACTGCTGCTTTCAAACGGACACAAAGTCTTTATACTCACCCGTGACGAGGCTAAATCACGCAGGAAATTCCCGGACGCTTCCGGACATATTTTCTTTAACTACCGCAGTGCCTCGCTGCTTACTTCTGTGATGGAGGAAACCGATGCTGTTATACATCTTGCAGGAGCCGGCATTGCAGACGGAAGATGGACAGACAGTTACAAAAGGGTGATTCTTGAAAGCAGAACCCTTTCTGCAAAGTATCTGACAGATTCAATCAGAACCGCTGTGAATAAACCCAAAATATTTATCTCTGCTTCAGCCATTGGTTATTACGGTGACACGGCAGATAAGACAGTTTACGAAAACTCCCCTGCAGGAAAAGGTTTCATGGCTCATATCTGTGAGGAGTGGGAAAAATCAGTTGCAGATGCTGAATCACTCGGACTAAGAACAGTCAAAGTTAGAATAGGTGTTGTGTTAAGCCCGAAAGGAGGCGCGCTGGCAAAAATGGTTCCCCCCTACAAATTTTTTATCGGGGGGCCTTTAGGCAAAGGTGACCAGTATCTTTCGTGGATACATCTCCGTGATCTCGGCAGACTTTTTCTGAGGTGTCTTGAAGGTGATTACAGCGGGGTGATAAACGGAACAACCGGTGAGCCGGTAACAATGAATCAGTTTTCAAAGACTCTTGGCAGGGTTCTTAAACGTCCCTCAATCTTCAGAGTGCCTTCATTTGTTCTTAAACTTATTATGGGTGAAGCTGCGGAAGTTGTGCTGGGTAGTCAGCGGGTTAAATCAGACAGACATGAAAAGGCGGGATTCACGCCTGAGTTCACAGATCTGAGTGCAGCGCTTGCTGATCTGCTGAATAAAAAGTGATCTGCTTGTCACTTCATGATTGCCTTAAAATAGACCTTTTCTATTTCAAGCGCCCTGTCTTTGAAATTAAAGCGCTCTACAGCTGCGGCTCTTGATACAATTGAGAGTTTGCTCCACAAATTTTCATCCTGAGAAAGCCGTACTATCTGTTGTGCGGCTTTACGGGGTTCATCAAGTTTGTAGAGAAAACCGGTCTCATTTTCTGTTATCAGATCATTATTGCCGGTAACGTCTGTCACCACGCACGGAATTCCGTAGCTCATGGCTTCAATCACAGAAAGCGGCATTCCTTCCTTCTTTGATGTTGAAAGATAACAGGCTGAATTCAGATAGTGTGCAGCAATATTGCTTGTGGGTTCATGAAATCTGAAAAATCCCTCACAGCCGTTAGCGGCAAGTTTCTTTTGTAGTTCTTCCTTCTCTTTCCCCTCACCGACAACATTAATGACAATTTTTCCCGGTTCCGTAATATTTTTTAACTCTGCCCCGATCTCAGCGAGCAGGAACGGATTCTTTGCTTCATCAAAGCGGGTTATGTGAAGAATATTAAAAGAATCTGTCACAGGGAAGTTGACTGGCACATCAGGAATGATAACACCGTTACTGATAATATTAATTCTATTTATATCTGCAAGTTTTCTTTTTTCCGCCTCCCTGTATTCCCCCGGTGCTGCTATAAACTGAGCAGTAAGGCGGGCAAATATTCTGTCAAGCAATATGAAAAGTTTTGCGCCAAGAGTACCGTATTTATCAATATGAATTCCGTGATATGTGTGAACGCAGACAGCCTTTGTCAGCAAAGTCAGGGGACGGGAATATGTGCCTGCGCCTTTGCCGTGCGAATGTATAACGCTGATATTATTTGTATCAATAAACTTTTTCAAACCTGCCAGATGAGAGATGGTAAATTTCCTGTGCGGAATAACATAAACCCTCTCCCTGCCGATAAGGCCGCAGATAAGATCATAGTATGGTTTTTCATCAGGAATGGCCGCATAAATATCATGTCTCTCATTGAGCAGTGAGATCAGCCTGTACAGATGCTCTGGCCCTCCGCCAAAGTCAGCACGCGCTGAGATCATCAGGATCTTTAATCTCCTGCCCATCAGTTACCTCTGATCAGCCCTGCTGAATAGGCCGCTGAAACCAGCCTCAGGATGAGGGCACGGAGAACTCTTTTCACGGGGTTGCTCCTGTTTTCTTCTGAATAGTTTATCTTTATTCCCCACTTCCGCTCTATATACTTCAGCCTTTCCTCTCTTCGGGTGGCATCACTTGAATACTGCCCTGCATGAATGCGGTAATCGACCGCGGGAACGGGTACAAACTTTGCATCTCCGAATTGTGTGAGCTTCAGCCACAGATCATAATCTTCCGATTGATTTTCCGGATTTTCATCAAATCCGCCTGCTTTTTTAAGCAGTTCCTTTTTTACAATCACTGATGAGCAAGGAATTGAGTTTCCCTTTTCAAGAAGGTCTTTGTGGCTTTTCACTATCTTCCATGGAAGGGGAAGCACCTCATAAGCAGCGGAAAAAAATCCCGTTTCGCCAAACGCACGGCTTACCGAATAAACAAGAGCGGCACTTCTTTCATTAATTAAAACCGGCACCTGTCTTGTCAGCTTGCCGGGTCTCCATCTGTCATCTGCATCCAGAAAAGCTATTACATCTCCGTTTGCCCTCTTTATTCCGTAGTTGCGCGCTTTTGCCGCAGAACCTAATCCTCCGGGGTTAAAAACCTTTACCCGCTTATCTCTTTCCGCAATTTCAGCAGCCACTTTCTCTGAATCATCACTGCAGTTATCTGTAACCACTATGAGCTCTGTTGCTGAATAATCCTGCCCAAGCGCTGAGTTAATACTCTCAGCAAGATACTTTTCAGCATTGTGCACGGGGATTATCACAGAAACAAGCGGATTCGTTCTCATTTTTTTACCAGTTCAAAAATTCCGCAGCCGTAAGAACAGCCGAAACTGCTTTCTATATTTTTTTCCGAGAGCTCTGCATTTTCATAAAAATTGTTGTTGTCATCAATCATTGAGAATGACTTCAGCGTGTAGTCCGGCTCAAAAAGATCAAGCAGATATTTTACTGAAAAAACTCTGTGGGCGTCAAACTCAATCCGCTGTTTCCCGATCGGCGTGGAAAAATAGAATGTCCCCCCCGGTTTCAGCATCTTTTTTATCTGAGAGAGACCTTTAATATGGCCTTCTGCGTCAACAGGATCGCCGTATCTCCCCAGTCCGAAATGTTCTATTGCATGAAGACACGAAATTGAATCGCAATACCCGCTGAACTCCCGGTTTTCTTCCATAAGATTAACCTGTCTGAAAATCACATTCGGGATTGTAAAATCAAATTTGCGGATATCAAACACCTCAATTTCACGGTAAACCGAAACCATTGCCACAAATCCCTCAATCCGTGAACCGATATCAACATGCCGCGCAGGATTATTTTTATGTATCAGCCTTGCCACATGGAGATCCTGTTTGAAGTAGTGAAGCGAAACGGTGCCGGCGGCGTCAGATCTGTCATTGAGCTGGGGGTAATATCCGGTTATCGGAAAAGGCTGTTTTGTTTCGGCAAGTGAATTTTTTAGCTTTTTCAGGTTTGAAAAATACGTGCCTAATCCCTTTAATCCGTTAAATGTCTTCTGAGGATCAATGCCAAGTTCAAGAAGAAGAATCCTGAGTGTTCTGATTTTTTTCATTTTATCGTTTTTTCCGAACCGGGTTTACGTTTCATTTCAAGAGTTAAATTTGCAATATAAGTGACGGCAAGATAAAAAGATCCGGAAATTATTACCGCATAACCCAGTCCTGCAAATCCGTAAATTTTAATCAGGAAGTAGTATAGTCCCACAGAAATCACTCCGGTGAGGATCTTGGGGATCATGTAGATTCCGGGGCGGTTAAGTGCGAGTCCCTTCAGCGCCAGTGTCTGACCCGCATAAAACAGTGCATTACCGAAAGCAATCGGTGCCAAGTATGCCGCCTGAAGCGTGTAAGATTTGTTGCTTATCAGCGTTATAAAGAATTCACCGGTAAATATGAATAACACTCCGGCGCCAAAACCCAGGATCATTACTGTAAGAGTTGTGATCATTATATAAAAACGACCCTTTTTTATGTCGGGATTTTCTCCGGAGAAATTCTTGAAAATCAGCGGTGTAAAAAACTCCGAAATGATATTTGAAGGCACCGCAATAAATGCATTCACGAGAGAAATCATGATTCCGTAATATGCCACATCATCAAGTGAGAGGAGTCCGTTAACAATCCACTTTTCGCTGTTCAGCTGGAGCCATCCGGCAGCACCCCAGATGATAAACGGAGCTGAGTACTTAACAATATCTGTGATGAGTATCTTCTCCTCGCCGCTGAATCTGAAACCTGATTTTTCCCTGATGCCGAGAATCCTGAGCTTAAGTGAACCCGAAAGAAAATTGATCACTGAAAATATAAATATTATTACAAGAAAAGTCATCTGCGAAAAATAAAGCGCTCCGAGCAGGAGGGCGGTGATCACAATTTTCTCCCCGGTCTGAAGAACAGAATTTTCCTTTCGCTTGCGTGCCGCATTCAGTATTCCGTTAAAAAACTCAGTGAATTTCTGTGCGGCTGTGAAGATAAGTCCGAAAAAAAGAAGAGTGTAAAATGAGTTTGCCGGGGCTGCTTTGCTGATCAGCAGAACAAGAGCAGCCGAAATCAGCACAGCCATAAGAGCGCGGTTAAGAAAAACCACAATAGTGTTATTGAAAACAGGAAGTGTCTTTTCATAATCGAAATATTTGCGGATGAATCCCTGCTGGAACGGGCCGAAAAGTATCTGTGATGCAAATGCGGAGATAGTCAGCACGAGAACATAGTTTCCGTAAACCTCAGTGCCTGCCTGTGAAATTATCTTGATCATTGCAATATTCAGAATGAAGACAAATGCCTGTCCCTGGAGGAACCAGAAGAGTTCAGCCTTGTTCTCAGAAAATTTTTGTGTAATTTCAGATAGTTTCATTTATAACTTATTGTTTTTTATAGGGCGCTGTTATTTTTATTACGTTGCTGTATAATAAAGTTTAACCGATGTACAATTTTATCGGTTCATTTCATGCGTTAAGTCTTTATTTATGGTTCGTTATGAATTAGTAAACAGACCTATGCATATTTATTTTTTATTAGCGGAAATTGTAGAAACAACCTGAAGGTTGTTTTACCGGAACTCCTGTTCCTGACCACAATGATTTTGTCAGTGTTTGGGACAGCAAGCTTTAGCTTGCTTTTTTACACTTCCCTGAGCTGAGAGAAATAACCTGAAGTTTGTTTTACTAAACCTCCCGATCCTGACCACGACGCTTTTATCAGTGTTTGGTACAGCAAGCTTTAGCTTGCTTTTTTTTACAATTCCCTGTGTTAAAAGAAATAACATGAAAGTTGTTTCCCTTAATCAACCACAATCTCATATAATAACTTGTGCTGTTTCACTGCCAATTCCCCGCTGTATGCACTGAAACGCTGTCACCAAACAAAAACATAAAACTCAGAAACAAAGGTAAGAAAAAGAGGCGGGTTAATCTGCACATGAAACGGTTAAGCTGACTTTATCCCGGAACTCTAATCCTAAACATTATGAAGTGAGTAATCCTGTTCCGATAGGATCCGTCCGGAATTCCGCCTGATCCCGGCTTTAAAACAAAAAAGACTGCACAAGGCAGCCTTTTTTGTACCAATCAACCGGATCTAACCGATATTAAAAAACAAATTGCAGTGAAAGTTTATACTGTTCAGTCATAAGTGGGGCGGCAGTATCAAAAGGATAATTCATCTTGTCTTTTCTTAATTCATAAGCCGCAATACTGATTGCATTCTTCAGAAGAAAATCAACAATAGGCGCTGCTGAAGGCGAACTCCAGTATACTCTCTTTATAAATGTATCTGCCAGGCCAAGAGCCGCTTCTTCAATGATAGCGCTTCCTGCCCAGTACCAGAACATATGTCTCGGGAAAACCATGCCTCTGTCATAAGATGCTCTTACTTCAACCAGATTATTCACTCTCACACTCACACCGGCTTCCGTGTTCTGACCAAATCTGAATGTATCATAAAACAGATCAGTGATCTGTCTGTCGGCGGCGGGAGTTGTTAAAGTGTCTGCATTTCCTCTTGTCCAGGTGAATGAAGAACCCTTGAAAGGAATAATTGAAACCTGACCGAGGTTATAACCATATCCGCTTTCTCTGTAAAATCCGAATCTCCACATATCAAATGCTATCACTCCGGCTTCAGCTTT
>JABWCA010000444.1 GCA_013359345.1 Ignavibacteriaceae bacterium
AATCACTCCCTGCCCCATGAACATTTTTATTACTTCGTAAAATTTTCTCACCCAACCGTTTCCGGTGACAATTTCCTTAAAATGCTCTGTATTGAATGAAAAAAGTTCATTGGTGAAATGGTCATATTCATCTATCACTAAATAGATTTTCTGACCCTGATATCTGCTTTGATATTTGAATAAGAATGAACGAAGAGTATAAACGGGATCAGCCTCCCTGAATATCTCCGATCTCTCATCGTCATCAAACAGGTTATATTCACTCATGAATAAATCAAGGGCACCTTCAATTTCACCATTAAATTGTCTGAATATCTCATCTTCAGAGTCTGTTCTTATTCCGCTGAAATTGAACTTAAGAATCCGGTATTCATTTCTGAGTTGAGTTGAGTTTTCTTTCCTCCCGATAAAACACCCGCCAAACAATGCATCAAATTTCTCTTTGTACTGCACACCATAATAATGTTCAAGCATTGAGATGGTCAGTGACTTCCCGAACCTTCTTGGTCTCAGAAAAAAGAGATACTTATCACTGATAGATTCAAGTGTTTGTATAAATGCTGTCTTGTCAACATAGTACATACCGCTTTCTATCAGATCTGCATAATTGGATGTCTTTGAGGGAAGTCGTTTTTTAAGCATCACTCTTCGTGTAAAAGTTATTAATCTTCAGTTAAATATAAATAAATTATTTCCTCTGCTTTGCCGGCGCTCAAAAAAGAACGGATCGTTCAGAATGAAAACAAAAGTTCTCGTCAGAGAAAATAATGATAACAAACACTCAGACTTCCATCAGCACAAACTCATACCTGTTGAAGAAAATAACAAGGTATGCCTTAAGGTCTTTCTGCTCCTCCACAGCAAAAGCCGCCCGGTAACTCTTAAGCTGATTTAAGCCTGATTCACGAAACTCATCAAGTTTATGCAGTTCTTTCTGTTTGATATACTTAAGCTCAATAAGGAAATCATGTTTTCCGGGATTAATCTTCGTTCTCCTGAGCACCAGATCCGCATACCCCGATTGCAGTTCAGTCTCACTTTTCACATAGTACGCAGGTGTGCCGGTAAGCAGAGTCATGAATATCATCTTGAGTGATTTTTCCGTGAAGTTTTCAATATCCCTGTTTGAGAGCTGTTTCATCACACTCTGAACATACTGAACCAGTTTATCAACGCTGCCTGTCTCAGACATTTCTATCACTGCATCATCAATCTTCTGGTTATCGTATCTGATATTACTCTGTGTCTCATTCAGATACCTGAAATATTCCCAGTACATCGTTTTAATTACATAATTCGGGATCACGAAACGATAACTGTTAAACTTTACTGAATCTATTGTAAGCAGTCCGTTATAAAAAAGCAATGATACAGCCTGCTGTTTTCCGTATGGGAGTTCAAAGTTAAACTGAAATGTTAATCTTTCTGTGATTGTCTCATTATTCAGCACTTCGGTAATAATGTAACCGGAATCTTCAGCAGAAAGAAGCCCGAGAATATTGGCAATCTTCTTGTAGTCGGATGTGACGTTTATATCTGCCATCTCTCTGGGATTTTCATAACGGCTGCTGAACTC
>JABWCA010000445.1 GCA_013359345.1 Ignavibacteriaceae bacterium
TGCCATTACCGAGAGATGTTTACCTTTTTTAATCACTTTGGAAAACAGAGCGAGTAAATCTTCAGAGTCAGGATCACTTATAAACCTCCAGGGCCAGTATGACAGTGATTTTGTGCCTATCCTTATAACTTTCACATGATCAAATTCAGGCTCAAGCAGCGGAAGAATGTATCTGGCAAGTTTATCAGCCTTCATAATCATAGGATCACCGCCGGTTATAAGCACATTGGTTATTTCCTTATGCTGTTTAATGTATTTAAGGAACCTGTTCATTTCGCGAACTGCAAATTTTAATTCAAGGTCGCCTGTAAACTGAGCCCATCTGAAGCAGAATGTGCAGTAACTTTGGCAGGTCTGCCCCTCTGAGGGGAAAATCAGGCAGGTTTCTTTGTACTTATGCTGAAGACCTTCAACTTTCTGACCTTCAAGATATGGCACATTCATTGTAAGCTGCTCTGCGGGGTGAGGATTCAGTCTGTTCCTGATCTCTGATACTATCCTTTTAACCTGTTCGCGTGATTTACCTGATTTAATTGCATGATCTAATTTCTCAAATTCATGGTCATAAAGCATCTCACGCATGGGGAATGTAAGTCTGAACACAGGATCATTTGGCACGTTTTCCCAGTTTATCAGATTTTCTAATACATAATTATTCACTCTGAACGGGAACACTTCGGCAGCGGCTCTTATTTCATCACGGGTTTTAACGGATAAAACATTAAGCTGAGGGATCATATTAATATGATTTTTATTATAGAAAACAAGCTGGGGTGGTGCTTTCATAATTGTTCCTTTCATTGTTCCATTCTTCAAAACCTCTGCGGCTCAGAGTTTTTTTGATAATAAGACAATACTTTTAAAGAAACAAGTCAAATCATGAGATTTATAAAGCCTGAAAAAAAATTCGATTATTCAGTTTTGCACCTGATTATCAGGGTTTGCCGGCGGTATTGAGCACTGAAAAAAGGAGCTGATTTTTAAGAAAGGCGGTGTATCAGGGGATCACCGCCTTCGGAACTAAGAATACATTTTAATTATTTAATGAGAAGCATTTTGCGGGTAATCAAACCTGTTTCAGTTGTCAGTTTGTAGAAATATACACCTGAGGGCAACTCAGCTCCGTTAAATCTGATACTGTAAACACCGGCTGAAAGATCTTCATTTACAAGCTCACTCACTGATTCACCGGCCATATTGTAAACGCTAAGTCTGACATGTGAATATCTGTTAATCCTGAAACCGATAACCGTTTCCGGATTAAACGGGTTCGGGTAATTCTGCTCCAGGGAGTAGTTCATCACTGCTTCCCCTCCCCACTCATGAACGGCTGTTGGACCTGTACCATAATGTCCGTAAAGACCCAGTGAAGTTCCTGCAAGCAGTTCATCAAAATAGAGGAAATTAATTCTTGTTCCGTTCGGATAAACGTATCCGGTACTCCAGCTCGAACCTGAGAGAGGAAAGTAATATATTTCATTGTCAACAGCACAATAAACTGTATCAACACCCAGGGTAATTGCATAACCCTGCTTACCTGACACAAACGGGAACCCGCTCACTGGCATTGGGG
>JABWCA010000446.1 GCA_013359345.1 Ignavibacteriaceae bacterium
CAGTCAACGATCACTAAACCCGAGGAAACCTCTTGGTCTTAAACACATAAGAAAACCTAAATCCTGGCGTGTGATTAATGCGGTCAAAACCTGGTATTTTGGCAGGATTCCATTCCATCGGTTCAACCCGGTTGCAATATTAAACCGGCGGCAACAGATAAAATGAATATCAGCCAATACAAGGCATTATATTAACTGCACTTAACATTATTTAATCTCTTACTTTTGAATTCCCTTCTTTTAACCTTTTTATTATACTGTTTGAATAACCTCTGACAAAATTTTCCACTCCCATTATACCTGTAATTTCTTTAAATTAGTTATTTGATTATTTTATAAAATAACGGTGAAAAAATGTCCAGTTATCCTCTGCAAAGATTCAGAAGACTAAGATATAACCCTCTGGTAAGGGACCTTGTGAGAGAAACACTCATATCCAAAAATGATCTCATTTATCCGCTTTTTGTTGTTCCGGGAGAAAATGTTAAAAAGGAAGTAAGATCGATGCCCGGAGTATTTAATCTTTCAATGGATAAGCTTGTTGAAGAGTGTAAGGAAGTTGCCTCGCTTGGCATACCTGCAGTCATACTTTTTGGCATTCCGGAGCATAAAGATGAAACCGGAAGCGATGCTTATGATGATAACGGCATTATTCAAAGAGCAATAAGAGCGATTAAAAAGGAAGTTAAAAATCTTCTCGTTATAACTGATGTCTGCCTATGCGAATACACTTCGCACGGACACTGCGGTGTGCTCAGAGGGGATGAAATTCTTAATGACGAAACCGTTGATCTGCTTGTGAAAGAGGCAGTTTCACACGCCGGAGCAGGTGCTGATGTAATTGCTCCTTCTGATATGATGGATGGCAGAATAGGTGCAATCAGGAGAGGGCTGGATGAGGCAGGCTTTAAGAACATCCCGGTTCTGAGCTATGCAGTTAAATATGCTTCAGGTTTTTACGGACCGTTCAGGGATGCAGCAGATTCAACGCCGGCATTTGGTGACAGGCGTTCACATCAGATGGACATAGCCAATACCAGGGAGGCACTGAAAGAAGCTCTCAGTGATCTTGAAGAGGGTGCTGATATACTTATGGTTAAACCTGCAGGAGCCTATCTCGATATCATTCATCAGGTAAAGCAGATGACAAATGTCCCTCTTGCAGCGTATCAGGTAAGCGGTGAGTATGCTATGATCAAAGCAGCCGGTGCCAACGGCTGGATAGATGAAGAAAGGGTGATGATTGAAGCTTTCACGGCAATTAAACGGGCCGGCGCAGATATGGTGCTTACATATTTTGCAAAGGATATTGCCAGATATATAGATAAACACTAAAAGAGAATTACGGATGAATATCAGAAAAAGCGAAATTTTATTTGACGAAGCTAAAAAATATATTCCCGGCGGGGTTAATTCGCCGGTAAGGGCTTTCAAATCTGTTGGCGGAAACCCTGTTTTTATGAAATCGGGGAACGGATCAAAAATTTACGATGCTGACGGAAACGAGTATATTGATTACATAGGGAGCTGGGGTCCGCATCTATTCGGTCACAATGCTCCTTTTATTAAAC
>JABWCA010000162.1 GCA_013359345.1 Ignavibacteriaceae bacterium
TTTTTCAAAGACTGTATGGGTTTTATAGCGAAAAAAGCAGCTTATTTCTTTTTTTTGGCTCGGGTGACTTGACTTTTAACATAACAGTGTGCAACAGTGTCATCATCAGCAGCACAAACGGAGAGAGATCCCCATTAGTTATGAGTTATGATTTGCCGGTGAGCCAGTATCAATTGTTAATAGATTGGATGATTGTTTTGATTGAGTGATTGGGCAGACAGCATAAACGGAAAGCGCGCGTGCATTAGTTTTGAGTTATGAATTCTGAGTTATGATTTGCCGGTGAGTAAGAGCCATTTGGTGAGTGATTGGATGATTGTCCGCCTCGGCGGAGATTGGATGATTGGGCAGACAGCATAAACGGAAAGCGCGCGTGCATTAGTTTTGAGTTTTGAATTCAGAGTAATGATTAGCCGGTGAGTAAGAGTCATTTGGTGAGTGATTGGATGATTGAAACGGCAGCACAAACGGATGGCACGCAATATTCTGATTATTATAACGAACTTACTTGCCGGGAGGTTTTTTCCCGGCAGTAAGTTTTTTTTATGCAATGTGGTATCAGATTAGGATTGTTCCTGAGAAAGAGGAGCCCGGAGATAAACTTACCGTGGCAGGGTTTCTCAGCTTTAAATAATCAGAAAATTACTGATCATCCATAAGGTCTGAGATAAACTTCATGTTTGGTGAGTTAAAATTGGAAATCACAATTTTAATCACAGCAGTGATAGGAACTGCAAGAAGCATACCGACGATCCCCCATAAGTAACCCCAGATTAAAACAGACAGCAGAATTATTATCGGGTTAAGATTCAGCCTCTTGCCCAGGATCATTGGCTCAAGCACATTGAAGAATACAGTCTGCAGCCCGGCTATAAGACCAAGTATTAGAAGTGCAAAGCTGACAGATTCGGTCTGAATAAGAGTCATCAGAACAGGGAGCGCCAATGCAATTGCAGAGCCGATTGTCGGGATAAAATTCAGGAAGAAAATTGAGAATCCCCAGATCTGGGCGAAATCGATTCCTAAAACAGCAAGCATGATACCAATTGTAAGTCCGGCACCTGCATTAAGCAGCACTTTTGTAAGGAGATACTTTTGTATCTGTTCGGGAATTGACTGAAATGTTTTGTGCAGTTTATCCAGAGCCGATTTTTTAATAGACTCAATTTCCTGAGCCTCATTTTCAGACAAAGCATCGCCGTTCTGAATTTTACCCATCTGCCTCTGCATCTTTTTAAGGCTGAGTGTGCTGAATCGCTCAAGGTAAGTCCGTTCAATCGCCTTGTATACAGAAGAGTGCCCCGAGGTTATAAAGATGAGAAAAAAGATCATAAGCAGCACACTCCCCAGCAGACTGAATGTGGGTGAAATTATACCGCCTGCAAGGCTGCCGTAATCAATTTTGCTGATGAGTGTCTGAATCGAAAAATCTTTAAGATCGGAACCGCTCACTTTCATATCCTTTGCAATGCTGATGATGATTTTATCCAGCTTTTTGATATAGTAATCAGAGTTGCCGGTGAATTTCATCAGACTGTCAATAAAGAAACTTGAGACAAGGTAAGAAATAAGAAGCAGCACAAAAATATTGAGAAGGGTGGCCAGAAACTTAGGGACCTTGTATTTGTGAAGATTTTCATTCATGGGGGTGAATGCAAAAAAGAAGAAGTAAGCAATCACGAACGGGAGAAGTATTGACTGCAGTTCCTTCAGAATGATTCCCAGACAGAATATTCCTGTTATCACAATGAAAACACGGGAAGCCGAATCAAGCCTGATTATTTTTTTCATCTCTATTTTTCTAATTTTAGGATTCAATATTAAAATAAATTTTTTGATTACAACATATAAAAAACACTCTGAGGATTACGGATGGTGAGATTTGGCACGTGCAGCTGGAAATATGACAGCTGGACGGGGATAGTTTATTCAGGATTTGAAGAAAATCACCTTATCGGCTATTCAAAATCATTCAACACGGTTGAAGTTGATCAGTGGTTCTGGTCCCTTTTTAATGACGCACCCCCAAAGCTCCCGGCGGCCGCAACGGTTAAAGAATATGCAGAGTCGGTTGATCAGAACTTCCGGTTTACCATTAAAGCCCCTAACTCATTAACCCTCACTCACTATTATAACAGATCGGGGAGCAAAGAACTGACCGTTAATCCTTACTTTCTTTCACCTGAGCTTAATGAGAAATTTTTCAGGAGCATTGATCCACTGGGTGAAAAGGCCGGAGTGATAATCTATCAGTTTGAATATCTGAACAAGCAGAAGATGAGATCACAGGAGGAATTTCAGGCCCTGGTTTATGAATTTGTGAAAAACATTGACCGGAGGTACAAAATAGGGATTGAAATAAGGAACCCGAATTACCTCAACCGCAGATTTTTCGATTTTCTTGCAGGGGAAAAGATAATTCCGGTGTTTCTGGAAGGATATTATATGCCCCCTGTCACCGAATACATATACAATTATCTTCCGGGCATTGAAACTGATATAGTATTAAGGCTTCATGGCCCCGACAGGTCTGGGATCGAACAAAAAACAAACAACATCTGGAATACAATTGTCGAACCAAAAGACTCGGTCATAGCACAGCTCGTGAGGCTGCTCCGTTTTCTTAAAGAGAGAGAAACCGATATATATGTGAACGTAAATAATCATTTTGAAGGCTCAGCCCCTCTTACCATTCAGAAAATCAAAGAAAATATGGAAGCCGAATAATGGACTGGATAACACTTGCGGTGATCTCCGCACTCTTCTCAGCTGCAGCGGCAATACTTCAGAAAAAAGTGTTGTTTGATATGGATCCGTTAAAGTTTGCTCTAATCAATTCACTTTTTGCCCTTGTGCTCAGTATCCCTTTCTTTGTGATGGTCAGTTATGCAACACTCCGCGCTGACTCACTGGCAGTGCTCTTTCTCAAAAGTATGCTTAACGGACTTGCATTTCTTTACGTTATGAAGTCAATCAAAAGCATGGAACTCAGCGGCGCGCTGCCGCTGCTTGCAATCACACCGGGCTTTGTGGCAATATTCGCTTTTCTATTTTTAGGGGAAAAGCTGGGCGGATTTGAAGCCGGCGGTCTGCTTTGCCTTCTGGCGGGCACTTACATTCTGGAGATGCAGGTCAAAGAAAAAAAGCTCCTTGATCCTTTTAAGGTGTTTATCAGATCAGAAAGGCATCATTTTATACTTGCAGCGCTGGCACTGTTCTCAGTTTCTGCAATTCTTGACAAATATCTGCTAAAGCAGCACAAACTCCCTGTGAATGCATTTCTCGCATTTCAGCATCTGTTCTTTGCTGTTCTTTTTCTTGCTGTTTATTATGTACGTGAGCTGCGAGTAAGGCGCAGGGGGGGCAGTGCGGATTTCAGCCTGTTTAATCACGGAATAACAAAAAAGCTGCTTCTGTTCTGTTTTGTGATCGCAGTGATAACCGTGGGTTACAGGTACACACAGATTGAAGCAACACGTCTGGCAGCTTCAGTTGCGCTGGTGCTGGCAATCAAGCGCCTATCGGTGTTATTTGCAACGATAATAGGAGGTAAAATATTTCACGAGAGCAATCTGCTTAAAAAGGCTCTCGCAACAGCAATAATTGTTGCCGGTATTTTCCTGCTTAAGGGTTAATCATGGCAAGCCATGAATGATCAAATATGTTATTCACCCCGAGCAGGCAGTGTGGATCGAGCGTTTTTTTTATGCGCGCCATATCCAGTATGTGTGTTTCATCATACATCAGTTTGAATATCTCCCTCTTTATTTTACCTATACCATGCTCTGCCGATACTGTGCCGCCAAGCTGAACTGCTTTCATGCAGATGCGGGCATAATAATTACGCCCCTCGTTAAATTCCATCGTGTTTTTCGGGAGCATATTGAGATGCATGTGGCAGTCGCCGAAGTGACCGTATATAACATACTGCAGCCCCGATTTTTCAATCATATCCTTTGAGAACTGATAAAACTCCCTGAAGTTTTCAGGCGGAACCGCTGTATCTGTTCCGAGCTTGCGGAGTCCCTTTGAAGCTATGTATTCATTGACCGCATAAGAAACCTCATGCCTGATTGAAGAGATCTTTCTTATCTCATTCACATCACCCGAAGCCCAGGTCTTATCAAGATCGGCTCCGTGCTTTTCAAGAAGGGAGTAAATTTCTTCAAGAACGGGGTCATCATCAGCTTTGGTTTCCTGTTCAAACCAGACTCCGGCCGCCTTGCCTGAAGGAAGATTGGGGTGGCGCTCAGCCAGAAGAGAGAGTGATTTGGCATCAAAATATTCTATCGCCCTGAAATCTGTTAAGCCCTCACCTCTTGAGAGAGCTCTGGTTTCGTCCATGAAATCGAATGCCCGGGCAGTGTCATCAAAAAAAGTGAAACACGAAAACAGACTTGCGGGCTTTTTAAGGAGTTTAAGCTTTATTCTGGTGATTATTCCCAGAGTGCCTTCGCTCCCGATAAAAAGATCAATCAGATCTGAGCCGGGGTGGTAATAATACCCCGCGGCATTTTTAACTGACGGAAATGAAAAACGTGTAAACGGGATTGAGATCAGGCGGCCGCGGTCGGTTCTGAAACTAAATCCGTTTTCACCCGCAAAAATTTCACCGCGGTTTATCGTGATGGTATCACCATCGGGCAGCACCACATCAAGCGCAAGAACAAATTTTCTGGTGGAGCCGTATTTGAAGCTTTTTGCACCGGAGGCGTTTGTTGCAACTGTACCCCCTATAAAAGCAGAACCTTCTGTGGGATCAGGGGGATAATAGAGCCCGAGGCTCTCAATAACCCCGATAAAATCAGATAAGATAACGCCGGGTTCAACAACGGCAGTCATCTGATCAGGATCGATATTAATTATGCGGTTGAGCTTTTCTGTGGAAACCACTATGCCTGATTCGGGTATGGCCGAGCCGGTAAGACCCGTGCGGTTTCCGCATACAGTTACGTGTTTATGTTTTCTGGCAGCATAAGCAAGAATGCCGGGAATCTCTGTAAAATGTTCCAGGATATACAGTTCTGAGCAGTTGCCGGTAAAGTTTGAGGCATCGCTGAGGTATGGAGTGAATTCGTCTTTTTCTCTTTTTAATATCATCAGTAATGCAGTGATTAAAATGATCCGTAAAAAATTTAAGTCTTAAATTTTATTTATATTTACAAATTGCAAAAAAATAAAATAATGTCGTTTGATTTAAGACAAACCGGAGATATAATGACCGCGAATATTGACATGATTAAAAAAGTTTATTCGGATTTTGCGGCAAAGGCAGAGAAAGCCAGAGAAGTTCTGGGCCGCCCTTTGACGTACACCGAAAAAATTCTCTACTCCCACCTCTGGGACGGAATTTCCAAGGAGATTGAAAGGGGGAAAGAATATGCAGATTTATCTCCCGACCGTGTTGCCATGCAGGATGCAACAGCACAGATGGCACTTCTTCAGTTTATGTCGGCCGGTAAAAAGACAACCGCCGTACCTTCAACTGTTCATTGTGACCATCTGATTCAGGCCCAGGTTGGAGCCGAAGCAGATCTTAACAGAGCCCAGACAGAAAACAAGGAAGTGTATGACTTTCTTGAAAGCGTGAGCAAAAAATACGGAATCGGGTTCTGGAAACCCGGCGCCGGAATAATACATCAGGTGGTTCTTGAAAATTATGCGTTCCCCGGCGGGATGATGATTGGAACAGATTCGCACACCCCCAACGCCGGCGGACTTGGCATGGTGGCAATAGGTGTGGGCGGTGCAGATGCCGTTGATGTTATGGCAGGAATGCCCTGGGAGCTCAAATGGCCAAAACTTATAGGCGTGCATCTGAAAGGAAAGCTTAACGGATGGACCTCGCCTAAAGACGTGATCCTGAAACTTGCAGGAATATTAACTGTTAAAGGGGGCACGGGCTTCATTGTGGAATATTTCGGCGACGGCACAAAATCAATTTCATGCACCGGAAAAGGAACCATCTGCAATATGGGTGCCGAAATAGGGGCAACCACTTCCATTTTCCCGTATGATGAAAAGATGGAGGCTTATCTCCTTTCAACAGACAGGGCTGATGTTGCCGCAGCAGCAAATGCAGTAAGAAATGAACTCTGCGCCGATGCTGACGTATTTGTCAATCCTGAAAAGTATTATGACAAGATAATTGAAATAGATCTTGATGCCCTTGAACCTCACATCAACGGCCCGATGACTCCCGATCTGGCCTGGCCGATATCAAAAATCAAAGAAGCCGTTGAGACAAAGGGTTATCCCGATAAAATAAGCGTGGCTCTTATAGGAAGCTGCACAAACTCAAGCTATGAAGATATTGACCGCTCCGCCAACATTGCAAAGCAGGCGCTTGCAAAAGGGCTGAAATCAAAGGCACAGTTTACTATAACCCCCGGCTCAGAGCAGGTGAGAGCCACCATTGAACGCGATGGCCAGCTTAAAACACTCACAGATATGGGCGGTGTCATTCTTGCCAATGCCTGCGGACCTTGCATAGGCATGTGGAAAAGAATGGATATCCAGACCGGTGAGAAAAACACTATTGTAACTTCATTCAACAGAAATTTTGCCAAGAGAAATGACGGCAACCCTGAGACTCTCGCATTTGTTGCAAGTCCCGAGATAGTGACCGCCCTTTCTATCTCAGGCAGGCTTTCATTCAACCCCCTTACTGATGAGCTGGTGAATGAAAAAGGAGAGAAGGTAAAGCTTGATCCCCCCACGGGCGATGAACTGCCCTCAAAGGGTTTTGATAAAGGCGAAAGCGGTCTTATTGAACCCGCAGCCGACGGAAGCTCAATTGATGTTAAAGTAAGCCCGGCAAGCGACAGGCTTCAGCTTCTTGAGCCGTTTGCCGCATGGGATGGCGAAGATTATGAAGATCTTGTGCTCCTCATAAAAGTCAAAGGGAAATGCACCACAGATCATATTTCTGCAGCCGGACCCTGGCTTAAATACAGAGGTCACCTTGATAACATATCAAACAATATGTTCCTTGGCGCTTTCAACGCATTCACAAATGAACCGGGAAAAACCAAAAACATTTTCACGGATGAAATCAAATCAGTACCTGATGTGGCAAGAGACTATAAAGCCTTAAATCAGGGCTGGGTTGTTGTGGGCGATGAGAACTATGGTGAGGGTTCAAGCCGTGAACATGCAGCACTTGAACCAAGGCATCTTGGCGGTAAGGTGATAATAGTAAAAAGCTTTGCCCGTATTCACGAAACCAATCTTAAAAAGCAGGGAATGCTGCCGTTAACATTTGCCGATCCTGCTGATTATGACAAGATACAGGAAAGAGACAGACTGAGCATCAGAGGACTCAAAAACTTTGATCCCTCAAAACAGCTTACCCTGGTTGTTAAGCATACAGAAGGTTATACTGATGAGATTCTGCTTAATCATACCATGAATGAGAGGCAGTTTGAATGGTTTAAGGCCGGCAGCGCATTAAACCTGATCGCCAAAGGGCAAAACTAATTGTCATTTTTTGATTGCGGTGTCCTGTTTATATTCAGGACACCGTTTTCAATTAATATTCTATGACATTCTTAAATCCAGCATTTCTTTTCGGACTTCTTGCAGCGGGAATACCTGTAATAATCCATCTGCTCAATCTAAAAAAGCTGAAAAAAATTGAATTCAGCACTCTTATATTTTTAAAGGAACTCCAGAAGCAGAAAATCAGAAGAATCAAAATGAAGCAATGGCTGCTTCTTGTGCTTCGTGTTCTGATCATTCTCTTTGTCGTATTTGCTTTCTCAAGACCCACAGTTGATAACCTCAGCCTGAGCGGCTTTGCTCCCGCAGCAAAGGCCTCCGGCGTTATTATAATAGATAATTCTTACTCTATGAATCTGAAAAATGAAAACGGCACGCTGATCAATCAGGCAAAAGAGATTGCTGCCGGCATTGTGAACGGATTTAAGGAGGGGGATGAAGGAGCGCTTATTTTAACGGCCGCATCACCCGGGGCAGGGCTAAGAATGACCAAAGACAGAACCGAGCTCCTGAAACAGATTAAGGAATCCGGCATCTCATCATATCCGGGGAATACCGCAAATGCCGTTCTTGAGGGAATAAGGCTGCTTGATGGCACGGCAAACCTTAACAAATATATCTACCTGTTCACTGATTTTCAGAAATCGGGCGGGTTTGATGCTGCAGAGGTGATGAGTTTTAACGGATTCAACACATCAAGGATCACACTGATTACGGTTAATCTCCCCTCGGTGAAATCAAAAAATCTTTATTTATCAGAGCCGGGATTTGTAAACAGGATATTTGAAAAAAATTCACAGATAACGGTTAAGGTAAGGACAAGCAATCCGGGCGATGAAGAAATTTCAGGAAGAATTTTATCACTTTTTGTTAACGGTGAAAGAATTGCCCAGAAAACTGTGTCAGTTGAGGCAGGGGCCGGTGTTCTTACCGAATTTACATTTGCAAACCGCACAACAGGATTTTCAGTGGTTGAACTGAAGATTGATGATGATGAAATTCCTGAAGATAATTCGGCTTATCTTTCGTTTTATACTCCGGAGAAGATAAGAACCCTCATTTATGCCGATAAACAGGAAAATCTCAGGTTTGTGGATCTGGCGCTGACGCTTGATCAGGAAAATCCCCTGTTTCAGATTACAAAATCCTCTTTTTCAGGAGTTACGGCAGATATTGAAAAAACGGATGCGGTGATTCTCAGTGCGGGGAATAACCTGACTGATTTTTCTTCATTCAGGGAATACCTGAATAACGGCGGAGGGATATTAATATTTCCTGACAGGGATGTCACACCTGAAAATCTCAGGAAAGCCTTTGCATCTGTGGGGCTGCCTCAGCCCGAGGGCTTTGCCGGCAACAAAGAGGGGAAACCCTTCACAGGATTTGGTGAGACAGATTTTTCACATCCCGTGTTTGAGGGATTGTTTGAGAAAGGCAATAAAAAGGAAATTGAATCTCCCTCAGTAAGCGGTTATTTTAAGATCAGCTCATTTACGGGCGGAAAGAGAATAATCAGCCTCCGGGATAATTCTGTTTTTATGGGAGAGAAGAATCAGGGAAAAGGGAAAGTTCTGTTTTTTACATCGCCGCCTGATCCCCAGTTCAGCGACCTGGTCTTTAAACCGGTATTTGTTCCGCTGCTATATAAGTCTTTGTTTTATATGGTGAGATGGCAAAACAGCGATACCGTGCTGAAAACCGGTGATTATGCAGAGAATCTTGACAGGCTCACGGGAACCGGAGCATTAAGAATTCTTAAGCCCGACGGAAATGACGAGTACCGTGAAATAAAAAGACAGTTGCCCGAAAACAGGTTCGGTCCTTTCACACAGACCGGTTTCCACAGGTTTTTTGAAGATAAAAACCTCAGGGCTGTTTATCCTGTGAATATAAATGAAAGAGAATCAATGCCCGG